>JAFDMD010000064.1 GCA_019306185.1 Deltaproteobacteria bacterium
GTTATGATTAGATTTTAATGTTATACTTATGTTTTACCAACCCGCATTTGAATCGGACGCAGTTATTTTTATGAAGCTATTAAAACATAGTATTAGATGTTGCAAGATTAAAAAATATATACTGTTTAAGTTTAATAATTTTAGCTTGCAAAAATAGCAAGCAAGGGATAGCGTTTTTATTCGGACGGAAAAGGGATGATTATAATTTCCGCCGCATCTTCGTTGATAAAGGGGATTAAGAGAAACTATTAATTATTGAAAATAATGATTAAAAACGGGTGGCTGTTTAAGTTTGTTTGGCTCGCTTTTGGCTTGTTTCTTGATGTTCTTACCCGGTCTTAACAACGGTAAGCTTGTTAAGTAGCCTATACGCAAAAAAACTTTGAATGTTTTTTGAACCGATTTAAAAAGAGGAAATTTTATAATAAAAATAATAAAAGATATGAATAAAAAAAAAACATTATACCTTATAGACGGCAGCGCGTATATTCATAGGGCATATCATGCCATAGCCAGCTTATCTAATTCCGAAGGGCTGCCCACTAATGCTATTTTCGGTTTTACGAATATGCTTATTAAGTTGCAGGAAAGCAAAAAGCCGGATTATTGGGGCATATCTTTTGACGTTAAAGGTCCTGTTTTTCGGCATGAAATTTATTCCGATTATAAGGCTAATCGTCCTCCTATGAAGGAGGATTTGATTGTTCAAATACCTTATATAAAGGATGTTTCCAATGCTTTTAATATAAGCGTAGTCGAACAAAAAGGTTATGAAGCGGACGATGTAATAGGCTCTTTAAAAATTGCGGCGGAGTCCGCCGGGTTTTTTGTTGTAATGGTTACAAGCGATAAAGATTTTTTGCAGCTTATTACGGAAAAAACTTCGATATGGGATCCTATGAAGGCGAAGCTTATAGACCTTAAAACCGTAAAAGATTCTTACGGGATACAGCCCTTGCAAATGATTGATATGATGGCGCTAACGGGGGATAAAAGCGATAATGTTCCGGGCATTGCGGGGATAGGACCTAAAACGGCTCTTGTGTTGATAAAAGAGTACGGAAGCCTTGAAAATTTATATAAAAACCTTGATTCTTTATCTAAAAAAAAGATGGCGGATAAACTTGAAAAATTCAAGGATATAGCTTTTTTAAGCAAAGAACTGGTTACTATTAAAACCGATATGGATTTGTCCTTTAAAGCCGAAGACTTTCAGTATAAAGAGCCGAATAAGGATAAGGTTGTTAAGCTTTTTGCACAATTGGAATTTAAAAAGCTTTTGCAAACCTATATTTCCAAGCCGGATTATTCTCAAAAAAGGTATAAAACGGTTTTGACAAAGGCGGAGCTTCAAGAGGCGGCAACTTTGCTTAAAGGCTCTGATATTTTTGCAATCGATACGGAAACCACTTCGGAATCTCCGATTAACGCTATGCTTGTGGGAATATCTTTTTCCGTAAAGGAAAATGAGGCTTATTATATACCGGTAGGGCATGATTATAAGGGGGCGGAAAAACAGCTTGATTTAAAAGAGGTATTGGAAGTTTTAAAGCCGCTTCTCGAGGATTTCGATATAAAAAAAGTAGGGCAGAATATTAAATATGATATGACGGTTTTTTTGCGATACGGCATTGAATTAAAAGGGGTAGTATTCGATACTATGATAGCCTCTTATCTTATCAACCCTTCGGAACATTCTCATAGCTTGGAAAATATAGCGACAAAGTTTTTAAATTGTAAAATGATGAGTTTTAAAGAGGTTGCAGGAACCGGAGCGGGAGCTCTTTTTTCCAAAGCGGATATAGATAAAGCTTCGATTTACGCCTGCGAAGATGCGGATGTTACTTTTAGCGCTTATAAGGTTTTAATGCCTCTTATAAAACAAGAGGGGCTTTACGATCTTTTTTATAATATTGAAATGCCTCTTATACCGATTTTAATGAAGATGGAACTTGCCGGAATTTGCGTAGATGTTAAAAGTTTGCAAGCGTTTTCCGCATCTTCGGAAAAAAGACTTAAGGAACTTGCGATAAATATTTATGAATGCGCGGACGAAGAATTTAATATAAATTCTTCTCAACAGCTCGGAGAAATACTTTTTGATAAATTGGGTCTTCCGGTTCAAAAAAAAACTAAAAAAACCAAAAATTATTCTACGGATGTAGAGGTTCTAAAAATTCTTTCTATGTTTCATCCGCTTCCGGCATTTGTGTTGGAATATAGAACTTTGGCAAAATTAAAATCAACTTATGCGGACGCTCTTATTGCTCTTATTAATCCTACGACAAAAAGAATTCATACCTCGTTTAATCAGAGCATAACCGCTACAGGTAGGTTTAGCAGCTCTTCGCCGAATCTTCAAAATATTCCTATAAGAACCGAAGCGGGCAAAAAGATCAGAAAAGCTTTTATTCCAAAGCAGGGATGGGAGTTGTTGTCCGCAGATTATTCTCAAATAGAACTTAGAATTTTGGCTCATTATTCGGACGATGCCATACTTATTCCGGCTTTTAAAAATAACGAAGATGTTCATGCCAGAACGGCGATTGAAATATTTAACGTTTTTCCGGATTTGGTTACCGAAGAATTAAGGCGAGCCGCCAAAGCGGTGAATTTTGGCATTATCTACGGTATGAGTCCTTATGGACTTTCTCAAGAACTTGGAATTACTCAAAAAACCGCAAAGGTTTATATAGATAGTTATTTTAAAAAGTATGCGGGGGTAAAAGATTTTATAGATAATACTATAGAAGAGGCGAAAAAAACGGAAAAGGTATCCACTTTATTAGGTAGAATAAGACGCCTGCCGGATATAAACGGCGCGAACGTTCATATGCGCAGGTTTGCGGAAAGAACCGCTGTCAACACTCCCATACAAGGAACCGCGGCGGATTTTATGAAGCTTGCAATGATTAAGGTAAACGATCTTTTGTTAACGGAGAATTTAAAAACAAGCATGCTTCTTACGGTTCATGACGAGCTTATATTTGAAGTTCCTTCGGAAGAGATGCAAACCGCTTCCGTTTTGATTAAGGAGGCTATGGAAAATATAGCGGTTTTAAAAGTTCCTCTTAAAATTAATATGAAAAAAGGGAAAAGTTGGGCGGAGGCTTTGTAATTATAACCCGTAACAGTAATTTTTTTATTTGGCTGTTTGTTTTATAATTTTGGTTTGCCGTTTCCGCCGTAAAAAGTTTAATCCGGAGGAGCGAAACGAGTTCGGCTTCTTTTTCGCTATTAAAAAAGGTTTTTAATCGCCAAAAAATTTGTACAAAGAATAAGATTAGAAGGCGCTAATTAAGGGATTTCTCCTCGCTTCGCTCGTTCGAAATGACAAACAAAAACAACGCGCTGCAAAGAGACGGAAAAAAATTACTTTCTGTTATTTTGATAAATTTTATTTCTGCCTGTCTTGTCGAGCGCGGCGAGAAATCCCTTAATACAAAGCGATAAATAATAGATATTGGCAAAACCGTTTACGTTTAAAATGTAAGTTTTTCAGTATCGACTAATATAGCCGAATCATTATAATTTGATTGCGAAAGTTTATCATCTTCCTTTGGCTATAAAATCAAATCAATTTGCGCCGCTTAACAAAGAACGGCAAATGACGGCAAGCAAAAATAATTCGTAGATTTCTCCTTTTGGTTCAAATGACATAATCAACCTCCATGTCATTTTAAAATATAGCGCCCCGCCTATATTTACTTTATAGAAAGATTTGGCAAAAAAGGTCTTATAAGATAGAAAAATAAGCATAAGGAAATATAAAAATGAAATACGGCAAGTATTCATTTCAATCTATTGTTTCGTCGGATATTGTTTTTAATGATTATTCGGGTTCGGCATTAAGAGGCGGTTTAGGTTTTCATTTAAAAAGATCGGTATGTCCTATAAAAAAAGGATACTGCAAAGAATGCCTTTTAAAAACCGAGTGCCTTTATATAAAAATATTTGCGCCTTCCTCTTTGTCTTGTAATAATCCGCCTACTATGCCTAACGCTTTTGTTATAGAGCCTCCGCTTAACCGTAACAATATAATACATAAGGGAGCAGATTTTAATTTTAATATAATAATTTTCGGCGACTTTAATAAATATATTCCATATTTTATTTACGCTATGGATAATGTGGGAAAAAACGGCATAGGAACAAAGCTTTTTAAAGAAGGCGAAGAGTTTGCGAAGCGCGGAACATTTGCGCTTAATTCCGTTTTTTTAGAGGATACTTTAATTTATCTTGCCGAAAATCAAAGGCTTAATCTTATGGAAAATCTGCCGGATATTAGCGTAAACTTGGATAAAACGGAAAATATAAAAAAAATCAAAATCGATTTTATAACTCCGTTTAGAATGAAATATAAAAACCGTTTTAATTCGGACGCAGATTTCCATATATTAGCAAGAGGAATGATAAGAAGAGCGAAATCTCTTATGGCAATATACGGGAACGAGGCTTTAGATATCGATTATCAGGACATGATTCAAAGAGCCGAAAAAATAAAAATTATTGAAACCAATATAACATGGGAAGATTTAAGCCGTTATTCCGGCAGGCAAAAAAAAAGAATGTTTTTCGGCGGAATAAAAGGAAGCGTAGTATATGAAGGGGAGCTCGGGGAATTTATGCCTTTGATAAAATTTTGCGAAAAAACCTATATAGGCAAGCAAAGTTCGTTTGGTTTGGGAAGAATAAAAGCAAGCGTTATATAATTTTATAGGAAATTTTTATTATTAAAAAAAGGTATGATTATAAAGCGACAAAGGAGAGCGGGGGCTATACAACAGAGCAAAGATCCATAACTAAAATTTAGACGCAAAAAAGAATAATTATATATTCGGTTGCATAACAAGCTGATAAGCTGTCGCGCCGAATTTAAACAGGGAAAGGAGAGTATAAAATATGGCGGAAGAACATTATAAAATAGCCTTATTCGGCTTGCTATATGGCGTTGAAGAATTTTTTGAAGGCGTTAATTTTTCGGCGTTTTTAAGCGACAAACAGGATAAAAAGCTTCAAACGGCTATAGATAACGCCGAAAAATTGCTCGATTTAAATATTAAGGGTAAAAAAGGGTCTTATAGCAATAATCTTAAAAGCATATTTCCCGAAATAAATTTAAATTCGTCCGACGATAATAAGGGGGCTGCCGCTCCGGTTTATTATTATCCGTTTAAAAAATTAAGCCCGGATATTTGCCCTTTGCCGGAAAAAGAAATTAAAAGGTCTAATAATAAAGAGGATTATAAAGAACTTATTACAGGATTATCAAAGGCTATCAATGAACCGGACGGGGAAAAAGATAATATTCCCACTGAAAATTTATATAACGCGGTTAAAAAAGATAATATTACCTCCGAAAATCTATATAACGCCCTTTGCTCGATACTTGAAAAATATTGTCATGCTATTCCAATATCTACCAAGGAAGCCGCCATATCTTTATACGATTTTTGTAAAATACGCTCCGCTTTGACTTCGGCTATTTATTATGCCGACAATAAACCCGAAAAGCTTGCTTTAATACAAGGGGATTTTACCGGAATACAGGATTTTATATTTGACGCGGGCGGCGAATCAAACAGGTATGCGGCAAAAATATTAAGAGGAAAATCCTTTTTTGTGTCCGCTTCGGTAGAGCTTGCCTCTATAATGATATGCGATAAATTTAAAATTCCCGCGGCCTGCGTAATAATGAATGCCGGAGGCAAATTTACTATAATTGCGCCCGCTGCTTCGGATATAAAGGATAAAATTGAAAAGATAAAGCGCGTTATAAACGAAGCTTTTAATGAAAAGACCTTTGGTCAGACAAGATTTAATATCGCTTATCAAAGCTTTGAAAAAGGGAAAAGCTACGGCAAGTTATTATCCGAGATTGCTTATAAATTGGAATGCGAAAAGCTTCGCCCTGTAATAGATGTACCAGAATTTGAAAATTATCCGATTGAAGATGCGCAAAATTGTTTATGCCAAATATGCGGAAAGCATAAAGGGGATATCTACGAGGTTGAAAACATTATAATCTGCAAAGATTGCAATAGGGCAAAAAGAGAAGGGGCGAAGCTTTTAGAAAAGAAAGAAGAGGCAAATAAAAAAGTAAGGCTGTATTTTACAAGAAACGCCGAAAAGGATGATAAAGTTTTTGGAAATTATGGATATTATATCGAGCCAGCCGAAAAAAACAAAGATGATATAGTATTTAAAATAAGAGAGGAAGATAAAGATGTAAGAATAGCCGTAAAAAGAATAAGCGGTTACGCTCCCACGTTCCCCAAACCATTAAGCAAAAGAGACGAAAAGGCTTACGCGACCATAAGCGAAGATAAAAGGATTGATGGAGAAGGCGACAAAATTGAAGAATACGGCGGAGCGGTTAAGCCCTTTGATCATCTTGCGGCGGATTCCTTTGAGTTTGAAGAGGAGGCGGATAAGCTTAAAGGCTCCGGTTATTTGGGAATATTAAAGGCGGATATAGATAATTTGGGCAAAATCTTTTCAAAAGGTTTCGGAGATAAAAGCAGCTTTTTAAAGGGTTGCGCGCTTTCTCGTTCAATAGATTATTTTTTTTGCGGTTGGCTGCAAAATAGTATTAAAGGCTCAAGCGTTTATACTGTATTTGCAGGCGGAGACGACCTTTTTTTAATAGGGGCATGGGATGAAATTATAGCATTGGCGGGTTGTATAAATTGTAGTTTAAAAAAATATGCGGCAAAAAAAATAACAATTTCAGCCGGAATAATACTTGCAAAGCCTATGATGAATATAAGGGATATTGCGGATGAGGCGGAAAAGGCTTTGAGGAAAGCGAAAAAAGGGGAAAATTGGGAAAATTGCAGAAACAGAATAAATATATTTGGAATAACGGTTGAATGGGACATATTTGATAAACTTATCAAGTTGTCCGAAGCATTTAATATCACTATCGATGAAGGGATAGAAGGGGAGAAACTTAAGCATGGATTTTTACATAACCTTATAAATTTTGCAGATGACGCGGGCGTATCTTTTAAAGATTGTTCAAAATCGTTCGAGCAAAAAATGGAAGCCGCGAAATGGAAACCAAGACTACAATATTTGATAGCAAGAAATTACGGGGGCGATAAACAGAAGGCTTTAAAGGATAGATTGGATAATTTTGCAGAGGGTGAAAATATTGTAGAATTAATAAAAAATTATAAGGAAAAAATGAGAATTCCATTATCTATAACCATATATAGAATAAGGAGGCATAATGGTTAATTCGGATACCGAACAAACGAATAAATTAAAAGAACTTTGCGATTTTTATGATAAAAATTCCGGATGCATAAAATCGGATCTTTTTTCGGATAAAGCGGAAGAGGTTGTAAAGGATTTTTTAAAGCCATCTGAAATTATTAAAATTCCACAAAAAAAAAGTTATACAACTAAAAAACAGGGGAAAAATAAAGACGAGGAAAAAGAGGTTGATAATAGTAGAACACAGATAAGAAGATTTTATAACGAGGTTTTGTCGATTAAAAATTTAATAGATTTAAAAGATGACGAAACGCCGACCGATAAATTTAAAATTCAAATCCCATACATAAAAATGCTTATAGCAAAGGCTAAATATGCGCAAAAAAGGAATCCGCCTACTGTTACAACTAATTTTGTTAAATTTATAAAGTATTGTTTGGAAGGTGTTAAACTGGAAGATATTGATAAAAGCTTAAAGCATTTTAATATATTCGTAAGTTTTTTCGAGGCGGTTATAGCCTATTCGGTTGTTCATATCGAAAAACAATAATAAAAGGAGATATCAATTATGAAGTTAATAGAAATAAAAGAGATAAAAAGTAAAATTATTTTGGAAACAGGGCTTCATATAGGCGCTGGCAACGATGAAATAAGAATAGGCGGCGTCGATAATCCGGTAGTAAAAAATCCCGTAACAAAGCATCCTTATATACCCGGTTCTTCTATTAAAGGAAAGGTTAGAACCCTGCTTGAATGGGAAACAGGGCAGATAGGAGAAGACGGCAAGCCTTTAAGTTCAGAAAAATTGCAGGATACAGAGGAAACAGATAAAAGCGATAACGTTAATCTTATATTAAGAATATTCGGCAATGGAGATCAGAAGGCAGATTATAAAGGCGGACCTACAAGAGCAAGTTTTAGAGATTGCAATTTGAAAAATTATAAAGAACTTATTAAACAAGGGGCGTTAACCGAAGATAAAACAGAGGTTGTTATAAATAGGCGCACGGGAACAGCGAAAGATGGCGGGCTTAGACATATAGAAAGGGTTCCGGCAGGAGCCGAATTTGATTTTTCCGTAATCTTTAAAATTTTTGATATGGAGGACGACGAGGGCAAAACCGATGAGGAAGCTTTTAAGCTTTTAAAAAAAGGCTTAAAAATGCTTGAAAAGGATTCTTTGGGCGGCTCCGGCTCGCGAGGATACGGAAAGTTTAGATTTGAAGATAAAGATTTCAACGTGGAGCCTATATGGGAGTCGAAAAGTGAAGAGAGCGAAAACGATGGCAAATAGAATGAAAAGTTTAAAAATTACAATTAAACCGATCTCCTCTTTTGTAAGTCGAATACAATCCGATACTTTTTTCGGGCAGTTTGCATGGACATATAGGGAACTTTACGGCGAAGAAAAACTAAAAGCCGATATTATAGATAAACAGCCTTCTATAATATTTTCGGACGGTTTCCCTGCCGGTTATCTTCCGTATCCTATATTAAAACCTTTAAAAGAGAATTATTTTAATAATATTATAAAGGAAAAAAGTAATTGGGAACAAGAGGCTTATATTAAAGAAGAGCTTAAAAAAAAGGAATTTATAAGCGCCGATTTATTGGAAGATATCGCCGCTAATATTTTTTCCGAAGCTTTGGCGGATAAAGTATTATTGGATAAAAAAGATTATAATACGGAAGATAAAAAAGAGGATTTTTTAATCTCCGAAAAAGTATATAAAAATTCTATAAACAGATATACCGGAACAACAGAAATAAAAGGGGGATTATACGGGGTATTGGAAAGCTTTTTTGACATTGAAAAAAAAGAGGAAAAAAGGCTTATAGATATTTATATGCTATACGATTCCGGTTTGAATATTAAGCTTATAAAAGAGGCTATAATGTTTATAGGCATAAACGGCTTTGGAAAGAATAAATCTACCGGAAAAGGAAGATTTGAGACTCCGGAATATGAAGAGGATCCAAAAGGGCTTAATAATAATGACCCCAAAAAAGATTATAACGGCATAATATCTTTATCAACCGCTGTTTTATCCGGCAATTTAAAGGTAAATTACGCAAAAACATTTACTAAATTTCCAAAACATGGCGGAGACCTTGCAACTTCCGGCAAATATATAAAAAAGCCCGCTATATTTTATAAGGCGGGTTCAACATTTAGATTAAAAAAGGATAATGAGACTTATAATTACGGAGACAATCTTAAGCTTTTTCACCCAAAATATAAAGGGCATATCCATAACGCGCGTATGGTTCCTTATTATATAAAATTGAAAGATTCGGGGGTTAAGGAGAATGGATAAAAATAAAAAAATTTATTGCAGCTTAAAAATAATAACTCCGGTTCATATAGGATCCGGAGAAGATTATTATCTTACGGATTACTATTTTTCGGGGCAGAAAAAGGAGCTTATATTTTTTAATAAAACCGCTATAAGCAAGCTGATTTTTGCAGAAGGAGAGGGAAAATTTAAAAAGTTTATATCCGCTTCCGAAAAAGGAGAGTATTTAAAAATAAAAAGTTTGATGGAAAAGCATATAGAGATAGCTAAAACAGGCGAAGTTTCGGTTACTGACGATCTTATGGAAAATTTTCGCGCAAAAACAACCGGTATTGATAACCATCCGATTTCCAAACATATAAAAGAAGCCTTTAATATGCTTCCTTACATACCCGGCTCTACCCTTAAAGGAGTAATAAGAACAGCTTTTAATTATGAATTTTTAAAAGAGAATAGTAAAAGTTGGGCACAGAAATTAAGGCGGGAAAATTTTAACTGCGATTTTATTAATACCGAACAAAAAGACGCAATGCAAAATGACCCTTTTAGATGTATAAAGGTAAGCGATTTTATGTTTGTTAAAGGCAAAACCATAATAGACAAGCCGTTGAATCTTACAAAGAAGGGAGAAAACCCCATACCTAATATGTTGGAACTTTGCGTTGAGGAGACCCTTTTTTACGGAGAGATAGATTTAAGCCTTATAGATAAATTGGAAACGGACGCGAATACGGAATTTGCAAAGCTTGTTAAAAAATATTTTCAAAACAATTTGAATAAAGAGCGAATAGAGAAAATATTAAAAGAATATTATGAAAAATTGTTTGCAAAAGAGAAAAAAGAATTTGCCGACAAAAATGTTGAAAGCATAAAAGATTTAAACAGGCGGGGAAATTATCGCAAATGGCATAAAAAAGGACTTGATTTTAACCAAAATAACGAATGCTATATAAAATTAGGAAAACATGGCGGCGCAATTTCAAAAACTACCGCAGGTGGAGACGACCATTTTAGAGAATATAGAAAAGTAAAAATACCACAGTTAGATGAAATTTTGGATTGCCAGCTTACCAATTGGATATCCTCTTTAGGCAAGCCTTTAGGCTGGGCAAAAATAAAATTTTTGACAAAAGAGGAAGCGGAAGCGCTTAAAAAAGAGAGGGAAGAATTTATAACCGCTCAAAAAAAGGAGACGGAGGATCGCATAAAAAGAAACGAAGAGGCAAAAAAATCGGCTATGGAAAAAAAGAGGCTGAAAGAGGAGAAGCTTGCAAATATGTCCGATCAGGCAAAAATGATTTGTTCTTTTATAAATGAGCGGTATAGCGGGCAAAAACAGCAAAAGGAGTACGAAATTTATTCTTTTTTGCTTGATGATAAGGTTGACAAGGCGGATAAAATAGAGGCGGCAAAGGCTTTAAAAGATTATTATGAGCAGGAAGGCATATGGGATAAAAGGCTGAAGAAGAGTAATAAGCGAAGAGGGCGAATCAATAAGGTAAAAGAGATACTTGAAATTGAAGCCTAATATAATCGATGCGAAAAAAGTTAATAAAAAGCTGAAAAAATAAGCCGTTCGGTTAATTACCCGATAATTTAATTTGGCTAATTCAATTCGGCTATGTCCGAGTTTGTTTGCTCCGCTTTTGCTTGCCGTCTCGGATTTTCGGCTTGGTTTTACTAACAAAGCAAAAACTCAACTTGCGCTTTGCGCAAGTTTCAAACAGTTTGCTTTGTCTTAACGCAAAACCAGCCGAAAATTGTTTCCTCGACTGCAAGAGCCGCTGCGCAAATAAACTTCGGACATAGCCTTGCTTAAGTATTCTTTACGGCATTTTTTTACAATTAATTTACAGTAATAAGAATATATTATTTTGGCGGATATTATTTTTGCCTGTCATTTCGACGAGCAAAGCGAGGAGAAATCCCTTAATAAAATCGGTAAATAACAGGTTGATTTATTCAACTTTATCAGGCGTAGGCAAAACAGTTTCGCTTTGCATCATTGAGTATATATAAGGAGGTTATATTGTCATTTAAAAAATTCGCAATATTGGCGCTTCCCCTCTTTTTTATGATTATGGTTTCTTGGGCGGGGGACGAGCTTTATAATATATTTTTTTTAAAAGGGGATTTTTATAATATTCGAGCCTGCTGTATAATATTCGGCGCAGGTCTATTATATATCCTTATTTATAGGAACAGATATAAATTTATAAGCCCGTATAACAGATCGAAAGTAAAAAATCATAATAGGGTAAAGCATTTGGTATTAATTCTTTCCATGGCGGATGAGGATTTGACAAAGAAATATAAAAATTATCAATGCGATAATTTTAAGGCGTTTTTGAATAAACTATTAAAAGAGAATAAAATAAAGAAGCAAGATGGTAAAATATGGAGTTGGGAGATGCCGCTTATTGCAATTAATCATCATAAAAAGAGTTTAAAAGCCGTTACTTTGGTTTGTTCTAAAAAAGAAGGTTCGATAGGTCAGGTTCAAGATTTTTGTTATATTTGTAAAAAATATAATGAATTGAATAATATTAAGTTTTTTGTCGCGGGGCAAAAGTCTGATGATTCGTTTGAATTATTGAAGCCGCCAAAAGATATAAAGGAATATGACGGATTTAATTTTAACGGCTCGGACGGATTTGATTTTAACGACTTTGACCAATTAATAAAATGTTATGATTTTATTTTGTCCGAATTTAAAAAGAAAAAATATTCTTATAAGCATACTGCAATAGATATTACCGGCGGGCAGAAGCCTACAAGCATAGCCGCCGCCTCCGCAACTTTTAATAAGGGCGTTTTAACGCAATATGTAGATACGAATACTAAAAAACCTATAGCTTATGATCTTCGCGGAGGTTATAGTTTGCAAGTAGATATTTGATTATAATCTATTTTATGCCGCGATTAATCGGTTGGTTTGATTAAATTAAAGGAGAAGAAATTATGAAAAAGTTTTTAATTCCGTCTCTTTTTACTTTGGCGTTTTGTTTAACGATATATTTTGTTTTCGGCAATATTTCCGAATCCCTGCCCGAGCATATTGGGTCGGCTGATACTGTGGCTGGTTATCTTATGAATTTTTCGGCTTTGTTTACGGTTATATTAGGGGTTTGGAAAAAAGATGACGTAATGAAATATATAAAAAAATGGAAAACAAAGCCGGAATTTGTCGGCGCGGGGGAGCCGTTTGAGGTTCCGGCAGAAAGGTTTAAGGCGGCTATAATACCGGTAAGCCGCAAAGAGCAACCGGAATGGATAATAAGGCATTTAAAGCCCGCTTATGTTTCTTTGATATATACGGAACAGAGTAGAGACGCGGCAAAAAGCCTTATAAAAGAATTTTCGGATAAAATAGAATTTTTTCCGGATATAGATAACGCGGAGGATCCGTCTTATATGTTGGCTACGCCGGATAAGGTTGAAGACGCGCAGATAAAAGCAAAAAGATGTATGCGCAGATATATCCGAAAAGGGCTTGATCTTTCCGAGATATTTGTTGATACTACCGGAGGCAAGGTTCCTATGTCTATAGGAATGTTTCAGGCGGCGGAGCAAGCAGGCGCGTCTTCCATATATGTTGTAGGAACTCAGGAGCAAGGGATTATTAAAGACCCTGCAATTCGCGAGCATGGACAACCGATTTTTATTAGCGAGCATAATGAGGAAAACGCCTCTTAATGTGGGCGGAACGCGGTTTTGCCGGTATTGAATGGAAGTGGGCGATGGGTTTGACCCGTAGTATAGGGGATTGAGACTATTCTATATACGTTTTAAGTGTAGGATTTGTTATAGTTTGACCCGTAGTATAGGGGATTGAGACTGTCAAGAGGAATTACGCATTTGCCGAAGTCGTTCTGTTTGACCCGTAGTATAGGGGATTGAGACCAGCTACCTTTACACTTTCAAGAGTGTTTGTATTAGGTTTGACCCGTAGTATAGGGGATTGAGACAAAATCAATCAAGGGATGGGAAAGTATTGATTGGGTAGTTTGACCCGTAG
>JAFDMD010000065.1 GCA_019306185.1 Deltaproteobacteria bacterium
AAATTTTATGCCTGCATTATAGCTGGTTATGGTGAAATTTCCTTCGTTTGTAAAATATAACTTGGCATTATCAATAAAGATGCCGGAGTTAAATTCCCTAAAGTTGCGCGGGCGGTATTGCCCCCCTGTACGTACAGCATCACAATATTCTTCAGCTTCTTCGGAATGGCGGAATCCCGGGTTTAAAGTTAAGTCGTACTGGAATAGTCCGCCGTCTACTCCTGCGGGATACAGATACCACGGGTGAGATTCTAACTGGTAAAACGTTATAAGATCTTCATAGGAAGTAGTGAATGTCCTTATGTTAAAATCCCCCCCTGCCTTATTATTAATTGTTATGCCGGAGTAGGTATTAAAATCCGGCAATTTCACATTCTTATTGAAGCGCTTCTTAACGTCGAAATCATATTCTCCGCGGTAGTTATAAGCATGTATGCCGGCGTAAACGTCGTCTATTATAAAAACATTTTCGTTTGTAATAGACGTTATGGCCTCGTGCGATAGTATTCCCGAAATTAGAGTCATATATTTCATATTCTTTTTATTGACAAGGGATTCTTCCAGATCGTCGGTTCTCCATTCTTCGCTATTATTTATACTTATATAGCCTGTATTGTGTACGTTGACTATGCTACGATCATCAAACAAGAAGCAGCGGTGCGGGAGCCCGGTGTCAAAGTAAGAGGCAACTTGAGGGTTAAACGTATCGGCATATCGTTGTGTCGCTCTATATATCATTTCGCCTTTGTTTATTATGTTATAATGCCCTAGAAGTTCCGTTCGGAGTAGAAATGCCGACGTGTTGGATTCGATTCTGCCGGACGTTTCATTTAGCAATGTCATAGTACGAAGCTGCTCATTCCACACATCATACCTATCATCGCCGCTAAAGTAACCAGAAAGAATGAGAAATATGAAATTTTCCACAGACATTACATAGTCCGGTTGAGCAACGTAGCCTTTGTTTATGAAGATGGTATTGTTATGCCACTTTAAGAATGTTGCCCCATGAGTCCATCTGTCTGGTATGTATAACATTTCGCCCGTTTCGGTGTTGACATAGACGGAGTCGTAAGCTTTACCTTCATAGAAGTCGTCTTCTATGCCGTCGTATTCGAGCTGTAACCCCATTGTCCATGTCCTTGTTTTATTCTCGTCCGCGAATATCGTCGTTTTATTATTTTCATAATATATCGCATATAAAGGCTGAACTGTGAAAAGTTCCGATATAAAAAGAATAAGTATAACCGATAAATATTTTATTATTTTTTTTTTCATAGCAAGCGGGATTCCTTTTTACGGTTTAATACTTTGCGGTCTTTTTTAATTTTACATATTATTTCTTATATTTTAATTCTATAAGCGCATAATATGCGGCGGAAACGAATAAGAGGTTTTGTTATCCGAACGGAATTTTACAAGAAACAAAATATTAAACGATATTATATTTTTTTCTCGAGCTTATTCGGATTTTGAATTGGTTGTTCGTAGTAAAAAAGTTTTGTATAAAAGGTTTTGACGAGCAAAAAGGTATGGTATGGTTTTTTTCTTTTCATGTCCGGTTCTTCGTGTGCGCGTTGGTTTAGCGTCTGTTTTCAAGTCTGTTGCGTAAGTATTTGTTATTTTTTTGCGGAATGCGCCTTTATATAACTATGCAGGCGTTTTCCCGATTTTTTCTATTTGATATTTTTCCTATCAAATAAGCGTTTTCTTTATTTTTATAAATGGTTGTAAGTATATCGTCAAGTTTATTTTTATCGACTATTAATATAAATCCTATTCCGTTGTTAAAAACGTTTAGCATTTCTTGACTTTTTATTTTGCCGTTTTTTTTTAAGTAGTTGAATATGGGAGGCGTTTCCCACTTTTTTATTTCTATTACGGCTTTATATTTATCGGGGATGATTTCGGAAAGGTTTCTTATTATTCCGCCGCCGGTAATATGAGCGCATCCGTTTATTTTATTTTTTTTAAGTATTTTTTTCAATATGTTAACATATATTTTTGTAGGGATAAGCATTTCTTCGCCAATGGTTTTGGATAGTTCCGGAACGTACGAGTCTATTTTTAATTTAAGAAGGTCAAAGCATATTTTTCTTGCCAAAGCATATCCGTTGCTGTGAAGTCCCGAAGAGGGCAGCCCTATTATTTTATCCCCGGCTTTTATGCGCGAACCGTCTATTATTGTGGTTTTTTCTGCTATTCCCGCGGCAAATCCCGCAAGGTCGTAGCCGTTGTTTTTGTAATGGTTTGGCATCTCCGCGGTTTCTCCGCCGGTTAGGGTTGTTTCGGCTTCTTTACATCCCTGTTTTATTCCTTTTATTATTTGATTTGCTATTTTAATGTTAAGGCGGTTTGCGGATATATAGTTTAAAAAAATAAGCGGAGTCGCTCCGTATCTTATAATGTCGTTTACGCACATTGCTACGAGGTCTATACCTATTGTGTCGTGTTTTTCCGCCATTTGAGCGGTTTGTATTTTTGTGCCTACTCCGTCGGTTGAGCTTATAAGAGCGGAGGTTGAGTTTATCGGAAATATCCCGGGGCTTTTTATGTTTATGCTTCGGACAAATTTGTCCGCTTTATCTATGTCAACGCCGGCTTTTTTATATTGCGGGGTAGTCATTTTTTTAGTTTGTATATTTTTGTCCAAGGGTCGATGCTTACGGGCTCGAACAGAGTTTTATCGTAATCTTCCAATACAAACAGACGAATAAATAAGGAATCGTAAAACTGTTTATCCATAAGTAGTAGCTCTCCGTAGCTTTGCATATATATTATGTATAGGTCGGACATTGGATTGTATTCTATTATACGTTTGCCGAATTCTTTTTTTTTATTGTATCCTGTTATTATTAAGGAATTTAATTCAAATTTTTTCCCGTTTTTTTCTATTTCTCCTGTTTTTTTAAATAGTTTAAATCCGTTGCCCATAATGATGGCGTCTTGATTTTCCTTAAATCGTTTTACTTGATATAATAGGGGCATTTTATAATGTCTGCCGGTCATTATGTCTATGTTGCAAAACGCGCGTATTGTAGTAAGTATTTGGTTTCTAATAATTCTAAAGGGAAGGTATATATATATATCTTCTTCTTTTTCAGGCAAAGTTAATCGGTCTGTTTTTAGGGCTTTTAAAAGGTTGTTGGCGTCGGTAAAGTTGTAATCTTTCATAGCGTCTTCTATTATGCCGTTATATCGGGTAGCTATTCTTGCCATGTTTGCGGCGGCGGTTTGGTTTTCGGTTAAAATAAAGCTTAAGGGGAAATTTGTATTTCCGCTTTGCCTGCCGCCGTCTCCGAGCGTTTTTACATCGCTGTAATAACGGATGGTATAACCGAAATCCCACCAGCTTATAACGTAATCGTTTCTGTTTGCGATTTTTTTAAGTTTTTCTAATGCGGCGGCTTCTATTGTTGTTACTACCGGCATTTTTTTATAATTTATTATGTGTATTATGTTGGGGTATAGAGCGAGCGCGGTAATTATGATTAGAAGCGCCGATTTTATATGTTTTACTTTTTTAAAGGAATAGGCAAACTTTGCGGCAAGGCAGGATGCATAAGCAAAACCCAAAGCATTTACCGGAACTGCATATATGGTAAATCTTAATCCTCCTTTTAAGGAGATAAACCCGATTCCGATTAAAGGCAGAGCAAGCGCCATAGCGGGATAGCGAATGATCATAAGTAAGTATCCGAGAGTCGATATAACGAATGGCATGGAATGTCCGCTTATGCGGCGCGCAAACATATCAAAGGGTATTTTTCTTGCCTCCTGTACGGTTTGTTTTACGTTGAAAAAACTGAGCGAAAAGTTATCGGTTAAAGCGGAGGTTATTTTTTCTCGCAGTATGTAAACTTTTATGTTGGATATTACGGGCGCAAGCCCTTTGGTAAATAATAGGAGGGTAATTCCGGCCGCCGGCAGGATGAATATTAGGTATTTGTCGTATCTGTTTTTAAAGCGAATAAAAAAAGCGAATAAAAGTATATAGATTGCGGCTTTTAAAAAAAGCGGAATTCCGGCGATTCCTATTAGCATAAATGTTATTAGTTTGTAGTTGTAAGCTTTTTTCGGCTCTTTTATCAGAGAGTATAAAAATAGGATGCCTGCCGTAGCAAATATGATTGAATAGCCTTCCGGATACCACAGCTGATATATTATTGTTGTAAGTCCGGTTATTAAAAGGTTTGTTTCTTTGTTGTCTTTTAGCCCGATTAGTAAGGAGGCAAGTACGAACATGGGCAGAACTATGGCAAGCATGTCGGTATCGTAGTATCCGGTCATTGTGCGGTTGTAATAGCTTACGGTTACGCTTGCCAATATAGCCGCTATAAAACCGAGACTGTTTTGACTGAATCTCCTGCCTATTAGCAGTATCGGAATGACTATAAGGGAGCCGAGAAAAGCGGACATGTATAGTATGACGGTTTCAAAGGAAAAGGGGAGTATTTTTGTCGCGTACGCCGTCAATACGGACGGGGCGGAACGGATCGGGGAGTTGTCATTTTCCCGATGTATTCCTCCTGCAAGTATGTCCCTTGCTCCTTCTGCATAATAGTATCCGTCCGAGTTGTTTATTATTATTTGGTTATTCCATTTTATGTTGGGTTGGTCATGATATTGATAAACCCATATGAATCTAACGGCTACCGCAAAGATGTATGCGGTTATTATTAGTATAATAAATTTTTTTAAGGATATTTTATCCGGCTCAAGGGTTAAAAGATTTTTTAGGCCTGTCATATTTTTTATATTTCGGCGGATAACAGCGTAGTTTGTCCGGTTTTCGCTTTGCAACCGAATAAACTGTTTTGTTATTCGCGGTAATTTCCTTTGTTGTTTTAATTGTCGGGTTTATCGTCCTTTGTTGGTATTTGCTTCGGAGTTGTCCGAACAGCGTAAAATTTGTCTGAAATTATTTTTTGGTTAACAAGAGGCGTTTTGCAAAAAACTTCGGACAACTCCTTTGTGTTTTTTTCTGTTTCGGGCTGTCAAGACGAATATGATAACGAGTTGTTCTAATTGTCTATTTTTAAAATTATTGCGGCTCCGGTATCTCCCGCGGCGCATCCGGTAAATAGCATGTATCCGCCTCCGAGCATGACTGTCTCTTCTATGCCTTCTATGATTAAACGTCCCGCGGTAGGCGCTTGCGGATGTCCGAATATAAGGGAAGAACCGTAATTATTGAATTTATTCGGGTCTATATTAAGCTTTTTTGCCATGTATATGTCGTTGACCGCAAAAGGATTGTGGGTTTTTATAACTTTTATGTCGTTTATGTCGAGTCCCGCTTTTTTTAACGCCATCTGAGCTGCGGGAACTACCGCTTTTGCCATAAATCCTTTTTTTGCTCTGGAGTATCCGTAAGATATTATGCGTATGCTTATTTTTTTATCGGCGCTTAATTCTTCGGCTTTTTCTTTTGTAGCGACTATTAAGGCGCAATTTCCGTCTGCCGGATGGGTTTGCGAGCCGAATGTATGAACTCCTTCCGGCATAACCGGTTTTAGTTTTTGGAGTCCTTCCGGCGTTGTTTCCATAACTCCTTCGTCCTTTTTTATTGTAACGCTTTTTTTCTTGGATATGGGGATTTGAACGCCGAACATGTATTTTTTTTGAAATTCTCTGTCATTAGCAAGGGCGTCTTGATACTGCTCGTTTCTTCTTAATGTTAAAAGTTCGCATTCTTCTCTTTTTATTCCGGCTTCTTTTGCTACGTTTTCCGCCGTGTTGATCATTGCTTTGCCCGCCCATGGGTCGCGTCCAAAATGATCCATAACCCAGTTTTCCGATATAACTTGCCCGCCGGGTCCTTTGGGGTTTGGCCATATTGTGTGGGGTCCGTTTGAGCATCTGTCGGTCATTAAGACATAGGCATTTTCGTAAGCTTCGGTTTCAATTCCTGTCGCCGCTTGAAACAGACATGTAGTGGATGTGGAGCAGGCTTGGCTTAGGAGAACGCCGGGTATGTTTTCAGCGCCGGTCATTGCCGCCGCCCATGGACTGCCGTAAAATAGAGCGGGTTGTCCTACGGTTATTCCAAGTATGAAGTATTCGAATATATTAGGGTCTATTTTTTTATGATTAAGCCAATTTTTTGAGGTTTCCGCGCCGAGTATTATGGAGTTTTGGTTTGCAAAGCTTCCCTGCCATCGGGCAAAGGGGGAGCTGTAATAGCCTTGATACGGTATGTAAGCTTTTTTTAACATTGCTCTTTTTTCTCCTTTGTTGGTTATTTGAATTTAGGCGGATAACTTTTTGTTATGCATCCTAATTTAAATTATTTTTTTTACGGATAGTTTTTTTAAGTAGTCGATGCCGGAAAAGTTAATAAAAAGCGTAAAAAATGAGCCGTTCGGTTAATTAGTCGGCGCTGAAAAATCTACATTTTAAACTTAAACTGTTTTGCCAATATCTATTATTTATAGCTTTTTATTAAGGGATTTCTCCTCGTTTTAATCGTCGAAATGACAGGCAAAGATAACGTTTGTCCAAAGAACAGGTTGAAAAAATGTTCGTCCGGAATAAAAAGTTTGTCATTTCGAGCAAAGCAAGAAATTTTTTAATTATTTCCCCGTTGTTTCTTCGTCGAGCGTTGTTTTTGTTTGTCATTTCGACGAGTAAAACGAGGAGAAATCCCTTTGTTAACGTCTTCTGATCTTATCCTTTGGTCCTTTGTACAAATTTTTTTGCGATTAAATTTTTTTTAATAATGAGTTTTTTCTTAAAATTTGTAAGAAAATATTAAAATTAATACTAATTCCTTGCAAATATTTTACCTTTTTTTGCTTGCCGTCTCGGGTTTTTGTCTTAACGTGAAATTAGTCGAAAATTGTTTCATAGACGCAAGAGCCGCTATCAAAAAAATTATTTTATATTCGGCAATATATAATAGGCGTTATTTTATTTTGCAAAAGGGATTATAACGCTTTTCTTTGCCTATTGTAGTGGCGGGGCCGTGCCCTGTATATACTTTTGTATCGTCGTCATATGAAAAGAGTTTATTCTGTATGCTTTTTATTAATGTATTGTAATCTCCGCCGTCAAAGTCGGTTCTGCCTATTGAGCCGTCAAAAAGGGTGTCTCCCACAAAAAGCATGTTGTCTATGACAAATGATAAGCCTCCGGGGCTGTGTCCGGGCGTATGTAGCGCTTTTGCCTTGATTGTTCCGCAGGTAATGATGTCTCCGTCTTCTATGTATTTATCCGCTTCGGGCGAGTTGGCTACGTTTAATCCGAACGTTTTTGCTTTTGCGGATATAACGTTAAGAAACGGAGCGTCCTGTTTATGTATCATTATTTTGGCTCCGGTGGCGTTTTTAAGCTGGTTGTTTCCGCCGGCATGATCAAAATGTCCGTGCGTGTTTAATATGTATTCCAATTTAAGGCTTTCGTTGGCAAGGGCAATTAGTATCTCTTTTACGTCGTCTCCCGGGTCTATAACCATAGCCTTTTTTGTTTCTTCGCATCCGAGAATAAAGCAGTTTGCCATTAGGGGTCCTACGGCAAGATGTTTAAGGGTCGTCATTATTTCCTCCTATTGAAGTTTGGCGGATAACTTTGCAGTTTGCCCGTTTGCGGCGTTGAAAAAAAAAATTAACTCTCGAAATATTATATGTATTCCTGCGGTTAAATTTTTTTTCGCCTTGCAAAGGAACAAACTGTTTTGTTATCCGTCAAATTTATATTATTCTATACGCATTTTATTAAAGGATTAATTATTCTGTTTTAGTTGTTTAAAGTTTTTGTTTAGTCTTCGCTGCTTTTTATTAAGGGATTTCTCCTCGCTTTGCTCGTCGAAATGACAAGCAAAAACAACTTGTGTTAAAATAACAGATAAAAATTTTTTCGTCTTGTCAAGCGAAGCGAAAAATTCCTTTATTATTGCCTTCTGCTCTTATCCTTTGAGCCTTTGTTATTATACTTTTTTAGTAAAGGATCTCATTAGTCTGTCGATTAAACCGGCTTGTTTTTATATTTTTGTTTGCAATTTAATTGTCTGGTTGTTCCGTATTGTTTTTTTCTTTATTTATTTTGTCTAATATACCGTTTATAAAGGCGCCGGAGTCTTTGGTTCCGAATTTTTTGCTTATATCTATCGCTTCGTTTATGGTAACTTTTGCGGGTATATCTTCGCAATATATAAGCTCGTATATGCCCATTCTTAAAATATTTCTGTCTATTACGGACATTCGGTTTATTGTCCAGTTTTTCGAGGCTTTTTTTATTAAGTCGTTTATTTCGGAATATGAATTGGAAACGCCGTTAACTATTTGTAAAAAAAAATCGGTTGGTTCCGAATTTGCAAAGTATAGCATAAAATTGTCTATTGCTTTTTTAATCGGCGTAGGATTTATGTCTATGGAAAAAAGAAGCTGTAAAGCTAGCTGCCTATCTTTTCGTCTTTGTCCCATTTGTTTTAAATTTTCTCCAGTAGGTTTGCCGTTTCAATGGCGGCTATAGCGGCGCTCCATCCTTTATTTCCGGCTTTTGTTCCGGCGCGTTCTATTGCCTGTTCTATTGTATCCGTAGTGATAACTCCGAATATTACGGGTATGTCGGCTTCAAGTCCCACTGATGCTATTCCTTTTGAAACTTCGGCGCTTACATAGTCAAAGTGGGGAGTCGCCCCTTTTATCACGGCTCCGAGACATATTATAGCGTCATATTTTTTTATTTTTACCGCTTTTTTTGCTATAAGCGGTATTTCAAAAGCTCCGGGAACTTTTACTACGGCTATATCTTTATCCGACGCTCCGCTTCTTATAAGCGCATCTATTGCTCCTTCGATTAATCTATCCGAAATAAAGTTGTTGAAGCGGCTTGATATTATGGCAAATTTTTTCCCTTCGGCATTCAGGTTTCCTTCTATTGTTTTCGGCATTTTTTTCTCCTTTTAAGGATTCGCATTTATGTTTAACATGTGTCCCATTTTTAATTTTTTACATTCAAGATAATTTTTGTTGTATTTATTTGGCGGGATTTCAATAGGAATAAGCTCTTCTACGCTTAACCCATAACCTTGAAGTCCTACCATTTTTTTGGGGTTGTTGGTTATAAGTCTCATTTTTTTTATGCCGAGATCAGCCAAAACCTGAGCCCCTATGCCGTAATCTCTTATATCGGCTTTAAAGCCGAGTTTGTTGTTAGCCTCTACGGTATCCATTCCTCCGTCTTGTAATACATAGGCTTTTAATTTGTTGACCAAGCCTATTCCTCTTCCTTCCTGACGAATGTATAATATGACTCCGCATTCCTCTTCGTTTACCATCTGCATTGCATTTTCAAGCTGCTCGCCGCAGTCGCAGCGCATTGAATGGAATATGTCTCCGGTAAGGCATTCGGAATGGACTCTTACAAGTATTGGTTTATCCGGGTTGATTTCTCCTTTTACAAGAGCAATATGCTGATAATCGTCTATTATGTTTTCATAAACAATTATTTTGAATTTTCCGGCATGGCTTGTAGGTATGGAGGTGGTTACGGCTTTATATACAAAGGATTCGGTTTTCATTCTATAGGCTATAAGGTCTGCTATAGTGCATATTCCTATGTTATGTTCTTCGCTGAATTTTTTCAAAGAGGGCATTCTTGCCATAGTTCCGTCGTCGTTCATTATTTCGCATATTACTCCGGACGGGGTAAGCCCGGCAAGTCTCGCAAGATCTACGGAGCCTTCGGTTTGTCCGGTTCTTACTATTACGCCGCCGTCTTTTGCGCGCAGAGGGAATATGTGTCCGGGTCTTGTAAGATCGGTCGGTTTCGCATCTTTTTTTATGGCGGTTAACACTGTGGCGGCTCTGTCTGCCGCGGATATTCCGGTGGTTACGCCCTCTTTTGCTTCTATTGAAACGGTAAATCCGGTTTCAAAAGGCGAGGTATTGTTGCTTACCATCATCGGAAGCTGTAATTCGTCCGCTTTTTCCCCTGTTAATGAAAGGCATATTAAACCTCTGGCATATTTAGCCATGAAGTTGATGATTTCGGGGGTTGTTTTTTCCGCGGCTATTGTAAGGTCTCCTTCGTTTTCCCGATCTTCGTCGTCAACGAGTATAACTATTTTTCCTTCTTTTATATCGGCAATAGCCTCTTCGATTGTTAATTTGGGCATTGTTAAAGAACTCCTTTTGATTATGTATTTAAGAATCCTGTTTCGGATAGAAAATTCATTGTTATGTCGGATTTTGTATTATCGGAATTTGTTCCGGTTATAAGTTTATTTATATATTTACCTATTATATCGGTTTCTATATTTACTTTATCCCCTTGTTTTTTATATTGTAATGTCGTTTCTTGAGCCGTATGCGGTATTATGCTTACGTCAAAAGAATTATTTGAGCAGTTGTTTATAGTAAGGCTTATTCCGTCTATTGCAACGGATCCTTTTTTTATTATGTATTTTGTGATTTCTTTGCCGACGCTAAATGTTAATATTATGGCGTCGTCTTTTTGCTCTTTTTTGTTTAATATTGCAGTGTCGTCTATATGTCCGGACACTATGTGTCCGTTTAATCTGTCGGATAGTCTTAAAGCTCTTTCTATGTTTACGGGGGTTCCGGGCATTATTTCGCCGAAGGTGGTTTTTTGGCGGGTTTCCGGCGAGACGTAGGCTTGGAAGCTTTTTTCTTTTATTGCCGAAGCGGTTAGACATACGCCGTTTACGGCTATGCTGTCGCCTATTTTAACGGATGTAAGCGAAATATCGGTATTTACGGAGGCGAGCATGCCGCCGCCTTTTTTTATTATTTTCGAAATGCTTCCTATTCCTTCTATTATTCCGGTGAACATATTTTTTGATTATTTCCCTTATTTCAATTTTGCTATCCGAACGTATGCAATTATCGGACGTATTAGGTTGATTCTATCGTTGAAAGCTTAATTCCAACTTTTTGAGATATTTGATCAATAGCGCCCATGCCAACCGATTTAACTTTGAAGCCTGCGCCAACTAAGTCTTTTATATAAAGCTTGTTATAAATAAACATAAAGATTAAGTTACTGAAACATATAGTGAGACAAGATAATAGGAAAATTATAATTGTCCATTTCCAATCCCCTCGAAATAGAGGCGGGAAAAAACCAAAAAATAAAACAGTCCACGAAAAGCCAACCGGTGCTTCTTTAATATGCCCTGTCTTTGGGTTCTCCAATATCAGTTTAGTATATGCCATTTGTATTCTCCTTTTTTTTATAATTAAAACGTCATGTCAGGGTAGCCATAGCGTCTGACATAGTTATATTAAATAAAAAAATGAGCATAAAAGATTCCGAAAAGCAGCTAAATTTTTTCCGTATTCTATTTTTATTTATTGTGTTATTTTTTGGGACACAAAAACCGCAAAATTAGGATCAAAAGAGAAGTCTCTTTTATACGCTAATATTTTTTTTTTGTGCTTGTAATATATAGAGTTCGGAAGGTCAACGGGATTATAGTATATTTGCGCGGACTTTTCCGAAAATATTATATTCGAATCTTCTAACATACGAGAATCCGGATTGTCTAAAAGATAGGGGGTCGCTCCGGTTATTTTTTTTTCCGGATCATGATAAAAAACAGGCATTATTATAGCGGCGTCTCCCACTATGAATTTTATCTGTTTATCTAATAGTTCTTTATATAGCCTATCTGTTAAAACAAAATGAGCGCTTGTTTCCACAAGTCTTTCCCCTATCTGAAATTCGGTTGTTTTTCCGCCGGATTTTATGAAGCTTACAAAGTAGTTTACGGTAAGATAAAATATGTTTAAAGCAATTACTACGGATGTTAAAATAAGGGATACTTTTTTTAAAGTCTCGTTTCCTTTTTCTCGCAGCGAATAAGAAAGTCTTGTAAGTAGATAAGGAACAAAAAGCATTGGTATTAAAAAGTATCTGATGGAAAAACGGGGCGATATAATAATAAGCAGAATTATCATTATAAACAAGCCGGTTAAGATTGTTTTATCGGTTTTATTTATTTTTTCTTTTATTAACGAGAATCTTATCCATAAAAATATAGCGAGGGTAGAGGATAAATAGGGTAATAACGGTATTAGGTTTTCTCCCGTAAAACGTAGAAATATTAGCTGCCCATCTATCATGGCAAACGATATTCGGATTAAATGGGGTATGTCTTTAAGGATTTCGACAAGCATAAACGAGTTGTTTATAGTCGGCTCTTTTGTGAGTATTAAGGATGCTATTCTCGGAGCAAAGCCGAGAGTAAAACCTAATAATGTAAATTTTAATATTCTACTTTTAAGAAGGTCTTTTCCATAGAAGATTAATAAAGAGATTCCGAACGACGCTACGGGGAGTATGCTTATTAGGTGGTTGTAGCTTGCCAAGCCAAATGATAAGCCGCTTAAAAAAGGGAGTATTGGCTTGGTTGTTTTTGGGTTATTGAAAGCTTTTATTATGAAAAAAAAACCCGCCGAGGTTAAAAGAAGATTTACGGCGGTTATTTCTACGGCAAATCTGCCCATGCAGACAAAAAACGGAAGCGTCGCCGTAGCGGCTCCGAATAGAAGATGATATTTTTTATTCGGATGGAGCGCTTTTACCGCATATATTAAGAATGCAATTGAGGCGGTATTGATAAAGGCGTTTGTTATTTTGATTGTTTTAGCCGTAAATCCGAACAGAGCGACTATCGGAAGTATAAGATATATTTGTATTGCGCCTGTGTAGCTATTCATTCCGTTTAAAGGCGGAGGCGTTTTGCCTTCGAATATATTTTTTGCTTTAAAAAGAACCCATAATTCGTCGAAATGGACTCCCGGAACGGTTCCCGGAAATATAAATAGTATAAAGAATGCAAATAGACATATGATTATTTCTTTGTAATTGTCGGTTAGTATTTTCATTCTAATCTTTAAAGTTTGTCGGATAACTTTGTAATTTGTTCGTTTGCGGCGTTGAATAAGTTTGTTAATCTTGAAAATAGGTTAACTATTCCCGCAGTTATAAATTTATTCGTCTTGAAGCCGAATAAACCGCTTTATTATTCGCCGAAATGTTGTTATTTGTATGATTCTATAGTTTGTCTGTTTTTCGCGTTCAATTTTTTATTTTAAAGCCATTCAAACCGGTCTGTTATTATTTTTGATAATATTAATCATAGTTCGGATAAATACAAGCTTTATCCCTGTTTTATTTTTTGAAATAATGCAATTATTATTTTGCGGGCATCAAGCTATACATATCCGGTTATAAGTATGTCGTTTTCAAATTTTTCAATCTCTATATTTTTAATATTCAGGCTGTTTTTTATCAACAAAGCCCCTTTGCCGCCGCATATGGGGTTGCCGTTATTTCCGCATAATATTTTAGGAGCATAGAAAAAGCGGATTTTATCCGCTATTTTCGCTGAAAAAGCGGAGGCGATTACTTGACTTCCGCCTTCTATTAATAGGCTTGCAATTTTCATATTGCCTAATATTTTCATTAGGGCTTTTAAGTCTTTTTTGCCGGTATCGGATAGAGGGGCTGTTATTACCTTAACATTGTTGTTGTTTTCAATTCTTTTTTTTTTTTCAAAAGATAT
>JAFDMD010000066.1 GCA_019306185.1 Deltaproteobacteria bacterium
TATAAATATAGACATCTTGTGGAAAATATTTTTGCAAGGCTGAAACATTTCCGAGCTATAGCGACAAGATATGATAAATTGAAACGTAATTTCAAGGCTATGCTCGCTTTGGCTTGCGCTTTCCTTTGGCTACCTTTATGAATTGTCAACAGACCCTAAAGATATATAGGTTTTATCAAATATTTTGTAATAAAAAATAAAATATGCTATCGGGCTTAAGTAAAAAATAAGTAAGGAGACAAATATATATGAAAATTCATGAATATCAGGCAAAAGAATTGTTTCGGAAGTATAATATAGCGGTTCCCAAAGGAAGAGTCGCATTTACGCCGGACGAGGCTATTTTATCGGCAAAAGAATTGAGCGAATATCCTGTTGTTATTAAGGCGCAGATTCACGCCGGAGGCAGAGGAAAAGGGGGCGGAGTAAAGCTTGCAGGTTCCGAAGCCGAAGCAAAAAAAATTGCAAAGCAAATTATCGGTATGAATTTGATAACTCATCAAACCGGAGCCGAAGGACGAATTGTTAAAAAAGTTTTGGTAGAACAAGGGCTTAATATTGAAAAGGAATTGTATTTAAGTATTCTGCCGGATAGGGCGACCGGAAAAAATCTTATAATAGCAAGCGAAGCCGGAGGAATGGATATAGAAACGGTAGCGGAAGAAACTCCGGAAAAGCTCATTAAAATATATGTGGATCCTTTAATGGGCATACAGCCTTATCATTTAAGAAAGGCGGCTTTCGGGCTTAATATTTCGGCGGATTGCATTAAAGGCTTTTTTGCGCTTTTAAAAGGTTTGTATAACCTTTTTGCAGATTACGATTGCTCGTTGGTAGAGATTAACCCGCTTGTAATTACAAAAGATAATAAGGTAATTGCATTAGACGCTAAAATGGATTTTGACGATAACGCTCTGTTTAGGCATAAGGATATTGCGGAATATCGAGATATTGACGAAGAAGATCCGTTAGAGGTTGAAGCCTCGAAATTCGGAGTTAATTATATTAATTTAGACGGAAATATAGGAAACATGGTAAACGGCGCTGGGCTTGCTATGGCTACTATGGATATTATAAAACAGGCGGGAGCCGAGCCTGCAAACTTTTTGGACGCGGGCGGCGGCGCGGACGCGGTAATGATAGAAAACGGCTTTAGGATTATTTTAAAGGATCCTAAAGTAAAAGGAATATTAATAAATATATTCGGCGGCATTTTACGCTGCGACGTTCTTGCCGCCGGGGTTGTTGAAGCGGCGAAAAAAACCGACATAAACGTTCCGGTAGTTGTGCGTATGGAAGGAACCAACGTGGAGGAGGGAAGAAAAATCTTATCCGATTCCGGTCTTGCTATTATTACCGCCGTAGATATTAAAGACGCGGCTCAAAAGGTGAGCGCTATTGTAACGGGATAAAAACGCTTTTTTTCGTTGCGTATATATTTGCGGTTTGGTTAGAAGGTAAAAATCGTTTTTAAGCGTTAAAATCTCCCGCGCAAAAAAGAATGAATATAATAAAGGTAAAGGCAATAATACGGGGGTTTTTCGCTTCGCTTGGAATGACGGGAATTTTTTTGTTTTACTTGAAATAGAGTTTTTTATTTTTGGGCGTTGATTTGTTAATTAAATGATTAATTTTGTCGGATAACAAAGTAATTTGTTTGTTTGCAAGGCGAAAAATTTTTTAACCGGAGGAATACATGGAGTATTTCAAGGATTAAAAAAAAATTTCAACGCCGCAAACGGACAAATTACTTTGTTATCCGACAAAATTTAAATGGGGGAAAAACAAATGAGTATATTTGTTGATAAAAATACAAGAGTTGTAGTTCAGGGCATTACCGGAAAAGAAGGGCGTTTTCATACCGCCCAATGCGTAAATTATGGAACAAACATTGTTGCCGGAGTTACTCCGGGCAAAGGCGGACAAGAGGTTGATAATATACCGGTATTTAATACCGTAGCCGACGCGGCATTAAATAAAAAAGCGAATTGCAGCCTTATTTTTGTTCCTCCGCCGTTTGCCGCAGACGCAATAATGGAGGCGGCGGACGCGGGAATTAAAATGATAATTGCCATTACCGAAGGCATTCCCATAGCCGATATGATGAAGGTAAAAGGCTTTTTAAAGGATAAAGATACTCGTTTAATAGGTCCTAATTGTCCGGGCATTATTACCCCCGGAGAGTGTAAAATAGGCATTATGCCGGCTCCTATTCATACGCCCGGAGGTCCCATAGGCGTAATATCCCGTTCCGGAACCTTAACTTACGAGGTTGTATATCAGTTAACGCAACAAAAGATAGGGCAGACAACCTGCATAGGCATAGGCGGCGACCCCGTAAACGGAACAAATTTTATAGATTGTTTAAAAGCTTTTCAAGAGGACGCCGATACCAAAGGCATTGTTATGGTAGGCGAAATAGGCGGAAGCGCCGAAGAAGAGGCGGCGGAGTTTATAAAATCTTACGTAACAAAACCGGTAGTAGGGTTTATTGCGGGGCTTACGGCTCCTCCGGGAAGACGAATGGGGCATGCGGGCGCTATAATAAGCGGCGGAAGCGGAACAGCTACGGGTAAGATTGCGGCTATGAAAAAAGCCGGAATTGAGGTATGCGAAAATTTGGGAGGGTTTGGAGAGGTATGCTCCGAAACATTTAATTTTGTCGGATAACTTTGTAATTTGCCCGTTTGCGGCGTTGGATAACATTTTTTAATCCTCGAAATACAATAGTATTCCTGCGGTTAAAAAACATTATCCGCCTTGCAAAGCGAACAAATTACTTTGTTATCCGACAAAACTGGTTTTTGATAGTTTTACGTTTTGCCGTTTAGCTTTGCAATTTGTTTATTTTTGGCGTTGGATAACATTTTTTAATTCTCGAAATACAATAGTATTCCTGCGGTTAAAAAATATTATCCGCCTTGCAAAGCGAACAAATTACTTTGTTATCCGGCAAAATTGGTTTTTGATAACTTTACGGTTTGCCGTTTAGCTTTGCATTTTGCTTGTTTTTGGCGTTGGAAAAGATTTTTAGGCGTAGGTCGGGTTAAGCGAAGCAAAACCCAATTTACGACGCTAATTTATGTAATAGCGTTAGCTACAAAAAACGGAATAATTTAATTGCTTGTTATGAACGGAATAGAAAAATTTTCAAAAAAAATCGAAAAAACAGGACATCGGTTAATGCAGCCTAAAGAAACCTTATTAGATGGAATTATTCAACAATTTATGACACAAATAGGCTCTGCAATAAAGACAGCAGCCGATTGTTGGAAAACAAACAGAAAAAGAGCTTTAGTTGAAATGGCTGATAATGGATGGTATCCAAATTGGTTTACTTTTTTCTATGCTCCAAGGAAAGCGCCTTGTTCTATTAACGAACTAATGGAAATCACATTTAGAAGAAAACTGGAAAGATATTACAGCAAAAATATTAGAACTATGTCCAAATCGCGAACATATATTAAAAATAGCATTTCAACTTCATACTGACGGTAATTATATTGCTGCAATTCCTTTATTTTTTACACAGATTGATGGCATATGTTGCGAAACTTTCAAATATTTTTTATTTACAAAAAATGACCTTGAAAATAAAATTAAGAATTTGATTGATAAAAAAGATATGTTTAGTAAGTTTTTATTGGAACCATTATTGGAGCCATTAACAGTTAAAAATCATTACGATGCTGGAATTAGAGAGAGGCAAGCCAAATAAAAAAAGATAAGGCTCCAAATAGAAATGGAATAATACATGGACATCATAAGTATTTAGATTACGGAACTAAAAGAAACTCTCTTAAGACTTTCTCTTTGTTAAGCTTTATCGCCTATTTAACTTATGAAATAAAAAAAAATAATAAACTCATAACCGAACGGCAGGCGTAGTTTGAGTTACGCTACGATCAGCCCGACTTTGTTATCCGCTATAAACAGTCAATAATAATTCGGCATTATCAATTAATTGATAAATCGGTTTTTTGCCGGATAGTTTTTCGCTTTCGGAGATAATTATCGGAACTCCTTCTCCTCGTTTTTCCATCATAAACTGCCTTTTTGTTTCGGTAATATCGATTTTACATCTTGCAATCAGGCTTGTTATAAGTTCGTTTCTTGTAGATTGACGCAAAGAAAGGCTTTCTATGGTCATACTGTTTGGAATTGTTCCGGGAGAATATATTTCGAGTCTGTCGTCAAAAATGAACAATCTAATTTTAGAGCCGAATATAGAATAATCTCGATGAGCAACGGCGTTTACTATAGCTTCAAATACCGCTCTTATGCTAAACTGCGGCTTATCAATACGCCCCGGGTTTTTAATCGCTTTTATTTTCATATTAGCTTTTACAAATTTAACCGCCTCTATTATCTGTTTATCTAACGGTCCCGTAATTTTTTTTGCATCGTTTTGATAATTGGCATCTCTTGTTACGCCCTTATATGCAACCGCTTCTATAAAGGCATCGGCAATAAATTTTTCGGGGTTATCCGCGCAAAGCAATACTCCCGCAACAGTAAGACGGTTATAGCCTGCATCATCTTTTGTGATAATTTTTAATTTTTTACAAATTGTTTCAAAAGAATCATTGGTTTCAAAATAGAATTTTTCAAATAAATTTTTATTTAAATCGGATATGCTTGTATTGGCAATAGGCTGTTCGTCAAAACGGATTATTCGCGTTTGGCTTCTTTGTTGAAATAGTCTTGCCAAAGCTTCGGGCTGCATTCTTCTTTTGGAACTTCCTATGCGCAGCAAATATCCCCCGGGGCTTTCGTGAACAAATAGGCTTTTTGAAATATCAACCTTTAAAACAGGAACCGAATCTCCGTTTATATTAGGAAGATTCATTTTTATAATTTTAACCGAAACAGGCGGGTTAATAGCATCGTTTACAATATCTCTTATTATTGTTTCAAGTTCGTCTAATTTATGCGGAGGAACTCCTTCTATTAATTTTGTTTTATCGTCAACCCCGAATATAATTACTCCGTCTGCGGTATTTGCAAAAGCGGCAATTTCGTCTGCAATATTGCTTCTTGTAATATCAATTTTTTCCCCTTTTAATCTAATTCTTTTAAGTTCCAATTCGGAGTCTTCGCTCAAATTAATTTTTTCCAAAAGTTCGGTTTTTGTATCAAACATAATTAACCTATATTTATTCTTTTAAAACGCTGTTGAAATGCGACTTTTCCGCCTTCCATAATGCGGCATATCTCATCTCTTATATTTTGTTCCTGCAGGCAGCCTGCGGCAACGGTTTTGCATTGTCCCTCTTTAAAATCCAAAACATTAATCATTTCGGCATCCCCGTTTACAACTATATTAGGGTTATGAGTTACTATAATTATCTGGCGTCTTTTTTTATTCTCTTTTATCTGTTTTACTATAAGATCAAATATCAATTGATTATCCAAATCATCTTCCGGCTGATCTAATATAATAGGCTCTTTGCCGTATTCTAAAAGAAAAGCCAAAATAGAGGCGTTTTTTTGACCTGCAGATCCATGCTCTATAGGTTCATATTTTTTTCCCCGTTTATAAGAAACCTTAATCTTATCTTCGGGATACCATAAATCAATATCGTCTATCATCTCTTCGGATACATTCTTTTTAATACGGTTTAAAAATCTTATGTCGTCTGATATGCCTTTTATAGATTCTCCGTTTTTTAATTTTTTTATATTTGTTTTTACGGCTGCAATCTTTTGAAAACGCTGTTTAGGGTCTCGTAATTCGGGTAAAAGCTTTTCAATAATTGTCTCAAATCTTGTCTCGCAATTTATTAAATTTCTAAAAGATTTTTCAAGATTTTCTTTATATCCGCACTCTTCTATCTTTATTGTAATAAAGTGATTATTTTTCAATACTTTATTTATAAATTCTTTTCTTTGTTCAGTAAGCTTTTTGCGATGCTGTGTAAGCTTATTCAATAGAGATTCAGCCTCTTGTTCAGCCGTCTTTTTTTTTATTTTTAAATTTTCAATCTCTTGTATTTCGGCTTCGGTTATCTGCTTTGCTTGTATAAATTTTCCGTATTCATTAATATTTGCAACCCCTTCCGCTTTTAGTTTTTCCTTTAAAGCGTTAAAATCGGCTATTGTTTTGTTAAAATCGTTTTGCCATTTTGTCTTTTTAAAAGATAGGCTCGCTTCTTGAATAAGTTGATGAAATTTTATTTTTAATTCGGACAGGTTATTATTAAACTCTTTTGTCTTTTTTATATAATTTTCAAAAATTTGTTTGATTTCATCCGTATCGTCAAAAATTGGCAAGTTAGGGCTTGCGGCTTCTATGTTAATATTTTTTATTGATTGATAGTTTTCGGTTAAAGAGGATAGAAAGCTTTCAATTTCATTGTATTGATTATATTGTTTTCTATATAGATTTAAAAGAGAAGTATGTTTGCTTTGTTGGAATATAGAAAGTTTTCTGTTTATATCTTCAAGGTTCCCTTTTAATTCATTTTCTTTTTTAATTCTTGTTTCAAATTCTCTTATTTGCGCTTTTAGCAATTTATAAGAGGCGCATATTTGATTATGTTCATCTTTCCATTTTCGATATTCCGTTTCCGGAGCCTTATCAATAATATTTAACAATGATTGAGGATTGGATGCCGTTTCAAATATCTGTTTTTGACTGTAAATTCTTATGGGAAAACGGCTTGAAACTTCGCCGGAGCTTTTGTTAAAGTTGCCGTTTTCATCCTTTTGAATAATTGCGGGCAACGAGCCGTTATTTGCCCATTGAACGGAGAATTTCGAGTTATCAAGAAGGCATTTCGCTATTACTTGAGTATCTTCGCGCAGCGCTCCTTTATCTTCTCTTGTTTCGCCTATTTGGTTAAAGTTTGCAAAGGTTTTATAAGGTTCGGAGTTTTCGCTCAGCGCTTTAAGCTCCCGCTCTTTGCGCATAACTATTCTTAAAAACTCTATGATTGTAGATTTGCCTGTTCCTCTGCCTCCTATAATGCAGTTAAGCCAAGGATTAAATTCTATATTAAGAGGTTCGTCCTTTCCGCAGTAGCGGGCTTTTTCAATCTTGATGCTTTTAATGATAAAATCGGAATAAGCGTTAGGATTAAAATCGGAGTTAAATTTATCGGAGCGGATTAAAGAAAAATCTCCGCCGTCCATTAAGGCAAGTTTTAAACCTTCCAAACAGGGCGTTCCCATTTTAACCCAAGTATAAGCTCTTCCAACCTCTTCCGGTTTATGAGAATCGCTGCCTGACACAAAAGCCCAGTCTATTTTTTCCGATTTATATAATTCCGGAAACTTATAATCTTCATCTTCCAACTCGCAGGCGTATAATTGCGGCAGGTTAAGAAACCCTTTTAATGTAGCGCCTTCTACTTTTTCAAATAACCCCCGTTTTTTATCTACATGGGCAGGTATGGGAATGCCTCCGAAAGTATCTATTGCTTCTACTACTTCAATAAACGATTTTTCGGTTACTATTTCGGTTTCGCTTTCTTTAACTTTATATCCGCAGTCTCTGAGAAGGTTTGATATATCCAAAGAGTTTTTATCCGTATCAAGTATTGCAAGCAGATGGATATTGCCGGAAACGCTTATTTCTACCGCAGGGAATATAAAAAGAGGTCTGAAATCAGGGGCATTCGAATCTTCTAATTGTTGATACGCCTTTTTTAGCTTATCAATCCATTCTCCCGAGTTATGATCCGTAACCGCTACGCAGTCAATCTCGGCTTGCATATGATCTATAAGCCATTGTTCCGAGGATATGTTTTTTAAGGATTCATCTTTTTGTCTGTAATCTGCGGATGCCGGAGTATGAGTATGAAAATCGAATTTCCACCATTTCGCTCCTGCAAAATTATGATTATAAGGGTTCACTTTTTATCCTTATTTTATTAGATTATATATTTTTTTACCGATTAAATTAATAACTTAGCAGTAGATTAAAAGCAAATATAAAATAAAGGCAGTATAAAACAATTACCGATTCTACTCATACTGAAAACCAAATTATGATTTTTGCAAAAAGTTTTCCAAGCGTTAGAAGTAAAATGGCTTTTTTCCGAATGAATAATTACTTGTTTTCTATGCTTTCTACGCAATGCCGCCATTAAAAGAGCGTACAGAACCGGCTTATTCGTAGGCGTATTTTGCATAGACATTAGCGCGAATATAAATCGCAAACCGTAGCAAGATAAAGCCAACCTTCATAAGCGCTTATTCGGGTTAAACAGACTATTAAAACCCTTGACATACCCCGCTTCAAATATTATCAACTCAACAAAAATCAATCCCTAAAACATAGGAACAAAACAATGTCCGTAAACAAAACAGACGCGATAAGCCCCTTTCTTGTTATGGAAATTCTTGAAAAAGCCCAGCAAATGGAAAAAAAAGGAGCAAACATAATACATCTTGAAGTGGGCGAGCCGGATTTTAACATACCAAAGCCGGTATCCGAAGCGATAGTTAACGCGCTTAATCAAGGAGACACTCACTATACAAACAGTCTCGGCATAATCGAACTACGCCGAGAAATAACAAAACAATATAACGATAAATACGGCATATTCATCCGACCGGATCAAATAATAGTTACATCGGGCACCTCGCCGGCTCTGCTTTTAATACTCGGCGTTTTAATTAAAGAAAATGATGAAGTTATAATATCGGACCCGCATTATGCCTGCTATCCCAACTTTATAAAATTTTTAAAGGGAAAGCCCATAACCGTAAAAATCTACGAAAAAAACGGTTTTCAATACAAGTCAAAAACCCTAAAGGAAAAAATAACTGACAAAACAAAGGCGATAATAATAAATTCTCCCGCCAACCCTACGGGCGCGCTACTTGAAAAAGAAACAATGCAAGAGCTGGCAAAACTTGAAATACCCATAATATCGGATGAAATATATCACGGACTTGTTTATGAAGAAAAAGAGCGCTCCATGTTAGAATTTACAAAAAAAGCCTTTATTTTAAACGGATTTTCCAAACTATACGCTATGACCGGCTTAAGACTCGGCTACATAATAGCGCCCGAAGAATATATTCGCCCTATGCAAAAACTGAATCAAAACCTTTTTATATGCGCAAACTCGGCAATCCAAAAAGGAGGAGTAGCCGCGTTAACAAAAGCAAAACAAAATGCCGAGGAGATGAAGGCGACATATAATAAAAGAAGAATTTACATGATAAACAGGTTAAAACAACTCGGCTTTGGAATAAACGTAGAACCTAAAGGAGCATTCTATATATTTGTAAACGCAAAACATATCTCTAACGACTCTTACGCTCTTGCTTTGGATATTCTCAATAAGGCTAAAGTAGGCGTAGCTCCGGGAATAGACTTCGGCAAAAACGGAGAAGGCTACTTGCGTTTTTCTTACGCAAATTCCATTGAAAATATTGCCGAGGGGTTAGACCGGATAGATAAATACATTAAAAAAAGCGGGGTATAGCTTTGTAGTTTGCCCGTTTGTTACGTTGAATTTTTTTTTTAATCCTCGAAATATTACATATATTCCTGCGGTTAAAAAAAAAAATCGCCTTGCAAACGAACAAACTACTTTGCTATGCCCCGCTTTTTGAAGTTGCTTTTTAAAAAGAATGTTAAAAGGGGTAAATACAGAAAACCTTATTTCAAAAAGATATTAATCACTTTTAAACCCGAAATAGCTTAATATTTCTACGGTTAAAAAATTTTTACGCCTTGTTACGCGACAGTTATAAATAACTACAAAAATAATTGCGAGGGGATAGATTTAAAGTTTTTTGCGTAGCGGCTTTTATCGACGAAAAAACAATTTTCGGCTGGTTTTGCGTAAAATAGAGCAAATCGTTTAAAAGCGGAGCTTGAGTTTTTACGCTGTTAGCAAAACGCGGCGGAAAATCTAAAGATACAAATAAAAGCAAAGCAAACAACATAAACGTCTCCCGCAAAATACGGAGCAATCATGTCATACACGATTAACAAACCTAAAACCGAAACCAACAACATAAGAAAAGCGGTTTATGCGGGAAGCTTTTATCCGGCAAACAAAGAAAAACTTGTCGAAACAATAAAAAATCTTATAAACAAAACAAAACAAAATCCCCCGAATCTCCCGACAAACAAAAAGCTTAAAGCCTTAATATTTCCGCATGCCGGATATATCTATTCCGGACTTACCGCCGCTTATTCCGCGTCTCTTTTAAAAAAGGAAAGCTTCGACGAAGTTATACTAATGGGTCCCGATCATAAAATAGGCTTTAAAAACTGCTCGATAAGCTCGGCAGACGCTTATCAAACCCCGCTCGGACAAATTCCGCTTAATAAGGACAAAATAAAAAGCTTAACTGATAACTCCGAAATATTTCAATACATAAAAGCCTCCGATACAACGGAGCATTCTTTGGAAGTAATACTTCCGTTTCTTATAACCGCCCTTAAAAAATTTAAGCTTATTCCGATAGTTATGGGAAACGGAAATATCCTTGAATATGCTCCGGCGCTCAACCGAATAGCCGATAAAAACAGCCTTATTGTAGCAAGCGCGGATCTGTCTCATTACCTTGATTATGATCAAGCGGTTAAAAAGGATAAAAAGACCATAAAAAATATATTGGACCTTAATTCCGAACAACTTATAAAAGGACAAAATAATACATGCGGAATAATTCCGATATTAACCCTTATTGAAATTGCAAAAAAAAACAACTGGACGCCCGTATTTCTACATTATTCAAACAGCGGCGATACCGCCGGAAACAAAGATCAAGTGGTAGGATACGGCGCTATTGCATTTTATGAAAACGCCGAAGAAAAATCGGAACAAAATAAAAAAAAACTACTGCTTAAACTTGCAAGAGAAACAATTGAAAGCCAACTTGAAAAAACCGTAGATAAACCGGATAAAAATCTTGAAGCCGAATTGAAAAAGCATCCTCCTTTTAACAAAATAGCAGGAACATTTGTTACCCTGCATATAAATAACAGGCTGAGAGGATGTATAGGCAACATAGTTTCGGATATTCCAATAATAGAAGGAGTAAAAAGCAACGCAATAAACGCCGCCTTTAAAGATACGCGCTTTGCTCCTTTAACAAAAAAGGAATTGGATATAACAAATATAGAAATAAGCCTTCTTACGGAACCAAAACCCTTAATATACAAAGACGAAAACGATTTAATCTCGAAATTAAAACATAATAAATACGGCGTTATTTTGCGCAAAGGAATAAAAAGCGCCACATTCTTGCCGCAAGTATGGGATCAACTTCCGGAGCCGAAAAATTTCCTTTCGCATCTTTGCGCAAAAGCGGGACTTCCGCCAAATGCTTGGATTAAGGATAAACCTGATATTTTTATTTATAAGGCGGAACATTTCGAAGAATAAAAAAACCGCTTTTATAACCTTGCAACTTAAATTATATAAACATATAAAACCAAATAAAAAAACCATACGGCGGTAAAAAGGAGACTTTCCGCTTTTTTTTTGCGTAGCGTCTCCTATTTCGGAGCAAACGCATAGAAAGCCTTCCGAATAGATTAAAAAAAAGGAAAACTTCGTTATTTAACAAGGTTAATAATAAAAAAATAACAAAAGGAATTATAATAGTATGTCTTCTAAAAAAAGAATAGTAAGCGGTATGAGACCTACCGGCTCCATACATCTGGGAAATTTTCACGGCGCTTTGACAAATTGGATTAAAATGCAAAACGAATATGACGCGTTCTATTTTGTAGCGGATTGGCATGCCTTAACAAGCGAATACGAAAAGCCGGAAAATATTTTGAAAAATTCGCAGGATATGCTTATAGACTGGCTTGCCTCCGGTTTAGACCCGGAAAAGGCGACAATATTTATCCAATCTCAAATAAAAGAGCATGCAGAGCTTTATCTGCTTCTTTCTATGATAACCCCAACCCCTTGGTTAGAACGCAACCCTACATATAAGGAACAAATATTAGCTTTATCCAATAAAGACCTTTCCACCTTCGGATTTTTAGGCTACCCCGTTCTGCAAGCCGCAGACATTATAATCTATAAGGCAAACGCTGTTCCCGTAGGCGTAGATCAAATTCCGCACGTTGAAATTACAAGGGAAATAGCCCGCCGATTTAACCGGCTTTACGGAAAAGTATTTCCCGAACCCCAAGCTACTCTGACTCAAAGTCCGAAAATACTCGGAATAGATCGCCGTAAAATGAGCAAAAGCTACAACAATGCCATATACCTTTCGGACGCGCCGGAAACCATAGCAAAAAAAGCTTCTTCAATGGTTACGGACCCGCAAAGAGCAAGAAAAACGGATCCCGGCGATCCGTCCGTATGCAACGTATATGAGTTCCACAAATTATATACTCCGGAAGTTAGAAGAAATAATATAGAGGAAGCCTGCAAAAAAGCGGAAATAGGATGCGTAGAATGCAAAAAAATAATGTCTCAAAACCTTATAGAAGCTCTTGCTCCGTTTAGGGAAAAAAGGGAATATTATCTTGCCAACCCAAATCTTTTAAAGGATATAATTCAAACCGGAAATCAAAAAGCTCAAGCCGTAGCGTCAGCTACAATGGAAGAGGCAAGAGCCTCCGTTAAATTATGAAGCTTAACAATTCCGACTATAAAGTAAAGCTTGATATTTTTGAAGGTCCTATGGATCTTTTGGTATATCTGATTAAAAAAAACGAAGTGGATATACAAGATATACCAATATCCTTAATAACCGAGCAGTATCTTTATTATCTTGAATTAATAAAAGCTATGAATATAGAACTCGCGGCGGAATTTTTACTAATGGCGGCAACTTTAGCGCACATAAAATCCAAAATGCTTCTGCCGGTTGCACAAGATGAAGATACGGAAGCCGAAGATCCGCGGGAAGAAATAACAAGACCTCTTATAGAATATCTCAAAATAAAATCCGCCGCTCAAGAATTGGAAAAAAGGAACATACTCGGAATAAACACCTTTGTAAGAGAAGGAGATATAAACGAATTTAAACCGTCCGCCAAAGATGATATAATAGAAGTCGGGCTATTTCAACTTATAGAGGCTTTTTCCGGCATAATGGACAAACTATCTTCGGAAGAACAGATAAATATAAACGTAGATATAATATCCATAAAAGATAAAATAAATGAAATAGTAGAAATACTGGAGACAAAAAAAACCGAGACTTTTTTAGGGCTGTTTGAAAAAAGCATAACAAAAATGGAATTGATAACAACCTTTCTTGCAATTCTTGAAATGAAAAAATTAAAAATTATAGACCTCATTCAAACAAAGCAGGAAGGGGTTATAAGAATTATCTTAAACTGAAATAGTCGATACTTAAAAAGTATAATAGATATTGTAATTATTATAGATTTTAAGAAAGATAAGGTAAAATATTTGCAAGGAATTAATATTGATTTTAATATTTTCTTGCAAATATTAAATTTTCTTGCAAATATTAAGAAAAAATCCTCATTATTAAAAAATATTAATCATAAGAAATAATGATTAAATTCGGGCAAAAGATTAAAGGATAAAGGCAAAAAGCGCTAATTAAGGGATTGCTTGCAGCGCTTGCAATGACAACGGGGAAATAATTAAGGGATTTCTCCTCGCTTCGCTCGTTCGAAATGACAAACTTCTTATTCCGGACGAACATTTTTTCACCCTGTTATTTCGACAAACGTTATCTTTGCCTGTCATTTCGACGAGTGAAACGAGGAGAAATCCCTTAATAAAAAGCGATAAACAATATAGCCTGATTACTATAAATTGATTATCAAAGTATGCCATAAAGAATGCTTAAGATAAGGATATGTCCGAAGTTTATTTGCGTAGCGGCTCTTGTTGTCGAGGAAACAATTTTCGGCTGGTTTTGCGTAAAAAAGTGTGAAAAACAAAGCTGAAAATCCGAGACAACAAGCAAAAAGCGGAGCAAACAAACTCGGATATAGCCGAATTAATTTAAATTGGCATACGCTCATTACTCAGTCAGGCAATTTTTTTTAAATCATTTTATTGAAATCTATCTATATATATTGGCAAAACGGTTTAAGCTTAAAATGCAGGTTTTACGGCATCGACTATAATAATTCGGCTATATGAACTATTTGCAATGCATAATCTTTATGCGGACAATTCTTTTTAATCTTTATTTTTACTATTTCCTGCCTTAAGGCTTATCATAATCGCGGATAACGCCGCCGGAGTTATTCCGTCTATTCTGGAAGCCTGCCCGAGCGAAACAGGCTTTACCAACGAAAGCTTCTCTTTCATTTCGTTAGATAAACCCGGATTTTTAAAATAATCGAAATTAGGACCTATCTTAATATGCTCCGCATCCTTAAATTTTTTTATCTCTTGCACCTGTCTTTTTATATAACCTTCGTATTTAAT
>JAFDMD010000067.1 GCA_019306185.1 Deltaproteobacteria bacterium
ATTTCCGAGCTATAGCGACAAGATATGATAAATTGAAACGTAATTTCAAGGCTATGCTCGCTTTGGCTCGCGCTTTCCTTTGGCTACCTTTATGAATTGTCAACAGACCCTAATTCCTTGCAAATATATTTCCTTGTTTTTATTAAAATTTATAATAATTATAATATGTATTATACTTTTTTAGCGTCGACTATTTAATTCGCTTAAACTTTTTTATTCATATACAGAGTGCATTCTCGGATCAAACGCCTCTCTTGCCGCCTCTCCTATAAAAGATACCGCAATCAAAACAGCCGCCATAGCGGCGATTACCGAAGATAAAATCCACCATGCGCTCATATTTGCGGACCCCTGCGCAAGAAGCTCGCCCCAGCTGGGAGTAGGAGCAGGCAGCCCGAATCCCAAATAATCCAAAGATGTAAGGGCTACAATGCCGGAAGATATTGAAAAAGGAGCAAACGTTACAATAACCGCTATAGTGTTCGGTATTATATGCTTAAATATTATTCTATAATCGGATGCGCCCGCGGCTTTTGCCGCTAAAATATATTCTTTTTCCTTTTCTTTGTAAGTTACTGTTCTGATCGTCCAAGTAATTCCTATCCAACCGAAAAGAGCCATTATAAAAAGAAGTATAAAAAAATTAGGTAAAATTACGGAGGAAATTATTATAATCACGTAAAGAAACGGAATATTAGACCATATTTCTATAATTCTCTGAAACAACAGATCGAATTTTTTGCCGAAATATCCCATTATGCTTCCTATGCTTATTCCTATTGTATAATTTATGGCAAGCAGTATTAAAGCAAAAAATATTGCGGTTCTAAAGCCGTATAAAAGCCTTGCCAAAATATCTCTGCCGATGTTGTCCGTTCCAAGATAATGTTTTGATTTATAAGAGGGAGAAAAAGGGGGGTAAGAATTTTTTTTTAAATCGTTTTCATAAGGATTATAAGGAACGAGAGGCATTAAAACATAGTCTCCTTTATTTTGCTTGGAAAATATTTTTTTTAATTCTTTGTAGTTTGTTTCATATTCGTAATTAAGCCCAAATGTTTTGCCCGGAATCATTTTGCCGTAGGTGGGAAAATGGTATTCCCCGTTATGACAGACTATAAGAGCGCGGCTGTTTACAAGGGTTTCCGCAAATAAGGATAATAAGCATAATCCGGTAAAAAAAATAAATGAATAGTAGCCTCTTTTTATAGATTTAAATTTTTTTATTTTTTTATTTGTTAGCGGGTTCATAGTTTTTATTGTATATTTTAATTAGTCGATGCTGAAAAATCTGTATTTTAAGCGTAAACGATTTTACCAATGCATGAAGTTAAAGTTTAATAAAAGATATAAAAAATCAACCTGTTATTTATCTTTTTATTATTACTTTCTCGCTTTTTATTAAGGGATTTCTCCTCGCTTTGCTCGTCGAAATGACAGGCAAAAATAAAATTTATCAAAATAACAGAAAGTAATCTTGGACTGTCATTTCGACCGAAGGGATAAATCCTTAATTTCAAGACTTATCTCGTCTATCAAAGCGAGAAAGCCCTTAATTATTGCCTTCTGATCTTATCCTTTGTTCCTTTGTACAAATTTTTTTGCGATTTGGAGATTTTATTTTAATATTTGCAAGAAAATATTAAAATAAATATTAATTCCTTGAAAATATATTATTTTGTTTTTCTTGTAATTTATAATAATTACAATATCTCTTATACTTTTTCAGCATTGACTAATTAAAGGATTTTTTCTCGCTTCGTTCGTCGAACGGACAAACATCTCGTTGATATTACAGGGGGAAAACAGAAAGTTATACAAGCATCTTTTATTGAAATTTTACGCGCGGATCAATCAACGCCACGCACGCGTCGGATAAAATATTTCCTATCATCATTAAAAGAGAGGATATAACCAATATTCCCAAAACAACGGGATAATCTCTTTCTATAATTGCTTCGTATCCTAAAAGTCCCATCCCGTTTATATTAAATACCGTTTCTATTAAAAAAGATCCCATTATTATAAGAGAAATATTATTGCCGAAGCTTGTGGCTATAGGAATTAAACTGTTTTGCAAGGCATGTTTAAAAACAGCTTTTTTAAAAGATAGCCCTTTTGCAACTGCGGTTTTTACATAATCTGCGGATAGATTATCCATTAAGCTATTTTTCATCAGTAAAGTCATTACCGTAAAAGAGCCTATAAGATAAGCTATTACCGGCAAAACCGTATGTAAAAAAAGATCGTATATTTTACCGTATAAGCTTAAATCTTCAAACTCGTCGCTTACAAGCCCTCCGAAAGGAAAAATTTCAAAGTTAAAAGAGAATAAAAAAAGCATCAGCGCGCCGGCAACCCACCCTGGTATTGCATAGCCCGTAAATACCGCTATAGACGTTATATTATCAAATGCGGCTTTATGTTTTACCGCTTTTGCAATTCCTAACGGTATGCAGACCGAATATATAAGTATCATTGATATAAGTCCGAAATATATCGATACCGGAATTCGACTTTTTATCATATCCCATACGGGGTCGTAATATCTTGTAGAGGTTCCCAAATCTCCTTTCAACACCTTAAAAAGCCATAAAAAATAGCTTGTAATAACAGGCTTATCAAAGCCGTAATATTCTTTAAGCCGGTTTATTTGATCTTCGGAAAGAGGCTGATTGCCCGCGTCTTGAGATATTCCGGTAGAGGTTCTTTGACCGGACGCCGCGGCAAGATGAGCGGAAGCAATTATTCTTTCCACAGGACCTCCGGGAACAAATCGGGTTATTATAAATACTATAATTGTTACCCCTATAAATGTCGGTATTATAAGTAAAAATCTTCTTATAAAATAAGCGCTCATTTATAATTATTCCTATTTTTTATTTTTTTTTTTTATGTTAGCATCAAGTTCTATTTTTCTTATACGAATGGACTTAGGAGTCGCCTCTACATACTCGTCTTCTCTTATATATTCCATAGCCTCTTCCAAAGAAAATTTTATCGGAGGCGCTATTGCCAGTTTTTCGTCTGAACCGGATGCTCGCATATTTGTTAATTTTTTAGTTTTAAGAACATTTAAAACCAAATCTTCGGTTCTTGTATTTTCTCCGATTACCTGACCGGCGTAAACCTCTTCGTTAGGCTCGATAAAAAAGATGCCTCTGTCTTGAAGTTTATGAATTGCATATGCTACGGACGTTCCTGTTTGCATAGCTATTAACGCGCCGCTTCTTTTGGCTTTTATTTCCCCTTTCCATGGCTCGTATCCTTTAAAACGATGGGAAATCATAGCTTCGCCTTCGGTTACGGTTAGCGCCGGCTGGGTAAGCCCTATTAAACTTCTTGCGGGCGCTTTGAATTCTAAGTTTATTCTATCCTTTTTTTTATCTATATTTAAAATGTCCGCTTTGCGGGCGGTTACAAGCTCTATTATCTTGCCGGAAAATTCCTGCGGAACATTTATATTTAAAATTTCTACCGGCTCATGTTTAAAGCCGTTAATTTTTTTTGTAACAACTCGCGGCTGGCTTAATTGAAGCTCGTAGCCTTCTCTTCTCATTGTTTCCACCAGAATTGATAAATGCAGAGTTCCCCTGCCATAAACTTTTAATTTTGCGGCGGAATCGGTTTCCTCCACTTTTAACGCCAGATTTTTTTCGGTTTCTTTAAACAATCTCGCTTTAACATGTTTCGAGGTAATATATTTGCCTTCTTTTCCGAAAAACGGCGAGTCGTTCACCGTAAAAAACATACTCATAGTAGGCTCGTCAACCGCAATAGGCGGTAAAGCTTCCGGGTTTTCAAAATCGGCTATGGTATCTCCTATGTCAAACTGTTCAAGCCCCATTATTGCCGCTATTTCTCCGGATTTAACCTCTTTTTTAGTCTTTTCTTTTCCAAGCCCTTCAAAAAGATAAAGCTCCTTTATTATTGCTTTGTTTATTTCTCCGTTTTTTTGAACAATAGAAACCTGATCTTCGGCTTTAACGCTTCCTCTGTGTATTCTTCCTACCGCAATTCTGCCGGTATATGAAGAATAATCCAAAGAGCTAATCTGTAATTGCAGAGTTCCGGGGTTATCTTTCGGAGGCTGAATATAGTTGATAATAGTATCCAACAGATACGAAACGTCTTTAGTCGGATTTTTCCAGTCCGGTCCCATCCAACCCTCTTTTGAAGAGCCGTAAACCGTAGGAAAGTCAAGTTGTTCGTCCGTGGCGTCAAGAGAATACATAAGTTCAAAAATCATTTCGTTTGTTTGTTCGGGATTGCAGTTTAGCTTATCCACTTTGTTAATTACTACTATAGGTTTTAAATTAAGCGATAGCGCTTTTTGCAAAACAAAGCGGGTTTGCGGCATAGGACCTTCAAAAGCGTCCACAATAAGCAAAACTCCGTCCGCCATATTCATAACCCGTTCCACTTCTCCGCCGAAATCGGAATGGCCGGGCGTATCGATAATATTTATTTTGGTTCCTTTATATCTTACGGATACGTTTTTAGATAAAATGGTTATTCCGCGTTCCCGTTCCAAGTCGTTTGAGTCCAGAATTAAATCCTGCACCGTTTGATTATCTCTAAATAGTTTTACCTGATGTAAAATTCTATCAACCATAGTCGTTTTTCCATGATCAACATGAGCAATGATTGCAATATTTCTTATATCCATAAGTCGCTTTTCCTTGTTTAAGAGCTTTTCGCAATCTATTATTTTGTTTTTATTCCGAGTTATGCTTATGTTTTAACCCGTTATAAGTTTAAGGTTAAATTTTTTTATGCAGGAAAAATAAACGAAATTTTTTATTGCGCAAGATGCCTTGTTCGGTAAAATTAAATCTTTTATGTTTTTATAACTGCTATATATAAGAAAAATTTTTTATTCAATAAGGAAATAGCGGAATATAGCGCGCCCAAAAGTCAAGGCAATAAAAATAAAATATTTGTTGTATGCTCATCAAGCGACTTGTTTTAAAGATTTTACGCCATAATATATTTCATCGGGTCTAATATAATTTAAAGATTGATGAAATCTTTTTTTTTATAAAATTTAAAATAATCGGATAATCCGGTTTTTAATTCTTTTAACGTTTCGTAATTATTTAAATAAATATCTTCATATTTTACCGTCCGCCTTTAATTTTCCGCTTTTTTCAGTTATTGCTCACCGGCATTTATTGCGAACTGCTAATGGAATTACAAGAAACCATTGGATGATAGCAATTGTAGGCAATACAAATATTATTATCTTGTTTAGACAGATAGGATGTAATAAACCTAATGACATGTTTAAATTTTCTATTTATATTTGGATATTTTAATGAAATCTAACGCTCATTTTAAATTGACAATTCCATATCATATTTTCTAAAAAAATAAATTAAATATTTGTTTTTTTTATTGACATAAAACCATTCAAAAGTTAAAAAAACTTTTTCTATTTTGAGCGGGAATAACTCAGTGGTAGAGTGCGACCTTGCCAAGGTCGAAGTCGCGGGTTCAAATCCCGTTTCCCGCTCCACTTTTTTATGGCGGCATAGCCAAGTGGTAAGGCAACGGTCTGCAAAACCGTTATTCACCGGTTCGAATCCGGTTGCCGCCTCCATTTTATTCCCGTTTTTTCTTGTTTTCGATTAAATTTTATCCTTTTTAGGATAATTTTTTGTCGTTCTCTTTTGCTTCCCTTGTAATTTTTTTTGCTTTGTTTTATGCCGTAAGCCTGTAAAAATTATTTTTCAAGCGGCAAGAAGTTAGGCGCAAAGAATATCGAATTGCGCCTTGTTTAACTTGCTAAGAAAAATAACCTTTATAAAAATAAGAAACTTATTGACCTGTTTTTTATCAAATGTTATTAACCTCAAATTAATTTTTGGAGGGATGGCCGAGCGGCTTAAGGCGACGGTCTTGAAAACCGTTGAGCGAAAGCTCCGTGGGTTCAAATCCTACTCCCTCCGCCATAATTTTTTTTGAAAAATTGATAAAAAATATCGGAGAGATGGCCGAGTAGGCTGAAGGCGCTCGCCTGCTAAGCGAGTAACGGGCGAAAGTTCGTTCGAGGGTTCGAATCCCTCTCTCTCCGCCATAATTGTTAAGGTTTACCGGCTTTATAAATCTTGAATTGAAATAGAATGTAAAGATAATAAAAAAGTTTAAGATATAGTTTGCATATGGCAAATAATAATAAAATTCAATTGATTTGGGGAATAGCTCTTTTTGCGGCAGGCATAGGGGTATTTTTTAGAATTCCTCAAATAATGCCTCAAATAGAATCTATACAACATTTTTCCACTGTATTACCCTTTATTAAAATATGTTTTTACCTTATGGGAGTTATGCTTGTATTCGGCGGGGGAAACAAAATATATCTTTACTTTAAGAAATAATCAAAAACAAACATTATAGAAGGCTATCTTTAAAAAATAGAATTTTATTGACAAGCATTTATATAGATAATATAAAAAATGGCTTAATTAAATTGCATATAATAAGCTTCAATAGCTAATTGATAATTAATAAATCTTAAAGGAGGAATTTTAAATGGCAACAGTAGAGCATCAAGGAAAAACATTTGTCGTGGATGAAGACGGCTTTTTATTCGAAGGAGAAGAGGGCGCTCCTTGGGGACAGGAATGGGTTGATTTTGTTAGAAAAGAGGAAGGAATTTCTGAAGTAACCGAAGAACATACAAAAGTAATAGATGTGCTTCGAGATTATTATGAGAAAAACGGAATTGCTCCAATGGTTAGAGTTTTATCTAAAGTTACCGGTTTTAAACTCAAATATATTTATGAGCTTTTCCCTTCGGGCCCCGGCAAAGGAGCTTGCAAAATGGCAGGACTTCCAAAACCTACAGGCTGCGTATAAACTTTTTATTTTATACTAAAGCATTAACAGATAAAAAAACCCTGTGTTTAAACAGGGTTTTTTTATGCGGTTTTTTTGCCGCATTATTCGGATAAGAGCGGCAAAGGCAATTTTATAATAAAGATATAACCGAAAAGATTATTAGAAAAAGGATAGGCGGCGATTTTGGACGATTCCGATAAATTAATAATAAATCATATACAATCCGATTTTCCGATAACAAAGCGTCCTTATCTGGCAATTGCGGAAAAGCTCGGCTTTTCGGAAGAGGAGATTATCGAACGTATTCTACGTTTAAAAAAAAATGGTATTATACGCAGAATCGGCGGCAATTTTGTTCCGGGCAAGCTCGGTTTTGTAAGCACTTTATGCGCTGCAAGGGCTCCCGAAGATAAGATTGAAATTTTTGTAAAAAAGATAAATGGTTTTAGCGGAGTAACTCATAATTATAAAAGAGCTAACGAATATAATATATGGTTTACATTTATTGCTCCAAGCGTCGAAGAGATAAAGGCAAATTTGGAGGAGATAAAAAAGGATACCGGCGTAACGGAGATTTTAAATCTTCCGGCTTCACGCGTTTTTAAAATCAAGGCGGAATTTAACGTATAAAAAAGGTCGCGCTTTCTTAAACGGTTTTATTTTTTACCCCATTATTTCAATGACTGTAAATCGAAAGAGGTTTTACAATCGTCAGCGCTTTTATTTATCCGATGAAATGAGAATGACTATAAAATTTTTTGCGAATTTATTTTTAGTATTCTAATTAGTCGGCGCTAAAAAAGCATATAAGCCATTGAAAAAGCATTGAAAACAGCATATATACTTGCAAAGTAATAAGAGAAACAATATAAATTAATAGTATTTTTTAGTAAAAAAGACGAGACCAAAGGTAATCAATATGGAGCGATAAAGTAAACGCTATCTTAAACGCCGTAGGAATGAATTTTAAAAAGCTACTTAAATGGGCAGATTATTTTTTACGCTTCTTTTTTAAATACAGATTTAATACTTCTCAAAACTTAACTTTATTGCTTTCTGATCTTATCCTTTGTTCCTTTGTACAAATCTTTTGGCGATTAAAAACCTTTTTTTAATAATGGGAATTTAATTTTAATATTTGCAAGAAAATATTAAAATCAATATTAATTCCTTGTAAATATAGCGCCTTATTTTTTTTATAATTTATAATAATTACAACATATATTATACTTTTTCAGTATCTACTACATAAGGAATTTTTAAGCCCGCAACTTCAAATCGCGCGACGGGAAAAATCTCGCAATAAAAGATTAAATTTTTAAAAATTCAAAGATTCGGCGGCATCCGCCAATTCTTCTAAATCTATAAGCTTCCTTACGGCTTTTCCTATAGATTCAATCAGAATGAAATCTATTTTATTTCCAGCTCGTTTTTTATCCTTTTTTAAAGCTTCTACGGCTTTTTTTATGTCAAAATTAACCGACTTTTCCGGCGCAAGATTTAAGATTAGAAGCAGATTTTTTATCCTGTAAAAATCGGACTCGGATAATAAGCCTTTTTTTAAAGATAAAAGAGCGGATATTATAATGCCGAAGCTTACCGCCTCTCCATGCCTTATGTTAGAGGTTAATTCTATGGCGTGACCGAAAGTATGCCCCAAATTAAGAAGCTTGCGCTCGCCTGTTTCTTTTGCGTCCGCATTTACTATATCCGCCTTGATAAGAATAGATTCGTAAATAATATAATTGATAACTTTCGGCTCAAGATTTATAGCTTCTTTAAAATTTTTTTCTATAAAGGAGAATAAAGTTTCATTTTTTATAATTCCGGCTTTAATCGCTTCGACAAGCCCGCATAAAATTTCTTTTTTCGGCAGAGTTTTAAAAAAACAGGAATCGCATATAACAAATTCCGGCTGATTAATAGTTCCGATCATATTTTTATAACCGTTAAAATCGACTCCGTTTTTTCCGCCGATTGCAGCGTCAACATGAGCAAGAAGGGTAGAGGGAATAAATCCGAATTTAATTCCTCTCATAAAGGTGGAAGCCGCAAATCCGGCAATATCGGTTGCTACTCCTCCGCCAATGCCGAGAATAAAAGAGGAACGATCCGCTTCCAACTCTATCAATCTATTATAAATATATTCTATGGCATTAAGATTTTTATTTGCCTCTCCGCTTTTAATTTCGATAATATCGGCAGGCGGAAAAATATCTTCGTAGTAATTTTTTACTATGGAATCGGTTATAATAATTATTTTTTTTGCGGCAATATATTTATAAACGTTTTTTATCTTTTCGTTTGTTAATATTAAAGAATCTCCTGCCGCGCTCTTTATTGTAATTTGTTTCATTTATTTTGTATTAACCTATCTTGTTTTAAACCGCAAAATATGTTTGAATAAAAATATATTATGAGCATGCTCTCCAACGTTTTTTATAAATTTCATTATATTCTTCAAACTGTTTCCCATAGTTATTGTCGTTTCTAATATTGTCAAAGTCGGATTCATTATCAAAAAAATTTTCCCTACAATTTCCCTTATAAAGACTTTCCAATATTGCGGGGTTTTCTACAATCGCTTCAATCTCGTTAAGACAAGCCTTATAATCTTTTAATAAAGAATACTCGCAAGCCAAATTATAATATCCTATATAAGTATTGGCTTCCATCTCTTTTACTTTTTTAAAATTTAAAATCGCTTTATCATATTTTTTTAAAGATGATTTGGAAATCCCTATTCCGTTATAAAGCATGCTCCAGTTATTACATATTCCGATTAGTCTTTCTAATTCCTTAATCGCTTTTTCATGTTCTTTTATATGTTGAAGATATGTAGCCACCGCCCTGCCTATTACAATATCGTTAGGGTTTTCTCTGATATACTTTAACCAGTTATGAACTCGCGAAGGGTATAATTCCTTATCTCTTAAAGATAGCTTAATATTAAGTCTTCTGTTTTCAATATCCTTTTTATTTAAAATTATATATTCTTCAAAATGTTCAACAGCAAAGACGGTTATTATATTACGAATATAAGGATTTACATAAAGGGTTTGAGGGGCTTTTCCTATATATTTGTTATTTAAAAAAATATAAGAAAATTTAGGGTCTGTTGTTACTTCAAGCGGATATGCCAAAGGGCGTAATAGCTTGGTTTCTTCTTCAAAGTCGGTCATTTTTTTCTGTAATTCGGAAGTAAATATTTTTAATTCCGAAAACAAATCTTTGGTCTCTTTTTGCTCCAAAGCGGTTTCGACATACTTTGTTAATTTTTTTTCCAACTTATCTATATGGTTATTATCGTATTTAATATATCTAATGCCTTGCCCCTGAATATCAAAAGGAATATCTTCTTTTTTTTGAGTAATCATAATAACTTTTTTTTTTGCGGAATGAGCAAGCCCAAGTTCGTATAATACGTTTGGGTTCTGCCCGGTCATCTCCGCTATAATAATTTCCGAATCAAGAATTAGTTTCCGTATATCTTCGGTTATTATGCCTACCGGCAGTTCTTCATCGTCTGCCCGTATCGGTTTAAGGTTATTATTTTTCGCGGCTTTTTTTACTCCGTAAAGCCAAGAAGATTTAAATTCATCTTTAAATGGCATTAATACAAAACAAAACCGATCATGTTGTTGCAAAAGACTCTCCTTTATTTTTTAAATATATTCAAATAATTATAAAATATAATTTTTTCTATCAAGTTGTTTTAACGATAAATTCGTTAACTCGACAAATTTCGAAAAAATAGAGTAACGATTTTTTTTGCCGTTATCTTTAGATTATTCTTATACCGTTATTTACAATTTCGTTTATAAAAGGGTTCTTGCGGTAATTTTCAAGCTCTTTTTTTTCAAAAGCAAGCGGTTGGAGATCAATATCATATTCGAGGGCTTTATCCAAAAGATAGGCTATCGCCTCGGTTCTATCCATATCCGTAAAATTCTCCGAAAATATCGCGAGGTCTATATCGCTATCCGCTTTTTGATTGCCTAAAGCATAAGAGCCGAATAAAATGGCAGAATCCACATTCACCTCTTTTGATAGATTTTCAACATATTTTTTTAAAATTTTTTTTATACTATCAGGGATTTTAACCATTTATAAATCTCCGTTGTTTTTGTTAAATATCTTTTGGCGGTTTTTTCAGAAAGCATTTTGGCAATATCGTTTTTATAATCCGGATAACGATTATTAAGATAGTGGGCGGATAATATGTTTAGAAATTTTAAAATGTCTGTTTGAAGTTCCGTTTTATCCTGATATATTCTCATCTTTTTGTAAATAAACGCCAAATTATGAGTTATAGGAGGCTCTTCGTCAAATTCATCAATATATAAGGCTGTTATAAGTTTTTCTATTGCCTGTTGGCACATAAAAACAACATAAAGCCAACGTTTAGATGCAAACATAGATTTTGCGGTTTCCAGATCATAATCGGAAATATTAAGCCGATATTTGATTTTTGCGGTTTTATTCATAAATCTTCCCGTTTTTATAATAAAAAGAATGTAGGCATTTATCTATATTATATAATGTCAAACCTTTTTCGCAATATATTTTATGATAGAAACGGATAATTTTCATTTTTTTTTGAATATATAAGAAAAATAGTAGTAATAATCAAAATTATTTTTATTACAATTCATTTTTTTTATTACAATTCATTTGTATTTGACAAACAAGTAAAAGCAGCCCACTATCGTTTGAACTTTTTAAACGGCTCTATCAGAATAAAAAGGAGTGAAATATGCAAAAAATATTCTCGAAATCCTGTTATATCATATCAGTTCTTACATTTTTTTTAATATCTTCAATCGGATATGCCGAAACCTTAATTCCAAAATCTTCTATAATAAGACAGAAATGCGGCGCTTGTCATAAAGCCAACTCAAACGGAGCTGTTGAGGTTATAGAGGAAACAAGAAAAACCCCGGAAGAATGGAAGGTTGTTATAATTAGAATGACCAAGTTAAACAGCGCGCCGGTAATGGAAAGCGATTTTTATCCTCTTGTTAAAGAATTGAGCAAATATTTATGCTTATCTCCTGCGGAGATGGCAAAAATCAGCTATATAAACAGCGATGAAAACAGCCAGTATAGAGAAATTCCCTTAAATAAAGAGGAGGAGAGAATTTATACCGCATGCGTTAGATGCCATACTTACGGAAAAATAGCCTCGCACAGAATGACCCAGTCTCAGTGGAAGGAGAATAGGAATTTGCATCTTGGATATTATCCCACTACCGTTCCGCAAATGCGGGAGATGGACTGGACTAAAGAATCGGAGCAATTAACAGGGCCGCTTTCAAAAATGTTTCCTTTTAATTCGGAAGAATGGAAAAAATGGTTGGCAAACAGAAAGGAACAGGATCTTACGGGAAAATGGAAAACAGCAGGTTATCAGCCCGGAATAGGATATTACGAAGGCATATATACTTTTAAACCGAATTCTTCAAAAGGAGAGGATGAATATCTTATTAAAAAACAGATTAAATATGAAAACGGAACTGCGATTACAACGGAAGGCGAAGCGGTTCTTTACGGCGAATATCATCTTGTATATCGGCTCGCTCCGTCCGCTCTTACCGGAAGAATAGAAGGGGTTTTTGATTTAAATGATAAAAACAAAACATTTAAGGGGAAATGGTGGACGGTTATTCAGGCGTCTAACGCTTACGGAGATGAAAAATTTGTAAAAATTACGGACAAACTAAATGTTATCGCCCATTATCCGCAGGCTTTAAAAAGCGGCGCGGATGCCCTTCAAAAATTAACCTTAATAGGAAGCGGTTTTCCGAAAAATATAAAATCCGGCGATATTACTTTTTCGGACGCAAATATTAAAATAAAAAAACTTACAAGAATAAACGACACAAAATTAATCTGCAAACTTAAAATAAACAATAAAATCGCAAATGGAAAAAGAGTATTAACCCTTAAAGTAAAAGATGTCCGATATAACGAAGGGATTACGATTTTTAATAAAATAGACGGCATTGAAATTTTTCCCGCAGTAGGCAGAGCAAGAGTAAGCAGCGGCGCGGCTTACCCCCCGCAAGGCGTTCAATTTGTAGCGCGGGCGGTTAATTTCGGTAAAGACGGAAAGCCAAATACTTCGGACGATCTTATTTTAGATCCCGTAGAAGCAAAATGGTCTCTTGAAGAGGTTGTAACAAGAGAGAAAGACGACGATTTAAAATATCTTAAGGCTCTCTCCCATTACAAACGGGTTATATACCCCCGTAACCGATTACGGTCCCATAGAAGAACGTTTCCAACGCAGAGAAGGGGTAGGGCTTATAGGGGTTAGAGCGTCATACGAAAAATTTAACGCAAAGGCGAGATTAGCGGTTACGGTTCCGGATTTTATAACCCATATAAAATAAAAAAACCGCTCTAAAATTTTATTTGCAACTTTAATATATTAGGGTCTGTTGACAATTCATAAAGGTAGCCAAAGGAAAGCGCGAGCCAAAGCGAGCATAGCCTCGAAATTACGTTTCAATTTATCATATCTTGTCGCTATAGCTCGGA
>JAFDMD010000068.1 GCA_019306185.1 Deltaproteobacteria bacterium
CGTAATCGCCGCCGTAAGCGTCGTCTTGCCATGATCTATATGACCTATTGTGCCTACATTAATATGCGGCTTTGTCCTCTCAAATTTATCCTTTGCCATCTTTAATTATCCTCCGGTTTTTTATTACCAACGATAATGAGCAAATGCTTTATTTGCTTCCGCCATTTTATGCGTATCCTCTTTTTTCTTAATCGTCGCTCCCCTGTTATTATACGCATCTAAAAATTCCGCAGCCATTTTTTCGGACATGCTTTTCTCTTGTCTTTTTTCTGCGAATCCTATGAGCCATCTTATAGCAAGAGCCGTTCTTCTTGCGGCTCTTATTTCAGTGGGGACCTGATATGTAGAACCGCCTACGCGACGCGATTTAACCTCAATTAAGGGCTCGACATTATTAATCGCTTTTTCAAATACGGCTACCGGCGTTTCTTTTATTTTACTCGCCATGATGTCAAATGCGCCATAAATAATAGTTTCCGCTACGCTTTTTTTGCCGTCTTTCATAATAGAATTGATAAACTTGGCAATAAGCGGATTATTGTATTTCGAATCCGGCAAAATCGGTCTGCTTGGAACTTCTCGTCTTCTCGGCATATTCTTTTTACACCTTAATTAATTATATTCTATTTATTTCGGCTTTTTACTGCCGTATTTGGATCTGCCCTGCTTCCTATCGTCAACTCCCAGAGTATCCAGCGTGCCCCTTACTATATGATATCTTACGCCGGGCAAATCTTTCACTCTGCCGCCTCTTACCAAAACAACGGAGTGCTCCTGCAAATTGTGCCCTATGCCCGGTATGTATGCGGTTACTTCCATACCTGTAGTCAATCTTACTCTCGCCACTTTACGCAGAGCCGAGTTTGGCTTTTTAGGCGTAGAAGTATATACTCTCGTGCATACTCCTCTTTTTTGAGGCGCTCCTTTTAATGCTGGCGTGTTTGTTTTCTTTAATATTTTTTTTCTTCCACGACGAACTAACTGATTAATAGTCGGCATCTTTTCCTCTTTTATTTTTGCTTATCAAAATAATCCTCTAACGTTATATAGAAAAAGATTGTTTGTCAAGCCATTTTTATATTATATATCTAAAATTTCTTTGCTTTGGAATTTATTATTACTTAATTGAATTTCTTGAGATTTGAAGAATCCGGTGCCTGCCGGAATTATGCGCCCCATGATTACGTTTTCTTTAAGACCGCTCAATTTATCAACCTTACCCGCAATGCTTGCCTCTGTCAAGACTTTGGTAGTTTCTTGAAATGAAGCCGCAGAAACAAAGCTTTCGGTGCTTAAAGAAGCTTTGGTTATACCGAGAATAAGAGGCGTAGCCATAGCGGGCTTTCCTCCGTCGGCAACCACTTTTTCATTTGCTTTCTGAAAGATCATTTTATCAACCTGTTCTTCTTGAACAAAATCTGTGTCGCCAGCATCCGTTACTTTAACGCGCCTCATCATTTGACGCACAATAACCTCTATATGCTTATCGTTTATTCTTACGCCTTGAAGTCTATAAACTTCCTGCACTTCGTCAACTATATAACGAGCAAGAGCTATTTCTCCTTTTATGTTTAATATGTCTTGAGGATTTGCGGAACCTCCGATAAGCGCCTCGCCAGCTTTTACATAATCGCCTTCATAAACATTGATGTGCCTTCCTCTTGGTATCTGGTATTCTTTGGGCTCTCCAAAATCAACCGGAGTTACTATAACTTTTTGCCCGCCTCTAACCCCTTTTGTGATTGCAACGTAACCGTCTATTTCGCTTAACACTGTATTTTCTTTTGGTTTACGCACTTCAAAAAGCTCGGCGACTCTTGGCAGTCCGCCTGTAATATCCGTAGTTTTGGTTGTAGCTCTCGGAAGTTTGGCGATAACGTCCCCGGCTTTTACCTGATCGTCTTCTTCTACAAGCAGCACCGCATCCTTGGGAAGCAGGTACCTTGCTTTGCCGCTTCCTGTAAGTTTACTTGTTTTCCCTTCGCTGTCTTTGATTGATATGCGGGGTCTTACCTCTTTTTTCCCTTTAAATTCAATGATCATCCTACTTGCTTTTCCAGTAACGGGGTCCACTTTTTCCTGCATGGTATCCCCTATTTTTATGTCTCCGAATTTTACTCTCCCCGCAACTTCGGTAATGATAGGAGTAGTAAACGGGTCCCATGTTGCAAGCGGATCGCCGACTTTAACTTCCGCTCCGTCTTGAACCTGAAGGTAACCTCCGTATATTACGGGATATCGTTCTCGTTCTCTCCCGTTTTTTCCGATTACAGAGAGTTCGCCTCCTCTTCTGTTCATCATTATCAATTTGCCCGTCGCATTTTTTATGACCTTAAGATCATTGTATTTAATTATTCCGTCAACCCTAGCTCTTATATCGGCTTGTTCGCCTCGCTGATTCGCGGCGCCTCCTATATGGAAAGTTCTCATTGTGAGCTGGGTTCCCGGTTCCCCTATGGACTGCGCCGCTAATATCCCGACCGCCTGTCCTATATCGACTCTTCTCCCATGCGCAAGGTCTCTACCGTAACATTTTGCGCAGACTCCCGTTTTAGATTGGCAGGTAAGAACCGATTTTATTTTTACGCTTGTAATGCCCGCATCTTCAATAATTTTTTGTTTCTTTTCGTCTATTTCTTCACCGGCTTTTATAATGACTTCGTCCGAATAAGGATCGGTAACATCTTCGGATACGACCCTGCCGAGAATGCGTTCGCCTAATGTCTGTATTACTTCTCCGCCTTCCAAAAGGGATTCTATTTCTATGCCGAGCATTGTTCCACAGTCATCTTCAAATATAACGCAATCCTGAGCTACGTCTGCAAGCCGTCTTGTAAGATAACCTGAATTTGCAGTTTTTAAAGCGGTATCCGCAAGCCCTTTTCTCGCTCCGTGAGTTGAAGTAAAATATTGTAAAACCGTAAGCCCTTCGCGAAAATTCGCAGTAATCGGAGTTTCTATAATTTCTCCCGAAGGTTTAGCCATAAGCCCGCGCATTCCCGCAAGCTGTCTCATCTGATCTTTGCTGCCTCTCGCGCCGGAATCCGCCATCATGTAAATTGAATTTAAACTTTTATCGACTTTTTGATTATGGGACATTAAAGATGAAGGCGCTTTTTTCATGTCGTTCATCATTTCGTTAGCCACGGCGTCCGTAGCTTTTGTCCATATATCTACCACTTTATTATATTTTTCGCCTCGAGTAATGAGACCCTCATTGTATTGCTTATCAATGCCTTCAACTTCTTTTTCGGCATCTTTTAATATCTGTTTTTTTGCCGATGGTATAATCATATCATCTATTGAAATTGATATACCGCTTTTTGTAGAAAATTGATAGCCTATATCCTTTAATCTGTCTGCAAGTATTACGGTGGTTTTTATGCCGAGTCTTCTATAAGCGTTATCCACTAAAACTCCGAGCGTCTTTTTGTCTTGAAGTTTATTAACAAGGGCAAACTCAAATTCCGAAATTTTTTCTATTATCTGAAAAATATAGTATCCATCTTCGGCTTCCATTATAGAGCTTGTTTCTCCATCTTTAAGTTTATAAAGTTTTTCCGCCTCTTCGGAAGAAAATTCAAAAATTCTTTGAAACTCGTCAATACGAAGCAATCCGGTATCCTCTTTTACCGTAATATTTTTTTTCTCTGAATGTTCTTGTAAAAGTTTGGCAAAATCCGGTTGCGCCTTAAGGCTAATAAGTATTTTTTCGGCTTCGGATATTGTTTTGAGGCGTATATAACGCATTCGAGAAACGCTGTCTTTAGGTATTATTTCCCATAACAGTAACCTGCCGGCAGTAGTGGTTTCTCTTTTATTGTTCATCTTAACATATATTTTGGCATGAAGGTCTATAACGTCTGCATCATAAGCTTGACGCGCCTCGTCCGGAGAGAAAAATATTTTTCCTTCGCCTCTCAAGCCGTCTATCATTAATGTCATGTAATATATTCCCAATACTATATCTTGCGTAGGTATAATGCTTGGCGACCCGTTTGCCGGAAAGAGTATATTGTTGGAAGCGAGCATTAAGCATCTTGCTTCTATCTGCGCTTCTATTGAAATCGGAATATGAACCGCCATTTGATCTCCGTCAAAGTCAGCGTTAAAAGCCGTGCAGACAAGAGGGTGAAGCTGTATTGCTTTTCCTTCTATTAATAGCGGCTCAAAAGCCTGTATTCCAAGTCTATGTAATGTCGGCGCTCTGTTTAAAAGCACAGGGTATTCTCTGACAACTTCGTCTAATGTATCCCAAACTTCCGGCAGTTCCTGTTCTACCATTCTTTTTGCGCTTTTAACGGTAGTAACTAAACCTTTTTGTTCGAGCAATGAATAAACAAAAGGTTTAAAAAGTTCTAAAGCCATTTTTTTAGGCAGCCCGCATTGATGGAGTCTTAAATGCGGCCCCACCGTAATAACCGTTCTACCGGAATAATCGACTCTTTTCCCAAGTAGATTTTGACGAAAACGCCCTTGTTTTCCTTTTAAATTATCGGAGAGCGATTTTAAGGGACGCCTGTTTGTGCCTGTTATTACTCTGCCATGTTTTCCGTTGTCAAAAAGAACATCTACAGCCTCTTGGAGCATTCTTTTTTCATTACGAATTATTATTTCGGGAGCTTTAAAATCTATAAGTTTTCCTAATCTGTTATTTCTGTTTATAACTCGTCTGTATAGATCGTTTAAATCGGAAGTTGCAAAGCGTCCTCCTTCTAACGGAACAAGCGGACGAAGATCCGGCGGGATAACGGGTATATTTTCCATTACCATCCAAGCTGGGTCTATGCCTGATTTTCTGAAACTGTCAACTATTTTTAAACGTTTTGATATCTTTTTTATTTTTGTTTCGGAACTTGTCTCCCTCATATCCTGTTTCAGCTCTTCATAGATTTGCTCTATATCAATTTCTTCCAAAAGCTTTTTAACGGCTTCCGCCCCTATTGACGCTTCGAAACTATCCTCGCCGTATTCTTCCAAAGCCTCAAAATAATGTTCGTCCGAAAGGAGTTGAAATTTTTTAAGCGGCGTTTCTTTTGGATCGATAACTATGAAGCTATCAAAATAGATTAAGCGTTCCATGTTTTTCAAAGTAATATCTAAAAGATTGCCTATTTTACTAGGCAGACTTTTTAAAAACCATATGTGAGAGCATGGAGCTACGAGTTTGATATGCGCCATTCTATCGCGTCGGACTTTAGACTGTATTACTTCGACGCCGCATTTTTCACATATCACGCCTCTATGCTTCATACGTTTATATTTACCGCAGTTACATTCAAAGTCTTTGGTAGGACCAAATATTTTTGCGCAAAAAAGACCGTCTCTTTCCGGTTTGAATGTACGATAATTTATTGTTTCCGGTTTTTTTATTTCGCCATGAGACCATTCAAGAATTTTTTCTGGCGACGCCACAGATATTCTAACGCCTTGGTAATCTCTGGGATCTGCGGGTTTGGCAAAAAAATCATATATATTTGTTTCCAAAGGTTATCTCCTTTTTTAATAAAAAAAACGGTAGCTTAAGCTTTTAAAAGTTCTATATCCAAACCAAGTCCACGCAGCTCTTTTGTCAACACATTAAATGATTCGGGGAGACCTGGTTCAAGCAAATTTTGACCTTTTATAATTTTTTCATACATTCTGGTTCTGCCTACCATATCGTCGGATTTAACTGTAAGAAATTCCTGAAGCGCATAAGCCGCCCCATAAGCTTCCATAGCCCAAACTTCCATTTCTCCGAGTCTTTGCCCGCCGAACTGAGCTTTTCCTCCAAGTGGCTGTTGGGTAACGAGCGAATATGGACCTATTGATCTGGCATGTATTTTATCATCTACGAGGTGATGTAGTTTTAACATATACATTACGCCTACGGTTACCTCTTTATCAAAGGGCTCGCCTGTTCTGCCGTCATATAATATTGACTGTCCGGATTCGGAAAATCCGGCTTCATGTAAAAGGCTTTTGATTTCCGCTTCCGTCGCGCCGTCAAAAACCGGCGTAGCCATAGGAACGCCTGATTTATATAACGAGGCGTGTTTTTGTATCTGCTTGTCGTCAAGAGCTTCAATTGCTTCGGTTTGCTCCTGATTTGAAAATATTTTTTTCATTTTTTCTCTTAATTCGGCAATTCGTTCTTCCTCCGCAAGCTTTGCAATGAGCTCGCCTATGCCTCTTGCCGCCTGTCCGAGATGGATTTCAAGAATCTGACCGACATTCATTCGAGACGGAACTCCGAGAGGGTTTAAAATCATATCTATGGGACGTCCGTCTTCAAAATAGGGCATATCTTCCTGAGGCAGTATTCGGGATACGACGCCTTTGTTTCCATGTCGCCCCGCCATTTTATCGCCCACGGAGAGTTTTCTTTTCATAGCGACATGAACTTTTATCATTTTTATTATCCCCGGTAAAAGGTCATGCCCTTCCGCATATTTTTTTATTTTCGTTTCAAATTCCGCCTTAACCGCCTCTACCTGTTTTTTATATTTTTCTAATATATTTCGAAGCTGTTCAGACGCTTTACTTTCTTCTATTATGGATTCGTTTATCTTTTTTAAAGGGATTTGGGATAAAATTTCGGGGGTTATTTTGTCGCCTTTTGATATAATGACATTCTTCCCCGATTTTATGGCAAAAGTCGCCATTTTAGATGTTGCAATTTCGGCAATACGTTCTTTGGCAACCTGCTCTACAACTTTCAATTCTCTGTTTCTACTTTTTTCAATTATCGATTTTTCATAATCTTCAATTTCTTTATTTCTCTGATCTTTTTCGATTCCTTTTCTTGAAAAAACTTTTACGTCAATTACGGTTCCTTCAACTCCCGGAGGCACTCTTAAGGATGTGTCTTTAACGTCTCCTGCTTTTTCCCCGAATATAGCTCTTAATAGTTTTTCCTCAGGTGAAAGTCTGGTTTCTCCTTTAGGGGTTATTTTGCCCACGAGTATATCGCCGGATACTACTTCGGCGCCTATTCTGACTATTCCGCTATCGTCAAGGTCTTTTAACGCCTCTTCCCCTACGTTAGGAATATCTCTTGTAATCTCTTCTTTACCTATTTTAGTATCCCTAGCTATAATTTCAAATGATTCTATATGAACGGAGGTAAAGGTTCCTTCCTTGACTACGTCTTCGCTTACAAGTATTGAATCTTCAAAATTATAGCCTCCCCATGACATAAATGCTACGGTAATGTTTTGTCCTAAAGCAAGCTCCCCATTCTCCGTAGCCAAACCGTCTGCTACTATATCGCCTACTTTAATTTTATCCCCTTTTTGGAATATTGGTCTTTGATTAAAGCATGTATTTTGATTGGTTCTATGAAATTTGGATAGGTTATAAACAGTAACATCTTTATCGTCTGAATTTATATCGCAATTATGTTTTACTACTACTGCGGAAGAATCTGCATAGTCTATAATTCCATCTTTTTTTGCCACTATGGAGGTGCCGGCATCCTTTGATACTATGCTTTCCATGCCGGTTCCTACAAGCGGAGCATGGCATTTTAACAGAGGAACAGCCTGACGCTGCATGTTTGATCCCATAAGCGCTCTGTTCGCGTCGTCATTTTCTAAAAAAGGAATTAAGGCGGCGGATACGCTTACAAGCTGATTCGGCGAAACATCCATTAATTTTATTTCTTCCCGTTTTACGATTTTAAGATCCCCCTCGACTCTCGATGTAACGGTTTTTTCGGCATACCTTCCTGTTTTATCCAATGCGGCGTTTGCTTGAGCTATCGGACGTTCTTTTTCATCAAAAGCGGTTAAGTATTCAACCTCTTTTAGAGCTTTCATATCTTCAACGAGGCAATACGGGGTTTCTATAAAACCGAAATCGTTTACTCTGGCATAAGTGCTTAATGAAACGATGAGACCTATATTTGGTCCTTCGGGCGTTTCAATTGGACATATTCTACCGTAATGGGAGGGATGAACGTCTCTTACTTCAAAACCGGCTCTCTCTCTCGTAAGCCCTCCGGGTCCAAGAGCGCTTAGTCGTCGCTTATGAGTTGTTTCGGATAAAGGATTGGTTTGATCCATAAACTGAGATAACTGGCTTGTGGCAAAAAACTCTTTTACTACCGCTGTAACCGGTTTTGAATTAACCAGATCTTGAGGCATCATTGCATCAACCTCTTGCATGCTCATTCTTTCTTTAATCGCCCGTTCCATTCTAACGAGCCCAATTCTATATTGATTGGCAAGAAGTTCCCCGACGGCGCGCACTCTTCTGTTTCCGAGATGATCGATATCGTCAACCGTTCCCTGAGTATCTCTTAATTTCACTAATTCTTTGGCGGTAATAAGTATATCTTCTTTTCTTAAAGTTATTATTGATACCGGAGTATCAAAATTAAAACGCTGATTTATCTTCATTCGCCCAACTCTGGAAAGATCGTAATAAACGAATTTAAAAAAGAGGTTGTCAACGAAATCAAGAGCGACTTCCGGAGTTACAGGATTTCCTGGGCGAAGCCTTCTGTATATATCAAGAAGAGCGTCCGTCCGATTGTCCGCTTTGTCTAGTTCAAGAGTTTTTCTGATGGAATCGCCGCTTATATTTCCGTCTATTAAAATCACTTCGAACTGGCTTATTCCAACATTTTGAAACGCCTCGAGGGTTTCCTGCGTAACTTGAGCATTCGCTTGAGCTATTTCTTCTCCCGTATCAGGGTTGTACATAGCGTAAGCAAAAAATTTTTCAAAAAGATCATACTCGCTGATGGGAATTTCGGTTATCTTCGCCTCTTGAAGCTTTTGAAGGACTCTATAAGTAAATATGCGTCCTTTTTTTACTATTATTTCTCCGCTTGCAGGATTTGCTATGTCAGCCGCCGAACGCTGCCCTATAAGAACATTTTTATTCGCCTGCCTAAAATAATTGTTTTCCGAGACGGTTATTTTTTCGGTTTGATAAAAATATTTCAATATATCTTCTACGCTATAGCCGAGCGCTTTAAAAAGTATCGTTGCGGGAAACTTTCTTCGTCTATCTATTTTTATATATACTACCCCTTTGGTATCCACCTCCATGTCTATCCATGAGCCTCGAACAGGTATCATTCGGCAGGTATAGATTACTTTTCCGCTGGAATGAGTTTTACCTTTATCATGATCAAAGAATACTCCCGGCGATCTGTGAAGCTGGCTTACCACTACTCTTTCCGTACCGTTTATTATAAATGTGCCGTTTGGAGTCATTTCGGGAATTGTGCCGAAATATATTTCCTGTTCTTTGATGTCTCTTATGTTTGATAATCCCAATTCTTTATCAACATCATATACAACTAATCTTACTGTTATACGAATCGGTATTTCATAATTTAAGCCCCGCTGAAGGCATTCTGCAACCGTATGCTGAACTTTCCCAAGATGATAAGAAACAAATTCCAAAGATGCGCTGCCTACAAAATCTTTTATTGGGAATACGGAAAGAAATACAGACTTCAACCCTATATTTTCACGTTCTTCAGGGAGAACGTCTCGTTGTAGAAAACGGTCGTAAGATCGTCTTTGCATACCGATTAAATCCGGTATATCGGCTACGCTTCGTATCCTGCCGAAATTCTTTCTTATCCGCTTTTTAAATAAAGGGTTTCGCGACATAATATCTCCCATTCCATTATGTTTAAAATAAAAAACGCAGATAAGGGTTGTAATGGCTTACAACCCTTATTCTATCTATAGTATGTTTTATAAAAAATTGATTTGAATTTTATTCGGCTGTTTTTATTTTAACTCCACCTGAGCGCCTGCAGCTTCAAGCTGTTCTTTAAATTTTTCGGCATCCTCTTTTACTATGCCTTCTTTTACAGGTTTAGGAGCTCCGTCAACAAGTCCTTTAGCCTCCTTTAATCCGAGCCCTGTAATAGCCCTTACCTCTTTTATAACGGCTATTTTTTTATCTCCGGGACTAATTAGAACAACGTCGAATTCATTTTTTTCTTCTGCCGCTTCGCCTCCGTCTCCAGGAGCGCCTGCCGCCATCATAGCAACCGGAGCCGCCGCGGAAACCCCGAATTTTTCTTCCAATTCTTTTACAAGATTCGAAAGGTCCAGAACCGACATATTAGATATAAATTCAATAACGTCATCTTTTGTAATATCTGCCATTTTTTCCTCCAATATAAATTAAATGTATGCTTTTTTATAGATTAATCTTTTTCTTTTTCTTTTTTAATTGCGTTTAATACGTTTACAAAGCTTGATACAAGTCCGCTCATAACTCTTACAAATGATGTAGGAACGGCATTCATAGCGGCAAGCGTCTGAGCCAAAAGAACTTCTTTGGACGGAAGATTTGATAAGGCTTTGATTGAGGCAAAGTCTATAACTCCTCCTTCCATAACTCCTATCTTTATTTCAAGCTTACTATTTTCTTTTGCAAATTCGCAAAGGATTTTTGCAGGCGACACGAGATCTTCCGAACAAAAAGCAATTCCCGTAGCCCCTTTAAAATGCTCGCTTATAATAGCAAGATCGCTATCTTCGGCAGCTCTTTTTAACAATGTGTTCTTAACTACAAGATACCTCGCATTTGCCTGCCGTAATTGACTTCTCAAGCTATTTAAAGCCTCTACGTTAAGCCCTTTATAATCGGTTAAAATAATGATTTTAGCCTCTTTAAGAGAATCTTTTAAACCGCTTACAACTGTTTTTTTCTCTGATAGATACATAAAGTATAATATCTCCCTTTTTATTTGCAAAAATCGGAGGAAACCACATTCCTATTTCTTGTCTGACGAGGCCGGAACTTTTACCGATTAAACACGAAGGTGAACCTGCGATCTTTGACAAATTTTAAATACGAAAAGTTATGCTGAAATACTATTTTTAATATTATTAACGTCAATTGCTAATCCGGGACTCATTGTAGTGGATAAAGAGATGTTTTGCAGGTATATTCCTTTGCTTGAGTCCGGTTTTAGTCGTATTATTTTATCAATAAAAGCGGATATGTTTTGCATTATTTTTTCATAACCGAAAGACGCCTTTCCCATAGGCGCATGAATTATACCGGCTTTTTCCACTCTAAAATCTATTTTACCCGATTTAAGCTCTTTTACCGCTTTTGCAATGTCAAAAGTAACGGTGCCCGTTTTTGCATTAGGCATAAGCCCGCGGGGTCCTAATATTTTGCCGATTTTTCCCACCGAACCCATAATATCCGGAGTCGCCACCGCTTTATCGAATTGAAGCCATCCTTCCTTAATTTTTCGAATAAGATCGTCATTACCTACATATTCGGCGCCGGCTTCTTTTGCCTCTGTCTCTTTTTCGCCTTTTGCAAATACAAGAACCGTAACCTTTTTGCCGAGTCCGTTCGGAAGAACAACCGTGCCTCTTATCATTTGATCTGCATGCCTTGGATCTACTCCCAAACGTACTACGATATCTACGGTTTCGTCGAATCCGACATAAGTTGATTCTATTGAGAGCTTTACCGCCTCGGATAAATCATATTTTTTACTCGCATCTATATTCAGTATGGCATTACGATATTTTTTACCATGCTTTGGCATATTGACAACCCTGCTCCTTTTTTATAAAAAATTCCTTTAAATAACTATAATGTACGGTTGTATTACAATTATCATACAACTTTAATTCCCATGCTTCTTGCAGTTCCGGATACTATTTTACAAGCCGCATCCAAATTATGAGCATTCAAATCAGCCATTTTTGATTTGGCTATATCTTCTACTTGACTCTTACTAACCTCTCCTACCTTGTCTCGTTTAGGATCTGAGGCTCCTTTTGCAATTTTAGCCGCTTTTTTAAGCAAAACCGAGGCAGGCGGGGTTTTTGTAATAAAAGTAAATGATCTATCCTGATACACCGTAATAACAACCGGCGTTATCATACCCTCATCTTTTTCAGTTCTGGCATTAAAAGCTTTGCAAAAACCCATAATATTGACGCCATGTTGACCTAAAGCCGGTCCTATGGGAGGAGAAGGATTAGCTTTGCCTGCCGGCACCTGCAATTTTATTTGTCCTATAACTTTCTTTGCCATTTTATATTTTTCTCCATGTTATTTTTTGGAAACCTGAACAAACTCAAGCCCTACGGGAGTAGAACGCCCGAATATAGTAACTAATACTTTTAACTTTCCATGCTCGGGATCAATTTCTTCCACAACTCCGTTAAAGCCGGTAAACGGACCGTCTATTATTTTTACTTCGTCGCCTATATCGTAAAGAAACTTCGGTTGTGGCTTTTTAGACCCGGATTCCATACGTTCTATAATCCGTTTTGCTTCGACATTAGGAATAGGCGCCGGTTTTTCGCCGCCTAAAAATCCCGTTATTTTGGCGGTTGTTTTAACAAGATGCCAAGTTTCATCGTCAAGTTCCATTTTTATAAGGAGATAACCCGGATAAAATTTTCGAGACGATGTTTTTCTTTTTCCTTTTACAAGTTCTACCACCTGTTCGGTAGGAATTAATACTTCTCCGAATCTTTCGGGATTCGGACAGGTATCTATTTTTTCCCCCAAAGCTTTTTTAACTTTTTCTTCAAAACCGGAATAAACATGCACTATGTACCATCTTTTAGCCACTTATAAGCTCCTTAACGAAGAATTATACGAACAAAAAAAGAAAGAAGGGAATCGGTTAATCCCAAAAATAAACCTATAATCGCTACGAGGATAACTACTACCAAAGTTGACCCTCCTGTCTGTTTTTTTGAAGGCCAAACCACCTTTTTTAGTTCGACTTTAGCTTCGGTTAAAAATCTAATCGCTTTTTGAAAAATAGTATCTTTTCCCTCTTTTTGAGAAAGCTTGTTTTTACCCGCAGCTATTTTTTCCGCTACAAATGAAGGCTTCTTATCCTTTTTTTTTTCGACGGATTCCTGTTTAATAGCCTTTTTTGCCTGCTCTTTTTTTTTCGTATTCGCAGTTTTTTTCCTTAATAAACGTCCCATTAACAGTTTACCCCGATATAAAAATTGTGGCAGGCCAGGAGGGATTTGAACCCCCAGCACCCGGATTTGGAGTCCGGTGCTCTACCGTTAGAGCTACTGGCCTATCGTTTTATTTGCTTTCTTTGTGAAGCGTATGTTTTCTGCAAAACCTGCAATATTTACTAAATTCCAGTTTGTCCGGCGTAGTCTGCTTATTTTTTGTAGTAGTATAATTTTTTCTTTTACACTCGCCGCAAACAAGGGTTATAATTATTCTCACTTATTGGCTCCTTAACAACTGCCGCTTACGCGATTATTTTGCTTACGACGCCGGCGCCTACTGTTCTGCCGCCTTCGCGTATGGCAAATCTTAATCCTTCTTCCATTGCTATCGGAGTTATCAATTCGCCTACTATGGA
>JAFDMD010000069.1 GCA_019306185.1 Deltaproteobacteria bacterium
AAATATAATCGTAAAAAAATATAATCAATTCCGCTGGACGGCAAAGTGGTTTTTTCGAGTTCAAGACGGATAAAAATCTTAACCGCAGGAATATATATAATATTTCGAGGATTAAAATTTTTATCCAACGTAGAAAACGCGGCAAAATACAAAGTTATCCGGTAAAATATAATCGTAAAAGAATATAATCAATTCTGCGGGACGGCAAAGTGGTTTCTTCGAGTTCAAGACGGATAAAAATTTTAACCGCAGGAATATATATAATACTTTGAGGATTAAAATTTTTATCCAACGTAGAAAACGCGGCAAAATACAAAGTTATCCGGTGGTTTCTTCGAGTTCAAGACGGATAAAAATCTTAACCGCAGGAATATATATAATATTTCGAGGATTAAAATTTTTATCCAACGTAGAAATCGGAGAAACTACGAAGCCGTCCCGCGGAATTAAAAATCGGGAGAAAACAATGAATAACATAGACAAGCTTTCCATTAATACAATACGTTCTCTTTCTATAGACGCCGTTCAAAAAGCAAATTCGGGACATCCCGGAGCGCCAATGGGGCTTGCTCCGGCAGCTTATGTTCTTTGGACAAAAATTTTAAAACATAATCCTTCAAATCCCAAATGGTTAGATAGAGACAGATTTGTTTTATCCGGCGGACATGCCTCCGCTCTTCTTTACAGCCTTCTTTTTTTAACCGGATACGATTTAAGCATAGAGGATATAAAAAGATTTAGGCAATGGGGAAGCAAAACGCCGGGACATCCGGAATACGGAGATACGCCGGGCGTAGAAACCACTACCGGACCTTTAGGGCAAGGATTTGCAAACGCGGTTGGAATGGCGATGGCGGAGAAGCATCTTGCGGCGACTTTTAATAAAAAAGGAATGGAAATCATAAACCATTATTCTTATGTAATAGCCGGCGACGGAGACATGATGGAGGGAATTACCTCCGAAGCCGCATCCATAGCGGGGCATCTCGGACTCGGCAAACTTATATGCCTTTACGATTCCAACGATATTTCAATAGAAGGAAACACAAATATAACATTTACCGAAGACGTAGGCAAAAGATTTGATGCTTACGGTTGGCAAATACTTACAATAGAAGACGGCGACAACGATATAGAATCTATTGAAAAAGCTATAATAGACGCAAAAAAAACAAAAGAGAAACCGACTCTAATAATACTAAAAACAAAAATAGCTTTTGGAAGCCCCAACAAACAAAACACTGCGGATGCCCATGGCGCGCCTCTTGGCGAAGAGGAGATAATATTAACCAAAAAAAATTTGGGCTACCCGAATATGGAACCCTTTTTTGTTCCGGAAGAGGCTTTTAAAAATTGTAGAAAATCGATCGCAAAAGGAGAAAAAGCGGAAGCCGAATGGTTAAAAAGATATAATTTATTTTGTCAAAAAGAGCCGGTTACGGCAGAAAAATTAAAGGATGCCGTAAATTTTAAGCTTCCGGAAAATTTTGAGGACGCTCTGCCTGAATTTTTAGCGTCCGAGCCTCCGATTGCCACGCGCGCTGCGTCCGGCAAAGTATTAAATGCAATTGCAAAACAGCTTCCTTATCTTATGGGAGGCTCCGCAGACCTTGCTCCTTCTAACAAAACCTTTTTAGAGGGGGAAAAAGAGTTTCAAAAAGAAAATTATAACGGTAAAAATATACGCTTTGGGGTTCGCGAGCATGCTATGGGAGCAATAATTTCCGGCATCTCTTTGCATGGAGGAATTCGCCCTTATGCCGGTACATTTTTAGTGTTTGCAGATTACATGCGTCCTTCCATACGACTTGCCGCTTTAATGAAACAGCCGACAATATATATATTTACGCACGACAGCGTAGCCGTAGGAGAAGACGGGCCTACGCATCAGCCTGTAGAGCATATTGCTTCTTTGCGTTTAATCCCTAATCTTACCGTAATACGCCCTGCAGACGCCGCAGAAACCAAACAGGCTTGGAGCTTTATTATGAAAAACGTTAATGCTCCGGCAGCTCTTATATTAAGCCGTCAAAAACTTCCGATTATAGACAGAAATAAATACTCATCCGAAAAAGGCTTGGATAAAGGTGCATATATACTTGCAGATTCCGATAAAAATCCGGATGTTATATTAATGGCGTCGGGAGCCGAAGTTCATCTTGCAATAGAAGCAAAAGCAATATTAGAAAAAGAGAATTTATCGGTTAGAATCGTAAACATTCCGAGTTTTGAAATATTTGAGAAACAGGATAAGGAATATAAGGAAAAGGTTCTTCCGTCCGACATAAAAGCAAGACTTTCCATAGAGGCGGGAATAGATATAAACTGGCGTAAATATATAACGGATAAGGGCGCTTGCTTAAGCATAGAAAGCTTCGGAACCTCTGCTCCGGGCGCTACGGTTTTAAAACAGTTTGGATTTACCGTTGAAAATGTTGTAGAAAAAGCTTTGGAATTAATAGGTTAGATATAAAATTGCTTATAAAAATTAAGAAATAAACATGAAAAAAGAAATAGTTGCAAAGCTTCATTATGATTTTGAAACAATGATGCGAATTTCAGAGGATATAGGAACCGAATTTTGGTTAGCAAGAGATTTACAACGTCTGCTTGGTTATGCTAAATGGGAAAACTTTATTAACGTAATTCAAAAAGCTAAAATTTCATGCGGCAATTCTAATCAGAGCATAAAAGATCATTTTCTTGATGTCAGGAAAATGATAAAATTAGGAAAAGGCGCTCAAAGAGAAATAGATGATATAGCGTTGACAAGATACGCATGTTATCTTATCGCCCAAAATGGAGACCCGTCAAAAGATCAAATCGCATTTACTCAGACATATTTCGCAGTTCAAACAAGAAAACAAGAAATAATAGAGAAAAGACTTTCAGAGTTAGAGCGCCTTAATGCAAGAAAAAAACTAACCCTTTCGGAAAAAGAACTATCCGGAATTATTTTTGAGTATATTGGAAATAATCAAAGTTTCGGGCGTATCAGGAGTAAGGGAGATAAGGCGTTATTTGGCGGGAATACAACGCAAGATATGAATTTGAGATTAAAAGTTCCAAAAGGAAGACCTTTAGCCGACTTTTTACCGACAATAACGATAAAGGCAAAAGATTTTGCAAATGAAATAACTAATTTCAATATAAAAAGAGATAAATTAAAAACCGAAAACAAAATAAGCAGAGAGCATATACAAAATAATACCGATGTCCGCAACTTGTTGATAAAGCGTAAAATACAACCTGAAAATTTACCTCCGGCAGAAGATATAAAAAAAGTAGAACGCCGGCTTAAATCCGAAGAGAAAAAGCTCTCTAAAGTCGTAGAAAAATTTGAAATAACAAAATAATCTAATCGAGAGGAATAATACACCCTTTACAGTTATTAAAAAATAAGCGCGCTTTCCGCTATGTTACAATAAAGGCGCTTGCTTAAGCATAGAAAGCTTCGGAGCGTCCGCTCCGGGCGCTACGGTTTTAAAACAGTTTGGATTTACCGTTGAAAATGTCGTAGAAAAAGCTTTGGGATTGATAGATTAGATATAAAATAGGCAAATTTTTTATATTGCCGAGAAACTATCGGAGAAGGAACAATGATGAAAAATAGATTATTTGTATTAATTGCTTCGCAGGAATTATGTTGTCGGGTTGCGCATATAATGCACAGGTTATGAGCACATCAGCTCCCGTAGCTGAAATAAGACCGGATAAACAAATAAATTGTAATGTAAGTTATTTTATTGAAAATGAAATTATTGATTTAACTAAAGATATCAAGCCGTCTTCTTATGCTTGCGGCGCTCATACTTTCCTACTGAAAGTTGGAGAAGCCTTGAAAAGTTCAATAGTCAAAGTTCTTGACGGCGCTTTTACTAACGTTACAATGTCTTCTTCAAAAATACCATCTAATGGGGACGGCAGATATAAATTCATTTTTACGCTTGATACCTTTAACCCTTTATTACGTTTTTCGATAGGGTTTTGGGAGACTAGTATTTTTGCATCTTCTGAAATTGTAATGAAGGTTGTAGTGGTTGATGCAAACGGCAAAGAAATTGTCAGAACTTCCATTGCAGGAGAGGGAACTGCTAACATGGGCGGTCAGTGTAGAGATGGATCACATGCGCTATCGGACGCAACGCAGAAATCAATAAAAAGGGTTCTTGAGAATTTTGTCTATAAAATCATTAATTCCGATTATTTGTCAATGTCAATTACAGATAAAGATTTAATTAAAATATCATTATTTGCAAATTAAAAAATGAATACATAATAGCAAAAAATTTTCAAATAAAAATAATACGGAGGAAAAATTATGAAAAATCAAAAACCGGAAATAAAAGATTTAAAAGAAAGGCAGGTTGCGTTTGTTTCCTTTACGGGCAACTATATAGGAAAGCCGGAGATATTTCAGGAGCTGTTTAATAAACTCTGCGGATGGGCTGGTCCAAAAGGAGCTCTTACGCCGAAAACCGTATTTTTATCCTCGTATCAAGACGACCCGAAAACTACCCCGCCGGACAAACTATCATTAGATTTATGTATGGGCATTCCGGACGATATGCAGACCGAAGGAGACATACAAAAAAAAGTTTTACCCGGCGGAAAATATGTCGTAATGCATTCCGAATTAACCGGACCACAAGAGTATAGTCAGGCTTGGGAGGCGATTGTTGAATGGATGATTCAAAACAGATGCGAAATAGATATGACGCGTCCGAGTTATGAAATTTATTTAAATAATCCGGAAGAGCATCCGAAAAAACATCATATGATTGACATATGTATGAGCGTAAAACCAGAAAGTTCCGAATAATTCGTCAATTAAAAGAAGGACTATCGCCGCCGCTTAATTTAACCTTATACATACTAACTTATACCGGAGGAAACAAAATGAAAAAAACAATACTTGTTACAACAATAATAGCAATAACATCGTTGATAATGTTAATATCATTTCAAAGTTTTGCCCAAATGCATTAATTCGGCGGGCAAATTGCCTCGGACAGTCCAACCGATTTTAAAAGCGGAAAAAATAAAGTCTGGTTTTTAAGCGAAGGAACAAAAGTCGTGGGAAATCTATATTTGCCGAAAAGTTACAAAAAAGGGGATAAATTATCCGCAATTCTTGTAATCGGACCTAAAGGAGCGGTAAAAGAACAAACCCAAGGCATATACGCAAAAAAACTATCCGAAAACGGATTTATAACCCTTGCCATCGATCACAGAACTTATGGCGAAAGCGAAGGACTGCCGAGACACTACGAAAACCCTTATATGAAAGTAGAAGACGGTAAAAATGCGGTAAGCTACATCGCGTCTCTTGATATTGTAGATAAAAACAAAATTAGCATACTCGGAGTTTGTAACGGAGGAGGTTTTGGGCTTGCGGTAGCGCTCTATGACGGCAGAGTAAAATCTTACGCTTCCGTTTCCGGTCTTTTCGATCTAAGAAGCCAAATAATCAACGGCAAGCCGGAAGGCAAAAATAATCTTGCAAACATAATGAAACAGTCGGCGGACGCAAGGCAAAAATATTTTGAAACAGCAGAAGTAGAATACATACCGCAAATGCCGCCGGCAGATAAAAACTCCAATCAACTTAGAAAAGAGGCTGCCGAATACTATTTAACGCCGAGAGGAAAAGTTCCGAACTGGGGAGAAAATAAAATGGCTGTTATGAGCAGAGACACGCGAAGAAGTTTTGATATTACAGATCAAATTCAACTATTGCCGGTTCCTTATCTCGCTATTGCAGGCTCAAAAGCGCTTACGTTCGGTTTAAGCAAAACAGCTTATGACAGAGCAAAAGAACCTAAAGAGCTTTTTGAAATAAAAGAGGCGACACACATGGATTTATACGATATTGACAAATATGTAAATCAAGCAGTTAATAAGCTTATCGCCTTTTACGCTAAAGCTATGAAATAAAATACTATTTTTTATAAAATAACGCATAACAGCGGCAACCGCCTCTCCGCGTAGGCAGTTGCCGCAAAATAAAAAATAAACCCGTTTAATAATCTTCGGAAATCCAACAAATAAAAATGAATAAAATATATTCAATATACGTTTTAATCATAGTATCCGCCTTCTCTTTATGCCCAATAGCATCTGCTCAAAATAGACAAGCCGAAGTTCTTTATACATTTCCGGCGGAAGAGGAACGGCATGAAGCCTCTTGGCTGCAATGGCCTCATCAATATCAATACGGAACAACTTATCGAGACAACCTTGACGATACATGGATAGCGATAACAAAAGAATTAATAAGCTCCGAAAAGGTTTACATAATCGCTTATAATCAAACGGAAAAAAATAGAATAATCAAAGCGCTACAGGCAAAAGAGGTTGATTTGACAAATATAGATTTTAAAGTTTATCAAACCGACGATGTTTGGATAAGAGATAACGGGCCAATCTATGTTCGCGACAAAAAAGGAAAAATAGCAATAGAGGACTGGGGATTTAACGGCTGGGGCAAAAAAGCAAATTTTAAAAAATGCGACTCCATCCCCTCCAAAATAGGAAAAAATCAAAACAAAACGGTGATTGAGCTAAATGACATAATCATAAACGAAGGCGGCAGCGTAGAAATAGACGGATACGGAACCCTTATGGCTTGTAAAAGCTCAATACTAAACGATAATAGAAATCTTGGAATGACCCAAGCGCAAGCCGAAGAAATCTTTGCAAAATATCTCGGAGCGACAAATTTTATATGGTTAGACGGACAAGCAGGACTTGAGATTACGGATCAGCATATAGACGGATTTGCCCGCTTTGGAAATTCAAAAACAATAGTTACAATGAGCAAACAAGACTTGTTAAACTACGACGTTAAACCCGCAGATATTATTAAGCTTTATCAGGCAAAAAATAAAGAGGGCAAACCTTATGAGTATCTTAAATTACCCATAGCCAAAAACAACGTAATTACAACCTACGGTAAAAATTTGGGATACAAAGGCTCCTATGTCAATTTTTACATTGCCAACACAAAAGTTCTCGTTCCGATATATAACGACCCGAACGATCAAATCGCCATACAGAAAATTCAAACCCTTTATCCGAACAGAAAAGTTGTCGGAATAGACTGCCGCAACCTATACGCAAACGGCGGAATGATACATTGCGTAACAATGCAACAGCCCTCGGAATAAAAAAAAGGAGACGTTCAAAGTTTTTTGCGTAGCGCCTCTTGCCGATTGGAAAACAATTACGGGATTTCTCGCTTTGATTAGCAAGCCATGCTTCTTATTGCCGCCGCATTATTTCGACGGGCGTTATTTTTACTTGTCATTTCGACAAGCGAAGCGAGGAGAAATCCCTTAATTAAATTATAAACAGAGAAAATTCTCATTATTAAAGATACTTAAACACGGATAAACAAATATCCGACATTATGTAGAGACGCTGCATTGCAACGTCTCTACCGTTCTTTTAATTATCAAATACAGACCTCAACCTTACCTTCAATACGCCCTTCAAATTTTGTCGAACCGCTTACAAAAATTCTTCCGGTTCCCGGCTTTACGTCAAAATGCGTTTCTCCGTTTCGATCTGTAAATTCGTCGCTTGCAACGCCGCGCGTTAGACCGTCAAAACCAATTGAAACTTTTTTGCCTTCTGCCGGTTTTCTCGAACTTTGCCATACAACTTTGACTGTAATCATATTTACCTCCGATTTTATGGATTAAAAATATTAGATAAGTATGTTGTATTAAGCGAAGCGCAACCCAACTATGATTAAAAAACCTTTTTCGATGACGAAAACAAGCAAAAAACATACTTTTAAAAACAGTTAAACAAAACAATTAAGGGATTTCTCGCCGCAAATTTTATTTTTGCCTGTCATTCCGACGAGCAAAGCGAGGAGAAATCTCTTAATGAAAAGCGGTAAAGTAATAACAAAGCGATAAATAATAGATGGCGGTAAAACCGTTTACGTTTAAAATGCAGGTTTTTCAGCAGCGATTAATTAAAAAAATTTTATTCGCATTGTTCGGTAAAATAACAAAAAAGAAAAAATAAAGGGATTTATTGATTAGTCGTATAACAACAGGCTTATTATTTCAAATGTCGCTTTTATATTTTTTAAACCGAAGATATAAAAAAGTTTACGGAAAAAGAGATATTTATCCTTTTCCGTAAACTTTATTGAAGTTATGAGCGAGTTAAAAAGATGAGCTATGACGATAAATCTATTTGCCCTGGTGCATCATAGGGCAATCTTTCATCTTTCCCATCTTACTCATTCCGGCTTTTTTGCCGCGGCCGCCGCTGCCCATAGGACTTTTATAAAACGGATGAGGAACGCCTGCTTTTTTTAAGGCTATGCTCATATTTATATCTTTTTGATATAACTTGCTTCTAATAGCGTTAATTTCGGATACAACCTTATCAATATTCTTTTGCGAAGTTCCGTCTTTAAACAATATTGTATCGAGCTTTGCTTTTTTTTCGTTCATTTTAAGTCTTAATGAGGTTATTTCTTTGATGTTGCTATCGATAATTGTTTTCGCTTCGGTCTGTTGTTCCGCTGTTAATCCCGTAAACCAAGGCGTATTTTTATAAGCCCCTCTCATGCCCTTGCCCTGATGTCCCGCTCCCATTTGAGCGAATCCGTTTGCGCTTAGTCCTATTACCGATAGTATCATTGTAACTATTAATAACTTTTTCATTGTCTCCTCCTTTTATTAATTGGTATTTACTTATTAAAATATTTTATTATTTTTTACAAGTTCCCGTGTGATTTCCGTTACCGTCCCCCGAACCTTGACCGGGTCCTAATCCTTGCCCTGTTCCTCCTTGACCTTTTCCCGCGCCTTGCCCGTATCCTTTTCCATGCCCATTGCCGGCGAATCCGTTTGCGCTTAGTCCTATTATCGATAGTATCATTGTAACTATTAATAACTTTTTCATTGTCTCCTCCTTTTCAAGTTCTCGTTCAACCCTTTATTTTTTTGAGCGAGAACCTTTTTATAAATTAATATTTTTATTCCTTAAAAAGCGACATTGCTATTTACTAATATTGTTTAGCAAATAATGTGCCAAATATAAAAAATCAGATAAAAATATATTTTTTTATTCTATTTTCAATATAAAAGAACCTGTGTATAAGGTCTATATAAAAAAACAACGCGAGCTCTTAATAACATATCGGGTAAATTTTACGCGTTTTGTATATATAAAAAACCATATCGAGTAAAAAATACCCGCATATCATTCGGGCGCGTAAAAGCCGATTTTATCCCTTTAAAAACGAGCGCGAATATAAAAAAACAAATCCTTGCCATATGGTTTGATAAGGATAAGAAACGCTTTTTACTATTTGTTACTTTGACAAACTCAACTACAGAAAATATAAAACAGAATAGTATAGCATACTTTTTGCTTATACTTGACGTAAATTATGGTTTCCTGATATCTTCTTGATTTGTTATAATAATTTGCGGTAAAAATAATAAGAGCGTAATATCAAGTCAAACAAAAAAACCTTTTTTGTTAAATAATAGAAATTTTGCATGTTAAAAAAAATTAAAAACAAAGATATAAGCGGTTTAATTCCCCCATGGATTTTTATCGGGTTAGCGGTTATACTTTTGCCGGTCTTCTCCTTTATTACTATGAACAATATAAAGGAATACAGAGTAAATTTTAACTACCTTATGTTGGGAAAAGGAGCCGCAATAATAAAAACCTTTGAAGCCGGAACTATGGCGGGAATAGGCGGTATGAATTGGGGAATTAAGGAAAGACAGACGCTTATCTCGGAAATAGTAAAAGAATCCGATATAGCATACCTTGCGGTAACCAATATAAACGGCGAGATTATAGCTCATAGCGATCCGGCTTTTATAGGAAAAGAGCATATAAATAAACAAGAAATTTTTTCGGATAAAATTAATATTAGAGGAGATTTAAAATGGCATAAAGTTACAACGCCGGAAAATAAAAAGATATTTGAAGTGTTCAGGGTATTGTCCTCTGCTTGTTTTTATCGAAATAGACATTGCTCCGAAAAAGACAAGTTTTGCATTCCCCCGCGCCCGCATCCGGATTTTAATAAAAAAGAAAAATTTTTGCGCAAACAGATTATCTTTGCAGGCTTTGATATATCCGCATTTGAAAAAAGCAGGAGGCATAAAATTTATTATGCAATAGGCAGAGGCGTTATATTTTTTCTTATCAGTTTATCCGGCATATTATCTCTTTTTATTACTCTCGGTTATCGAAACGCTAACGCGATGCTAAAAAAAGAGATAGCGGAAGCTCGGCGACTTGCCTCCATAGGAAAGCTTGCAGCCGGAGTAGCCCATGAAATAAGAAATCCTTTAAGCTCTATTAAAGGTTTTGCCACGTATTTTAAAGAAAAAAAAATTAACTCGGAAAAAGAACGCAATATCGCCGCAATAATGTCAAACGAAGTGGAAAGAGTAAACAGGGCGGTAAGCGATCTTCTTGAATTTTCGGTTCCGGCAAAGCTTTATAAAAACCGGATAAATATTAAAGCCATTATATTAAACTCTCTAAAGCTTATAGAAAATAAAGCCACAAAAAAATTTATAACGGTTAAAACCGAATTTGATAGAAATTTTAAAACCGTAAATGCAGATTCGGATAAGATAACGCAGGTTTTATTAAATCTTTATTTGAACGCCATTGACGCATGCAAAAAAGATGATTTGATAAAAATAGTATGCAAAAATCATAAAAAAAGAGACGGAATAGAAATAATAGTATCAGATACCGGAGACGGCATGGATAAAAAAGATATGCCGCATATTTTTGATCCGTATTTTACTACAAAAGCTTGGGGAAAAGGTATCGGGCTTGCAAACATTCATAATATAATAGAAGCGCATAAAGGAAAGATAGAGGTTAAAAGTAAAAAAGGAGAAGGGACAACCTTTAAAATTTATCTTCCTGCAAATCTTTAAACGGCAGTAAAGACGTTGCAAGCAACGTCTTTAAATAACTTCAAAATTTTAATTGGAATATGTAGGGTTACAAAAACAATAAAAAAGACCAAACTTTGCTGTCTTGTTACTTAATTAATCCCACAATTATTAATGATAATCTATCAATATAACCCGTATTTAATTTTATTAAGCTACTTTTTGACAGGAAAATTTCTGTTGCCAATATTCAGGTAAAGAATTAATAAAATCAAGAACGCGTTGATTGTTTTTGTCAGTGTTTAATATATTTATGATTTCTCTAATTAATTGAGTAACGGTGCTGTCCCTATCCCACTCAACCTTTTTGGTTTTACCATTAATTAGTTCTATTCTGATTAATTTTTTATCATTATTATAAGTATAACGAAGCGTAGTTTTAACTATTTTATCATCTATATCTTCCTCAAATACTAAATCTAAATAAAAGAAATCTTTTTTATTTATAATAGTTATTTTTTTATACGGCTTCTGAAAAATATTATCTGCAAGGTCAGATGGCTGGACTCCGTCTACAAGCATTATATTTATTAATTTATCCATTTTTTCTTTTAAAATAGCATGGTCTTTCATATCATCCTCCTTAATTCTTCTATAATATTTTTGATATACTCTAATGACGAAGATAAAGTTTCTAATTCTCTTTTATCAACGGGACCAAATTTTTTACTAAGTTTAGTATATATAAACCTCACTATTATGCCATCGTTAGTAGTATTCTTTGGGAGATTATAAATTAAACTATTAAACTGATCAAATAAATTTGTTCCTTTAGGGTCAATTCCTTTTTCTTCAAGAATATCTAATGCCTTTTCATTAGCTGTTTTTTCTAATTTCTTTCTATCTTGCTTTCTAGCTTGCTCAGGACGCTTTTCAATAAGCAATTTATTAATTTTTTTAGCTTTTTGTTGAGTTAAACCTTTTTGAATTATTTCTCTAACTTCATCCACTGTAGATTTGTCAAATCCATCGAATTCTTTTTTAATATTATTAAATTTAATATCTGTTTCAGTATTAATTTTATTTCGTGCTTCTTGAAATAATTTGTTAAAATCCATATTTAAAAGATATGAATCCTCGTCCGTAGTAAAATAATTTTCAGGCTTCTCAATAGTTCCATATTCTGTTTTTCTATTTTCATATTCTTGATCTGAAAAAGTATAATCTTTTATATTTATAAGTTTGCTAGCTCGCTCTACTTCTTTTTGAAATTCCGTCCACATATCATTTAGTCCGATTTCTTTATGGAATATTACAACAGCGTTGTTATCAATATTAAAATCAGTTATTTCTTTATCAGGAATAGCTCGTAATATTCGTCCTACTACCTGCGCAAAAGCGTTTAGACTTCTATAAGGTCTAAAAATTGAGAGCACAGTTAAATATTTATGGTCATATCCCTCCATAAGCATATTTACAGAAACAACCACTTGGCATTCGTTATTATCTATTTGCCTTAAATTTTTTTCTATTGATTCTTTTCCCATATTACTATGGACTAAAACTGTCTTCATATTTTGTTTTTCATACCATTTCCATACATCTTCGGCATGTTTAATGCTACAAGCTACGGCTAAAATTTTATGCGGAACATTAGGAGATGTTTCTTTGAGTTGTTTTAACTCTGTTATGCTTTGCCTTATAACATCTAAAGAACATTCTTTTGATAAAGCAATTGACTTTTCGATCCATTCTTTATCTTTGAATTCAATCACTTCATCTATAGAAAATTTTTTATCTGGATTTTCTGGCAATGTGAAAAATAAGTCCTCACTATTAACATTTTTTTTGCGCAGCCATTTTACATATCTATCAGCCATAACCTGCGATAACGGAGTATTATGAATTCGCTCTCCCTGAATTTCTTTAGCATCTCCCCTATAAGGAGTGCCTGTTATATGTAATTTTTTAGCATTACTAAAATATTCAAAAGCACGTTGCCACGTTTTAGCAGGCGCATGATGGGCTTCATCTACTATAATCATATCAAAAAAATCTGATTTTACTTTCTCTAATAAAGATGATTTTTTACCTTCTTGAAGTTTGTGAACATTAGTTATGACAAAGTCGCATTTTTCAAGATGAGAATCAAGAATACCAGGTTCATATTCTTCTACGACGGGAATATCTTTAGAATTAAATAATACATCATAATTAATCCAAAAATTATCTTCCAAAGGATGCAGTTCTTTTATGACGCTTTTTTTAGTTACTATGCCCGGAGTTATAACTAATACTCTTCCATTTGCCACTCCAAAAGGCGCTATAGAAATAAGACCGCTTTTTCCTGTACCTGTAGGTAAAACAACAAGAGCCTCTCCATTAGGTTTTTTTCTAAAGAATTCTTTAATGTTAATATAAGCTTCAATCTGCGGGG
>JAFDMD010000070.1 GCA_019306185.1 Deltaproteobacteria bacterium
TTACGTCTTTACCACAAGCGTTTGCGTGATTACCAAAAGCGTAAGCCCTTTTTAGTTTTTTGCGCTGTTTTCTATGCTGCTTTGCGCTAACAAGTGAAAAATATCAAGAAAAAAAGAAAAAATCTGCGTAATCTGTAGTCTAATCTGCGTAATCTGTGGTCTCGATTTGACAAATAAAAATATTTATGTATATTAACCCCATATTATTTATACCTACTACTATTCAACTGAAATATTTTCTTAAACTTGTCCGAAATCTGATCAGAACGCTACAACCGCCGCAATAACAATGTCAGCAGGAGACGATAACTTAATGGTTACCGCAACCGGCTCGATTACTTTTCCCGCCAGCAACGGCATGCATTTTCCCCCCCGACAATTACAATGACACAGGCGACGATACTTTAACAAACGAAGGAAACATTACAATTACAATCCCGCAATACCCAGTCCAAGGTACCTGGTCCGGCATAGTTTTTGCAGGCGGCGCGGATACTTTAATAAACACAGGAAGTATTACAATCTTATCCGAAGGGGGAAGTTTTAACCACACTATTGGTATGGGAGGCGGAAACGACAATTTTATAAATTCCGGAGTATTGGATCCTAATAATTCCATTGACGGCGGAGACGGTACAGACATTTTTACATTACAAGGAACCGAAGCCCGTTCTTTTGATCAGAATATTATCTCTTTTGAGACTATAGACAAAAACGGAACAGGCTCTTGGGATTTAACAGGCGCAATAACCGGCGCAGATAATATTAATGAAGGCGTATTATATATTAGCGGAACAATCGACGCCCCGATTAGCTTTGCCTCCGATGCAACTTTGGGGGTTGCGGGCAAAGATTCCATAGGAACTCTTAATTATACCGGAGATTTTACTCTCGGATCCGGAACATTAATAGTTGACTTGGATAATGCGGGAGCAGATTTAATTACAATTACCGGAAACGCTGATATATCCGGCGGAAAGCTACTTGTTAATCCGTTTATGGCGGAAGAGGAAGAATTTGATAATGGTTGGACGCAACAAATATTAAGCGCTACAGCTCTTACAGGCGAATTTGCAGAGGTTAATTCCACAAGCGCGCTTTTTTGAATTTAAAACAAATTACAATACCGAAAAACAAGTATGGCTTGAATTAAATAGTTTGGATTTGCTTCCGGTTATGCAAAGCGCCTCTATTCCTGTAACTCCAAACGAAATTGCTCAGGGAACATATATTCAACAGGCTATGGCAGCCGGAGCAACGCATCCGGTTATAGACGCGATAAATAATTTACCTACTCCGGAAGCTATAAACAAAGCGGTCGATACATTATCGCCGGAGCCGGTAGCGTCCGGCATTACAACAAGCAAACAAAATACTTCCGCCCAGCATTTAAACGTAACTTCAAGAATGGGAGGGCATCATAAATGGATGCAAAAAGGGAAAAACAAATTTGCCGCGGGGCTATTATCCGATTATTACCCGATACTTTACGCGGATTCCGCTCAAGCGGAAGCGCCTCTTAATTCCTTTTGGGTTAAAGCGCTTTATCTTAATACCAAAAATGACGCGGACGACTCGTTTGAATTTACAACGGATACTCAAGGCGTAAGCATAGGAAGAGATTATTTAAACAGCGGCTTTTTTTACGGAGTAAGCGGCGGGTATTCTCAATCTGCAATAGATTATGAGAATGTTGATTCGGAAGGGGATACAAACAGTTTAAATTTAAGCTTATACGGAAGCTATTTTGCGGACAAATATTATCTCGACGCAATATTATCATATTCCAACCATGATTATTCAATGAAAAGATCAATTCCAATACTTAACGAAACCGCAACCGGAAATTACCGAGCGGACGAATACGGAGCATATTTAAAAGGAGGCTTCCGATAGCGTTAAGCGGATTTACCCTTACTCCGTCCGTATCGGTTCAATATTCTCATTACAAACAAAAAGCCTTTACCGAAACAGGCTCTTCCGCGGCGCTTTTTGTAGATGCCGCGGATTCCAACTCCTTTGTTACCGGATTAGGCGCTTCAATAGAAAAAAGATTTGATTACAAACAATGGAAACTTTTGCCCCATATAAGCCTTACTTGGAGCCATGAATTTTGCGAAACCGCAAATAAGGTTAAGGCAGGGTTTGCGGAGTTTGGAAATTCCTTTGGAACCTTTGAATCGGAAGGGTATGACGCCGGAGCGGAAACCTATACCGCGGAACTTGGAATAACGGCATATAAAGGCAAACACTTTTCCTTATTTTTAAATTACGATTTGGGAATAAAGGAGGATTATGTTGCTAATGCGGTTACGGGCGGGTTGAAATTCTACTTTTAGAAAAAACCGCTGCATAACAAAGGTTTGTTGAAATAGCAGGGCAACAATAAAAAGCCTGTCATTTCGACCAAAGGGAGAAATCCCTGAATCATTGCCGCCGCCTTGTAAACAAACAAATCGCTTTATTATACAAACTACTTTGTTATCCGACGAAATTAAGCATTTAATTAAGGGATTTCGGCGAGCGTTATTTTTGTTTGTCATTTCGACAAGCGAAGCGAGGAGAAATCCCTGAATAGTTTCCGCCGTCCTTACAGTATTATGTAGATTGGGTTGAGTAAGACGAAACCCAACATTTTCAAAATTTTCGCAAGCCTTGAAAAACCCAACAACATTAAAAGCCTTTATTGTTGGGTTTCGCGCAGCTCTACCCAACCTACTTTGTTATGCGGCGGTTTTTTTTTTGATTATCATTTAATCATTGCCGCCGTCTTACAAGAAAAATAAAAAGCCTGTCATTTAATAAAGGGATTTCTCCTCGTTTCACTCGTTCGAAATGACAAACGTAAAATAAAGGTTTGTTGAAATAGCAGGGCAACAATTAAAAGCCTGTCTTGTCAACCCAAAGGGGAGAAATCCCTTAATTAAAAGCGATAAATAATAAATATCGTCAAAACAGTTTGAGTTTAAGTTTTTCAGTATCGACTAATTAACCAATCCTCTTAATCTGCGTAATCTGTGGTCTAATCTGCGGTTCAGACAATTAAAAGCCCCCCTCTTTTTTAAAAAATCTTGACAACAGATATTATTAAATTATGAGTATATACAGTATAAACCGAACGCGTAAATAAGATATTTATTAATAGTTGATTTTTAAAAAATAAAAGGAGAATATAATGCCATTATACGATTACTTATGTTTGGATTGCGGTAAAACTACCGAAGTTATGATTACCGGAACAAACGATAACGCTAAATGCGGACATTGCAAAAGCGACAATTTAAAAAAACTTCTTGCCGCTCATTCTTCCGCATCCGGCGGTTCGCATAACAGAATGCCCAAAGACGGCGATACCGCATGCTGCGGTTCCGCTCCGGGACAGGCTTCAGGCTGCGCCGGACCCGGAAGCTGCTGCGGAAAGACCTTTTAATATAAGGTTTGATTATTAATGGGAATTATTTTAAATGCAATAATTTCGATTTTATATAACAATGTAACAAAATTAAAGGAAAAAATCATGTCATCTTATGTGGAAAACGTTTTAAGTAGGGAAGAAAAAATTAATTATCAGGCGAAAATCAGTTTATGGTCTTTAGCTCCATTAATTATATGGGGCATAATAGTCCTTGTTTTATCTCCTAATGATAATTTTAGAGGTATTGGTTTAATATTTTTCATAATTGCATTTATTAGATATAAAACAACAGAACTCGCAGTTACAAATAAAAAAGTAATCGCTAAAAGTGGCTTCGTTAAAAGAAGAACCATTGAATTACTGTTAAATAAAGTTGAAAGCGTTCAAGTTCATCAGTCTGTCTTTGGGAGAATGTTAAATTACGGTTCAGTTATAGTTTCTGGAGCAGGTACGCCTCAAGCTCCTATAAGGGGAATATCTTATCCAATTGAATTTAGAAAGCAATTTATGGAAATTCAAGAAGAAGCGAACAAATAAAACGCGTTTCTATTGTGTATTATTTTGAAATAAAACAACCCTCTGAGTTTATTTATAAATCAACTTTAAAAACATATCCGAAATTAAAGCAATAAGGAGCAAGCATAATGAAAAGCGATAATCCCGATAAAAATAAAGCGCTCGAAAGAGCCGTTACCCAAATAGAACGCCAATTCGGAAAAGGGTCTATTATGAAACTCGGCAGTAGGCAGATAATAGCGGTTCCGGTTATTTCCACAGGTTCCATATCATTAGATAGAGCTTTGGGAATAGGAGGTTTGCCGCGCGGAAGAGTAATCGAAATATTCGGTCCCGAATCTTCCGGCAAAACTACCCTCGCGCTGCACGCCGTATCGGAATCTCAAAAACAGGGAGGAAACGCCGCCTTTATAGACGCCGAGCATGCATTAGATACCATATATGCCAAAAACCTGGGGGTAAATTGCGACGAGCTTCTTATTTCTCAACCGGATACCGGAGAACAGGCGTTAGAAATAGCCGATATGTTAGTAAGAAGCGGAGCAATGGATATTATAATAATAGATTCGGTAGCGGCTCTTACTCCCAAGGCGGAAATAGAAGGGGAAATGGGAGATTCTCATATGGGGCTTCAGGCGCGGCTTATGTCCCAAGCTTTAAGAAAGCTTACCTCCACCATAAACAAAACAATGACAACCGTAATATTCATCAATCAAATAAGAATGAAAATAGGCGTATATTTCGGCAATCCGGAAACCACTACCGGAGGCAACGCTTTAAAATTTTACTCCTCCGTACGACTTGATATAAGAAAATCAACCGCCATAAAAGACGGCGAAAATGTTATAGGAACCAAAACAAAGGTGAAAGTGGTTAAAAATAAACTTGCGCCTCCTTTTAAAAGCGCGGAATTCGATATTATGTATGGCGAAGGAATATCCAAAACCGGAGACATATTAGATATAGGAACGGAACTCGGAATAATAGATAAAAGCGGTTCATGGTATTCTTATGCCGGAGAACGCATAGGGCAGGGACGAGAAAATGTGAAAAAATTTTTTGCGTCCGAAACGGAAATCTATAACAAAATATATCAGGCAATAAGAGAAAAAATATGGACGCCATCCAAAACCGACGCATAACCTAATACTTTTATTTGAGTTTTAAACCGAAAAAACCGTTTTTTTCAATAATCAACCGACAAGTTAGTTTTATTTTGTTTCAGGCTAAAAAGGATTGAAATTTTTATACGACGCTTAAAACCAAACAAATAAACTTTTTTATAGAAAACAATAAAAAGGGGAGCTGCAATGACAGGAAATGAAATTAGGAAGCAATTTTTAGATTTTTTTCAAAAACATAATCATCAAGCAATAAGAAGCTCCTCTTTAATCCCGGCAGACGATCCTACCCTGTTATTTACCAATGCAGGCATGGTTCAGTTTAAAAGAATCTTTTTGGGAGAGGAAAAAAGAGATTATTTAAGAGCTACTACTTCTCAAAAATGCGTCCGCGCCGGAGGCAAGCATAACGACCTCGAAAACGTAGGCTATACCGCAAGGCATCATACATTCTTTGAAATGCTCGGAAACTTTTCTTTCGGGAATTATTTTAAGGAAAAAGCCGTGGAATATGCATGGGAACTAATTACAAACATATATAAACTCCCCGCGGATAAACTTTTTATCTCAATATACAAAGATGACGACGAAGCTTTTGAAATATGGAATAAAAATATAGGAGTTCCGGAAAATCGTATTGTAAGACTCGGCGAAAAGGATAATTTCTGGGCAATGGGAGATACCGGACCATGCGGACCATGCTCCGAAATACACATAGACAGAGGCGAAGAATTCGGATGTAAAAAGCAGGGTTGCGCTACAGGCTGCGATTGCGATAGATTTTTAGAAATATGGAATCTTGTTTTTATGCAGTTTAACAAAGATAAAAACGGAAAACTTACTCCCTTGCCCAAACCAAGCATAGATACGGGAATGGGGCTTGAAAGAATAACCTCCGTTATTCAAAACGTTAATACAAACTACGATACCGACCTGATAATGCCGATTATCAAAAAAGCGAAGGAGCTTGCAGGCGTAAAAATCGGAGAGAACAGAGAAGCGGACATAGCTATGAAGGTAATAGCAGACCACAGCAGGGCCGCGGCATTCTTAATAGGAGACGGCATTCTGCCTTCAAACGAAGGCAGAGGATATGTTTTAAGACGAATAATACGCAGAGCTATAAGATACGGAAGAAACATAGGGCTTATAAAACCTTTTTTACATAAAACCTCAAAAACGGTTTTAAACATAATGGAACCCGCATATCCGGAACTTTTAAAAGCCGAAGATTTCATAACAAAAATAATAAGCTCCGAAGAGATTAGATTTTCCGAAACCCTTGATAACGGGCTGAAACTTTTAAACGATACGCTTGCCGAAATGAAAGAAAAAAAAAAGAACACAATACAAGGCGAGGTAATCTTTAAACTTTACGACACCTACGGCTTTCCGGTAGATATAATAAAAGACGTTGTTCGGGACGCTAACATAGCCCTTGATATTGACGGCTTTGAGTTTAAAATGGAAACGCAAAAAAAAAAATCCAAAACAGTAGTTTCATTTAGTCAAGCGGGCGAAGCCTATAAAAAACTCTCTTCAAAAGGGATAAAAACCGAGTTTATAGGTTACGATAACACCTCCTTTTCCTCCGAAATTCTATCTTTGATAAAAAACGGAAAAGAATTAAAAAGCGCTTCGGAAAACGAGGAAATCGAAATTATAGCGAAAACAACTCCGTTTTACGCGGAATCCGGCGGACAAGCCGGAGACGTAGGAATAATAACCGATAAAGCCGAAAAATTTAAAATAGATATAAAAAATACCGTAAAAGATCCAGCGGGCATTATAATCCATAAAGGCATCGTAACCAAAGGAACAGTTGAAAAAGGGGACAAAGCGCTTTTTTCTGCAAATAAAGAGACAAGAGAAAAAACATGCGCAAACCATACCGCAACCCATATACTTCATTACGCCTTAAGAAAAGTTTTGGGAAACCATGTAAAACAAGCCGGATCTTATGTAGCCACGGACAGACTTCGTTTTGACTTTACTCACTTTTCGCAAGTAAAAAAAGAGCAAATAGAAAAAATAGAGCTGATTGTAAATGAAAAAATAATTAAAAACCTTTCGATAAAAACTCAAGAAATGGACGCCGAAAGCGCCTTTAAAACAGGGGCTACCGCCCTTTTTGAAGAAAAATACGGCGATATTGTGCGGGTTGTTTCAATAGCTTCCTTTTCAAAAGAGCTTTGCGGAGGGACTCATATAAAAAATACCGGAGCCATAGGATTATTTAAAATAACAGGCGAAACTTCCATTGCATCCGGAGTTAGAAGAATATTTGCGGTTACCGGAAACCAAGCGCTTTTATCCGTTCAAAAAACCGAAAAAATACTTTTGGACGCCGCCAACCTACTAAAAGATAAGCCGAAAAATCTGTTTAAAAGAATTCAAAACCTTTTGGACGCTCAAAAAAATTATGAAAAAGAGAATAAAAAATTAAAAAATCTTATAGCCGTTAAATCTGCGGAAACCTCTATGGATGATTTTGTCGAAATAAACGGAATTAAAATAATAGCAAAAAAGGCTGAAGCGGAAAATCCGGAAGAATTAAGAGAAATAGCCGATAAATTTAAAGATAAAATAAAAACCGGAATAGTCGTTTTGGCAAGCGTTTCCAAAACCAATAATAAAGTAATGTTAGTTGCGGTAGTTACAAAAGATATTACGGATCGCTTTAGCGCTAATAAAATAATAAAAGAAATTGCGGCTATAGTCGGAGGCGGCGGAGGAGGCAGACCCGATATGGCGCAAGCCGGAGGATCAAAGCCGGAAAAAATAGAAGAAGCGTTAAACGCTGTTTTAAGCGGAAAACTTGCCTGCTTAAAATAGTTTCTTTAAATATATTAAAAAAAGGAGGATTTATGTCTTTAATACAAAGTTTTTCTTATAACCCAAAGCCTATTCTTTTTGCCCCGTCAGGCGAAAAGAAATGGAAAATAACATCGCCGGTTAAATGTATTTTAGAAATAGAATCAATGGGCAAACTTATTTATAATATAAAGAGCGGATATGAAACTAATTTTCGTAGCGGACCAGATTGGTTAGACCCTATAATTCCAAACATTGAAGACTCGGACATACAAATATGCTGGCTTATACATGATATTAATTATGACGTATGTATAGATAGTAAAGACGAAGCCGATCAGATTTTATTGAGTATGTTAAGAAAAACCAGATTAGCTAGTTTGCTTGCTATAATAACTAAAATTACTGTAGATATTGGGGGGGGCGGCAACTATAATCCTAACTCAGACAATCAATATATAACAATTACAAGGGTAAAAAACTCAGGGGAACAAACAATATTAAACTCATTAAAACCAGTTATAAGCCTAATGATTGACGAACTTATAGAGAATATTCCACATAGCCTTGATTTAACTGATTTAATTAAAGAAATAAAAACACTTTCTAAAAAATTTAACTTAAATATAGATATTGAAGAGTTTGAAAAAAAATATTTTGAAAAGCAAGCGAAATAATAAAAAAAAACTCAAAGGCAAAACTTAATAAAAACTAACCGCTTTAACAAACAAATACGATAAAAGGTTATGCCGAAAAACGGACGGGATAACAAAGGAGTTTGTTCGTTTGCAAGGCTTGCGAAAATTTTAACCGCAGGAATACTTACAGTATTTCGAGGATTAAAATTTGAGCATAACGCCGCAAACGGACAAACTGCGAAGTTATCCCGCCCGTTTTTTTTATGAGTTAAGTATAAGCCGAACTCCCTCAAACTTTTTAACATTTTTAACAAAAGCATCCGGCAAACCTACGAACTCATCTTTACTATAATCGTAGCATAAGTTTTTTGTAGAGCCTTCCGCGCAAATTTCGCCATCTTTTTCTATGCTATACTCCATTATAAAATACATGTTCGCCAATTTGGTTACAGCGCATTTAACCTCTAAAATGTCGCCGTGATACATCTGGAGTTTATATCTGCACTCCGCCGAAGAAGCCATAAGTCCGAAGCCTTCAATATCCAGCTCCGTATAACCAAACTGCTTAAGGTAGGCTATTCTTACCTCTTGAAAGAATAAAAAATGATTCTGATATCCCACATGATTTCCGTAATTTATATCGTTTATCCTAACCGTTGCCGCAATTGAAAATTTAAATTCCTTCATAATATTATCTTTTTTCCTACATTTAAAGCTTAATTAAGGGATTTCTCTTCGCTTCTCCTCGCTCGTCGAAATGACAGGGTGAAAAAATGTTCATCTGAAATAAGAAGTTTGTCATTTCTAGCAAAGAGCAAAATCGCTTAAGGTTATGCCGAAAAACGGACGGGATAACAAAGTAGTTTGTTCGGTTGCAAGGCTTGCGAAAATTTTAACCGGAGGAATACTTACAGTATTTCGAGGATTAAAATTTGAGCATAACGCCGCAAACGGGCAAACTGCGAAGTTATCCCGCCTGTTTCTATGATCTGTCTTTAAGAACCTCTCGCGAAATAACAACTCGCTGTATTTCGGACGTTCCTTCGTATATTGTAAACACTCTGGCGTCCCTATAAAATCGCTCTACCGGATACTCTTTTGTAAAGCCGTAGCCTCCGAATATCTGAATAGCCTTTGCAGTAACCCGATTAACCATTTCGGATGCAAAAAGTTTTGCTATGGACGCTTGAATTGTATATTTTTCGCCCCTGTCTTTTGCGGCGGACGCCGAAAACATTAATTGAGTAGCGGCTTCAATATCCACCTTCATATCCGCGAGAATCCATTGAATTCCCTGAAAATCGGCTATTCTTTTGCCGAACTGTTCCCTTTCCTTTGCATACTGTACCGAAGCGTCAAAAGCCGCGGTTGCCACTCCTACGGACTGAGCCGCTATTCCTATCCTGCCTCCGTCCAGCCCGGTCATAGATATTTTAAAGCCCGCTCCTTCTACTCCAAGAAGGTTTGCCGCCGGAACTTTACAATCTTCAAATACAAGATCCGTAGTGTCGGACGCGCATAAGCCCAGTTTTTCCTCTCTTCTACCCACTATAAAGCCGGGAGTTCCTTTTTCCACCAAAAAAGCGCTTATGCCTTTATGTTTTTGGCTTTTATCTGTTTTTGCGGTTACTATTGAAAGCCCGCAATTTTCTCCGGTAGTTATAAATCGTTTTGTTCCGTTTAGTATGTAATAATCCCCGTCCTTTACCGCCGTCATTTTTTGAGATGTTGGATCGGATCCCGCTTGCGGTTCGGTAAGAGCAAAGGCTCCTATATATTTGCCTGTGGCAAGCGGTTTTAAAAATTTTTCCTTCTGCTCTTCGGTTCCGTATTTCAATATGCTTTCGCATACTATCGAATTATGAACCGACATTACCACTGCGGTAGAAGCGCAGGAATAGGCTATTTCGGAAAGGGCTAATACATAAGATATAGTATCCGAGCCGGAGCCTCCGTATTCCGGAGGAACCATCATGCCCATAAGCCCAAGCTCCGCCATCTGATCGAGGTTGTCTTGAGGAAACTCCTTTGTTTTATCTCGCTCCGCCGCCTTTACGGCTACAACCTCTCTTGAAAAGTCGCGAACCATAGTCCAAATCATATCCTGTTCTTCGGTAAGTTTATATAACATATTCACCCCTTATTAAGCGTCGTATATTACTACTATCAAATCAGCCTTTGTTTCGCCTACATTTTTTAAGCCGTGTTTTACTCCGGAATTAAAATGCAGGCTATCTCCTTTGCTCAATCTGTTTATATGATCTCCTACGTTCACCTCTACGGTTCCGGATAATACATATACAAATTCCTCCCCCTGATGGCGATATTGGATTTCCTCCATATGCTCCTTTTCGGAATCTACCTGAACCCTAAAAGCCTTTAGCTTAGTGTTTTTGGCAAATGGATAAAGCTCGATATAATCATAATTGGGGGTTTTGGTTCTATCGGGCGATCCGTCAAAATTAGCCTGAAGCGCTTTTGAAAGCTGTAATAAAGTACCTACGGACGGAGTAAGCTCCCCTTTTTCTATTTTTTCAAGCCTTGAAACCGAAAGCCCCGTTTGATTTGCAAGATTTTCGTAACTAACCTTTTTTTCTTCTCTTATCTTTGTTATTATATCTCCGATAGAATCAGTTTTACTCTTTTTTTTATGCGGCATAACGCCTCCTTTTTTTAGTTCCCATATAAACAGATTTTTTTACGATAATTCTTTACTTATAATCGTAAAAGCCTTTGCCTGTTTTTCTTCCGAGCCATCCGGCTTCAACATATTTTCTTAAAAGCGGGCAAGGACGATATTTGGAATCTTTAAATCCGTTGTATAGAGTCTCCATTATGGCAAGACATGTATCGAGACCTATTAAGTCCGCCAAAGCCAATGGACCCATAGGATGATTCATACCGAGTTTCATTACGGTATCTATATCCTCTTTTTTTCCTACTCCATGATATAAAGTGTAAACCGCTTCGTTTATCATCGGCATAAGTATTCTATTTGCTATAAAGCCCGGAAAATCTTCTGATAACGCGGGGGTCTTTCCGAATTTTACCGATAAATCCCATGTAGTTTTAAATGTTTCCTCGGATGTGGCGATGCCTCTTATTACTTCTACCAGTTTCATTACCGGAACCGGATTCATAAAGTGCATTCCTATAACCTTTTCGGGACGTTTTGTCTGAGAGGCTATTCTTCCGATCGGTATTGAAGATGTATTTGTAGAAAGTATTGCGTTAGGCTGGGTTATATTGTCAAGATTTTTAAATATATTAAATTTTAGCTGCTCGTTTTCGGTTGCGGCTTCCACTACAAAATCTGCGGACGCCATATCTTTTATATTTACGCTCGGTTTAATTCTTGAAAGTATCGCCTTTTTATCCTCTTCGGATATTTTATTTTTTGCGACGTTTTTAGATAAAATCTTTTTTATGTTGCCAAGCCCATTTTCAACAAATTCCTCTTTTATATCGTTCATTATTACGTTAAGTCCGCTTGTAGCGGCAACCTGAGCTATTCCGTTTCCCATTTGACCGGATCCGATAACGCCGAATGTTTTTATTTCCATTTTTTTTCTTCTCCTTTATGGATTTTACAGGATAACTTCGCAGTTTGCCCGTTTTGGGCGTTGAAAATTTTTTTTAATCCTCGAAATACATGAGTATTCCCCCGGTTAAAAATTTTTTCGCCTTCAAAACAAACAAACTGCCTTGTTATCCTGCAAAATCTGATTTTTTATATTCCTATTATTATCGCCATCTTTAATAACGGGCGTTTCTTCTATTTATGTCTTAATGAAAAGATTTTTCCTCGTTTTGTTCGTCGAAATGGCAAGTAAAAATAACGCAACAAAAATAAAAAGCCTGTCTTGTCGAGCAAAGCGATAAATCTTTTTAGCGCTTTTTATTTATCTTTTTATAATCATAGCTACGGCTTCGCCGCCTCCAAGACAAAGAGAGGCTATGCCTGTTTTTTTGTCGCTTTGTATCATTTCGTATAAAAGAGTCATTAAAACTCTGCATCCGCTTGCTCCTATGGGATGCCCTAAGGCTACGCTTCCGCCGTTTACGTTTGTTTTATTAATATCAAGCTTTAGCTCCTTTATAACCGCCGCCGTAGAACCGCTAAAAGCTTCGTTTATTTCAAACAGATCAACCTCGCTTATATCCAAGCCCTCTTTTTTTAAACATTTGGGAACCGCCCAAATAGGAGCCACTAAAACATATTTCGGGTCTATCGCATAAGAAGCTTGCGCCCCTATATACGCCATTATCTCGCATCCGAGTTCTTTTGCTTTCTCTTCCGCCATAACCGTTACCGCTGCCGCTCCATCGCTTATTATAGAGGCGTTTCCGGCTGTTCCTACTCCCTCTTTTTTAAAAGCGGGTCTCATTTTTGCAAGCGTTTCGTAGCCTGTTTCCACAGGACACTCGTCCGATTGAAATGTTATTTTTTTTCTGCCTTTAACAACGTTAAGAGGAACAATCTGGTCTTTAAATTTTCCGGCGTCTATGGAATCAAGCGCTCTTTTATATGATTCCGCCGCATATCTATCCTGATCCTCTCTTGTTATATTATATTTTTCGGAGCATAGCTCGTTTGATATTCCCATATGAAAATCGTTTATAACATCCCATAGTCCGTCG
>JAFDMD010000006.1 GCA_019306185.1 Deltaproteobacteria bacterium
GAAACAAACTACTTTGTTAAGCGCCGGAATTTAGCCGTTTTGATTTTTTGATTAGCCTTTATAGCTTTACAGTTTGTTTAATTTTAGCGTTGGGTAAAAATTTTAATTCTCGAAATAGTAGAGTATTCCTGCGGTTAAAAAAAAAATTCGCCTTGCAAGCGCTCAACCTGCTTTGTTATCTGTCCGGGTTTAAGGGTTTTTTGCCGGTTAGGTTTACTATCTATTCAATACCGATTAAGCGTAAACGGTTATCTATTATTTGCCGCTTTGTTATTAAGGGCTTTTCGCCGCGCTCGAAATGACAGGCAAAAATAAAATTTATCAAAATAACAGAAAGCAATTTTTTTTTGTCATTTCGAACGAGCAAAGCGAGGAGAAATCCCTTAATTATTGCCTTCTAATCTTATCCTTTGTTCATTTGTACAAATTTTTTGGCGATTACAAATCTTTTTTTAGTAATGAGTATTTCCTCTTAATATTTGCAAGAAAATGTTAAGAGTAGTATTGAACACTTGCAAATATTTTACCTTGTTTTTTATAAAATTTGCAATAACTTCAATATATAATATGCTTTTTAAGTATCGACTATGTTCAAGCCTGCTTTATAACAAAGCGGTTTGTTCGCTTGCAAGGCAAAAAAAATTTTAACCGGAGGAATACATGGGGTATTTCGAGGATTAAATTTTTTTTTCAACGCCGCAAACGGGCAAACCGCGAAGTTATAGGGATTTTTCGCCGCGTTTGAAATGATAGGCAAAAATAACGCTCGTTCGGAATTACAACGGGGCACTAATTAAGGGGCGCTTAAAATGCATGTTTTTCTGCATAAGACTATATTTATTTGCGTATATAATCTGCGCTTTCGGTTTTTAGCTTGATATTTTAATATTAAGCTAATATAAATCTTTTATATGCAAAATATTTATCAAGCTTCGCTTTTATTATAATCTAAAAGGAGAAATAATATGTTTGGAATTGGAATGCCGGAACTTCTTATTATTCTGGTAATTATAATGATAATTTTCGGCGCCGGCAAACTCCCGGAAATAGGCGCTGGACTTGGCAAGGGTATAAAAAACTTTAAAAAAGCCACATCCGAACCTAAACAGGATAAGGAAAAGGATAAAGAGAAACTTTCGGAAGATGCCGAAACGCCGTAAAAATTAAAAAGGTATGTCGTCGTCCTTATCCGATTTGGCGTTTATATAATTGTCATAAGCGGCTGTATCGCCGGAAGATGAGCTTTTAGACGAAGATTCGCTTTTTGAATCTAAAAACTGCATTTTATCGGCTATAATTTCGGTGGTATATTTTGTAACGCCGTCTTTTTCCCAAGAGCGCGTTTGAAGTCTGCCTTCTATATATACCTGTTTTCCTTTTGTTAAATATTCTCCGCAAATTTCGGCAAGTCTTCTAAAAGCGACTATTCTATGCCATTCGGTTTTCTCTTTTTTTTCGCCGGTATTTTTATCTTTCCAATCTTCGGACGTAGCTATGCTAAAATTAGCTATTGCAACGCCGTCCGGCGTGTAACGCATGTCGGGGTCTTTGCCAAGTCTTCCTATGATCATTGCTTTATTTAATCCGCCCATAATTTTCCTTTTTTTAAGTATGTTGTTTAAATTTTTTTTTATTTATTCGGCAAAAAGTTCAGATAACATATCGGAATTAAAACTTCAAGGCAAAGCGGATAGCATACGCTTAACAGTATGGAATTGATTATGTCGTCGCAATTAAGCGACGGCGCGAGGAAGGATTTCCCCGCGCTATCTGATTCGGTATTTTAGTTTAATAATATTGCGGCTTCTCTGCCTTTTATAAGAGAGGTTATAGTTAGATTGTACGGGGTTTTTATTTCTGCTTTTTCGCCGTATTCTACGACTTTTTGATTCATAAATTCTATTTCGGTTTTTCTTTTTGCCTCTATGTCCATCAGCATTGAGGTTTTATGATCTCCGGCATTTTCCATGTAATTGACGGCGTAATCATAAAAATCGTCTCCTATGTCTATATTAAACGTTTTTGCAATTTTGATGCATTCCATAAGAAGAGCGTCCACAATTGTTCTTGCATGCGGATTTCCCATAGCCTTTGATACGGTAAGCCCTGTTAATGCGGATACGGGATTCATAGATATATTTAAAGCGCTTTTTCTCCATATTTTTACGGCGAGATTTTGCGTATGTTCGGTATGAAGCCCCGCTTTTGTAAAGGCTTCCGCTATTATTTTGGCTTGGCTTTGAGATTGCGGATCAAGTTCTTGGATAAAATGGGGAGGATGATGGAAGCCGACATTAACTTTTGCGTTTCCTATGGGAACGCATCCGTAGTTTACCACCGCTCTGATAATAGCTTTTTTATCGATATGTTTTGCTATTTCAAGTTCCGTATCAATTCCGTTTTGCCAGCTTATAACGTATGAGTTTTGTTTGCGGATTTTGTTTACGCTTTCGGATATTTTTGCGGAAGCGTTTGCTTTTGCGGCTATTATTATTACGTCCGGATTATATTGTTCAAGCTCTGATATATCGGAACAGGCCGCAAAAATTTTTTGCGTTATGTTTTCTTTGCCGGTAAGTGTTATCCCGTTATTTAAAGCGGCTTTGAGTATTTGCGGGACGATGTCGCATAGTATTGTTTTATATCCGCCTTTTGCAAGAAATGCGGCGACAATGCAGCCTACGGGACCTGCGCCTATTATTGCAAAGGTTTTCGGTTTAAAGTGGGACTTGTCAGCCATTTTAATATCTCCTTTTTTATATTGCAGGTATTTTTTATTATTTTACGCTCTCGTCTATAATTCTTTGCGCTTTGCCCTCGCTTCTTTCTATTGATTTGGGTTCCATTAGCTCTGTTTTAACTTTTATGCCTATGCTCTGTTCTATATGATACATTATTTTGTTTTCTATTTGATGGAGCGTTGGTTTTCCTTTTTTAAATATTTCTTTTTTGGTTTCAACTTGAACCGTAAGATAGTTCAGATATCCGCTTTTTTTAACTATAAGTCTGTATTGAGGCTCCACCTCCGGTATGTCGAGAAGCAAAGATTCTATTTGAGACGGAAATACGTTTACCCCTTTTATTATAAGCATGTCGTCGCTTCTGCCGGATATGCGTTCCATTTTTACCAATGTTCTTCCGCAGGAGCATTTTTCGCGCGATAAGGAGGTTATATCTTTTGTGCGGTAGCGTAAAAGAGGCATTGCTTTACGCTGTATGGCGGTAAATACAAGTTCTCCTTTTTCTCCCAAAGGAAGAGGCTCTAATGTGTTCGGATCTATTACTTCGGCTATAAAATGATCTTCGTTTATGTGGAGTCCGTTTTTTTCGGAGCAGTTGTAAGCGACGCCGGGGCCGCAAAGTTCGGTTAACCCGTATATATCCATCGCCTCTATTCCCATGCGCTCTTCTATTTCTTTTCGCATTTCCATTGTCCAAGGCTCGGCTCCGAATATGCCTATTTTAATGGGGAGTTTTCTTATATCTACATTCATTTCTTCGGCTCGCTCGGCTATGGTAAGGGCGTAAGAAGGGGTGGAGCTTAAAACGGTTACCTCCAAATCTTGCATTATGCTTATTTGACGTTTTGTAACTCCGGAGCTTATCGGTATAACGGTGCAGCCTACCATAGAAGCTCCCTGATGAACTCCGAGGCCGCCGGTAAAAAGTCCGTAACCGTAAGCGTTTTGAAAGACGTCTCCGGGTCTTACGCCGTAAGCCCATAGGTTTCTTGCAACGCATTCTCGCCATTGCTCTATATCGTCCGTTGTATATGGTCCTGTTATGGATTTGCCGGTAGTGCCGGAAGATGCTTGAACTCTTACCACTTCCTTTAGCGGAACCGCGCATAATCCGAACGGGTAGTTGTCTCTGAGATCGTTTTTTACGGTGAAGGGAAGTTTTGAGATGTCTTCTACGCTTTTGATGCTGTCTGCGCTTATTTTTGCCTCTTCAAGCTTTTTTTTATAAAAAGGAACTTTTGCCGCAACCCAGCCGACGGTTTCCTTTAGTTTTTCAAGCTGAAATTTTTGAATTTGCTCTAACGACATGCATTCAAATTCTTTGTTCCATACCATAATAAACCCCTCCTTTTTAAATTTCGGAGGATAACTTCGCAGTTTCTCCGTTTGCGGCGTTATACTCAAATTTTAATACTCGAAATACTGTAAGTATTCCTGCGTTTAAAATTTTCGTAAGCCTTGCAACCGAAGGAACTGCTTTGTTATCCTCCGAAATTTAGTCATGTTTTTAATTATATGAGTTTACCCTATTTTTTAAGGGATTTCTCCTCGAAATGATAAGTCAAAGTAAGAAGCCTGTCTTGTAAAGCAAAGCGAGAAACTCCTTGATTATTTAGATGATTATTTTTTTTTACGGTTTTAAATTGTTTTTATATTGCGTTAAATCCGAGTTCAAAAGCCTTTAGATTTATATCTATAAAGTTTTCTTTTACTCTTGATTTTATAGCGGTTTTATAATTTTCTTTTGGTATAGGCAAAACGTCCGCTTTGCTTAAAGCTCCGAGTAATGCCGTGTTTAACGCCATTGGATTGCCCGCCTGTTTTGCGGCGTCAAGCGCGTTAAAAGCTATTAGCTTTCGGACTTTTTCTTTTATTAGGGTTTGTATTAGATTTATATCCGGATATTTCCCTTTGCCTATAGCTACGGTAAACGGAGGCAAGGGCGCAAGATTTGTTATAACGTAAGTGTTGGAATTGCATTTGTTTATAGCTCTTAAAGTTTCGGAAGGCTCAAATCCAAGCAGGATATCCGCGCTGCCGTCTGAAATTATGGGGCTTTGAGCGTCGCCTAATACTATGGCGGATTCTACTACTCCGCCTCGTTGAGCCATTCCGTGTATTTCGCTCATACGAACCGGTATGTCGGATAACAAGGCGGCTTCTCCGAGTATTTTAGACGCCAGCAGGTTTCCTTGTCCCCCTACGGCTACCATTATTAGTCTTTTTGTTTCCATGTTTTTATCCTTTATAATTTAGTCCGGAGATGTCCGTGTTGATTTGCTTTGTTTTTAAACGGTCAAACGGCTATCAAAGCGTCGTTACGCAAAAAACTTCGGACGTCTCTTTTCGTAATGATTGTTTTTTTATGTTTATCATTTAATTAAGGGATTTCTCTTCGCTTTGCTTGTCGAAATGAGAAGCAAAAAATAAGGGAAGTATTTCTTATTTATTTTGATAATCGCCCTTTTTTATTTTTTAATCGTATAGATTTTAAGATTTAGGAACCGGCAGTATGGCGTTTTCCGGGCATATTTGAGCGCAAAGAGCGCATCCTATACATGTATCGGCATTTATTTTTACTTTGTTTGTTTGGTCTATATAAAATGACGGACAAGCTATTTCGTTTATGCAGTCTCTATGATCTTTGCATTTGTCCGAAATGTAAAAGGGGCGTCCCGCCGGCATTTTTAAGGCTTTGGCATATAATACGCAAAGTTCTTGCGCAATTATAACGGATACTCCTTTGTAAGAAAGAGCCTCTTTTATCGCTTCTATGCTTTTTTTAACTTTTTTAGGTTTTATAACCGTTACATGTTTTACTCCGGCGGCTTTTACTATGTTTTCTATGGAAACTTGTTGATATTGTTCAAGCCCGAGTTTTTTCATGTTTACTCCGGGATTGGGCTGATGTCCGGTCATTGCGGTTATGCCGTTATCGAGTATTACAAGGGTAAAGTTGTGGTTGTTGAATACCGCGTTTATGAGCCCTGTTATTCCGGAATGAAAAAATGTGGAATCTCCTATGTAGCCTACCACTTTTTTACCCGGTATGGCTTTTGAAAAACCGCAGGATGAGCTTACGGAGGATCCCATGCAAATTACAAAATCTCCCATATTTAAGGGGGGCATAAAACCAAGCGTGTAGCATCCTATATCGGTCGGATATATAACGTCTATATCAAGACTTTGAGCCGCCTTTTTTATTTCGTAAAAGGTTGCGCGATGGGAGCATCCGGAACATAGGTTTGGCGGACGCATTGGCAGTTCGGGTATGTTTGAGACGTCCGGTTTTGATTTGGGAGCGTAATCAAAGCCGAAGTATGAGCTTATTACTTTTTTAACGGTTTCCGGGTCTAATTCAAAATGGAGGTTAAATAGGTTTTTCCCTTTGCCGTTTATAGGAATTGTTATTCCGGCTTGTTGAGCGCAGGCTTTAACGTATGTTTCCAGAACAGGCTCGCCCTCTTCTATAATTAGCGCTTTTTTGCAGTCTTTTAAAAAGGCTTGAATTTTTTTCTGCGGAAGCGGATTTGAAAAGCCTATTTTTAATGTTTTAACTTTATCGGATACGTTTAATTCTTTAATCGCGTCGGACGCGTATAAAAAGCTTACTCCGCTTGTTATTATGCCGAGTTCTCCTTTCCCTTTTTGAAAGTTGTATTCGCAGTTTTCGGAGATTGTTTCGGCTTTTTTTATTTTTTCTATAAGTTTTAAGTGGAGGTTTCTGGAAACTGCCGGAACGGTTACGTAGCTTAAGGGGTCTTTTTTAAAGTCTCCTTTTGTTTTTCTTTCTTTTATTTCTCCGAGGGTTATAAAAGCGCTGGAATGGTTTATTCTTGTGGTTGTTCTGAAGATTACCGGCTCTTTTAGTTTTTCGGATAGTTCAAAGGCGTATATAAGCATGTCTTTTGCTTCTTGAACCGAAGAAGGCTCTATAACCGGCAAGCCGGATAGTTTGCCGTAAAAGCGGTTGTCCTGTTCGTTTTGGCTTGAAAACATAAAAGGATCGTCTGCGGTAAGGATTACGAGGCTTCCGGAAACTCCGACGTAGGCAAGAGTCATTAATGGATCCGCAGCTACGTTTAATCCTACGTGTTTCATTATGCAAAGTGTTTTTAAGCCGGAGTTTGCGGCTCCAGCTGCAACTTCCAACGCGACTTTTTCGTTTACGCTGTACTCGAAATAGAGGTCTGTTTGATGCGAGATTTTAAATAGGTTTTCCGATATTTCGGAAGAGGGGGTGCCCGGGTATGTGGTCGCAAAGGAAACGCCTGCTTCTATGGCGCCTCGGGCTATTGCTTCGTTGCCTAATACGAGTATTTTTTTATCGGGATTTTTTTGTAAAAGCGGGTGCATTTTTTTATTCCTTTTATCATTATTTTTTCTATTAACTATTTTTAATGATGTAATTTTTTTATTTTCAATAGAAACAAAAAGTTTTTTTATATTTAAGCTCCGGTAAATTCGGGGCGTTTTTTGCCGGCGGAGCTAAGTCCTTCCAAAGCGTCTTTTGTGGCAAATATTTTTTCAAGTTGAGCGAGTTCTGTTTTTATTCCTTGTTCAACGCTTTGTTCGGTTTGGGCGTTTATTATGTCGTTCGCCTCTTTTAACGCGAGCGGAGCTTTATAACCGAGTATTTTAAGTATTTTTTCCGCAATTTTTTTGTCTATGTTTTGAGGCGGTTTTTTGTCTGACATTAGTTTTATATTTTGATCGGAAAATGCGGCGGCAAATTGTTTGTATTTTTTTGGTATGTTTCTTTTTCTGTATTTTTCTTGTTTGTGTTGTTTATCGGCTATTTTTTTAACAGAGTTTTCTATGTTTTGCGGAGAGGTTATTTCGGTTATTATTCCGAGATCAAACGCGTCTTTTGCGCTTATAGGCGCTCCGGCAAAGATGTAATATTTTGCAAGATCCGGTCCTATTTGTTTTGCAAGTCTTAACATTCCGCCAAGACCCGGGTATATTCCTATTCCGGTTTCGGGAAACGCCATGGAACCGGCGTCGGTCGCTATTATAAATTGTGTTGCAAGCGCAAACTCGCTTCCTCCGCCCATAGATAAGCCGTCTAATATTGTTATGGTAGGTTTTTTACAGTTTTCTATTTGTAATAGGAGGTTGTGTCCTTTTTGGGTAAATTCGTATATGTCGCGAATTTTGTTTGCTTTTATTTTTTTTATAAAAAAGCGTATATCCGCTCCGGCTATAAAGGCTTTTCCGGCTCCGTCAAAGGCTATTGCCTTTACGTTTTGGTTTTGTTCGGCTTTATTAAAGTTTTCCAGAAGCTGTTTGAATACGTCTTCGTTTAAAGCGTTCATAGCTTCGGGTCTGTTTATTGTAATATATGCTATGTTTTCTTTGATTTTTAGATCAACCGTTTTAAAATTAAACGGTTTGGCAAGCTGTTTTTGTTTTTCCAATATTGTAGGCATGTTGAAATCGGGATATTTTTCGCATATTGCTTTAACCGCTTTGTATGTTTTATCTATTCCTATTTTATTCATTATTTCAAAGGGTCCTAATATCCATCTTAAACCTATTTTTGCGCCTCTGTCCGTATCTTCCAAGCTTGCAACCTGTTCGTCGGCTAATGCGGCGGCGACGCCGAGACATACTCCGTAAAATCTGTCTTGAACCTTTTCTATTTTGGTTTCGTCAAAAGCGCCTTCTATGTTCCAATCTTGTTTGCTTTCCATTTGGTCTTTTAATATTTTTGCGGGAGCGTAAAAGTCTCCGATTTCTTTTCCGAGGGTGGATGCGGCATGATACGCTATTGGTATTCCGGTTACGTTCATAAGCAGAAATGGTCCCATTCCGATTTTAAAGGCGCGTTTTGCGGCTTCTTCTATTGTAGGTATGTCCGCAATTTTTTCTTGGAGCATGCGCGCCGCTTCATTTAAGAAGGGAACAAAAAAGCGGTTGACCGCAAAGCCGGGAGCATCTTTTACTATTATTGCGGTTTTGCCATGAAGTTTTGAGGCGAGCATTACTTTGTTTATTGTGTCTTTGCTTGTTTTTTCGGTAGGTATTATTTCTAAGAGGCTATTTTTTGCGGGATGAAAAAAGTAGTGCATTCCTATAAATTTATCTGGTCTTGAGGTTTTTTCGGAAAAATCTTTCACATAAAAGCTTGAGGTGTTTGTGGCAAGTATTGTTTTTTTGTCGCATAGAGCGTCTAATTTTATAAATAGGTCTTCTTTGACTTTTTTATCTTCGAATATTGCCTCTATGACTATATCGGCGTCTTTAATAAGGTTGAAATCGGTTGATCCGACAAGTGAGGAGAGGATTTTATCAACTTTTTTATCGGTAAATATTTTTCTTTTAACTCCTTGCTCCAAAAGGGTTTTAATTCTGTTTAATCCGTTTTGAACGAATTTTTGATCGGTATCTATCATTACCACGTTAAAGCCTTCTTGAGCAAGTTTTTGAGCGATGCCGCTTCCCATGTTGCCCGCTCCTATTACGCCTATTTTGTTCATATTTTTTTCTCCCTCTTAGCTTGTTATATTTATTAAATTCTTTATCGTTTAAAGAATCTTTAATTTTATAAATATTCTGAATCTGCTTAACTATTTTTAGGCTAATTGTCAATATTGGTTTGTTTTTTATATGGCGCGAAAGGGAGGATAAAGATAATATGTAGGCGTTTTAAAAAGGGCTAAAGTTATCTTTATTGAATTGATGTTGAAAAAGCTGTATTCTAAGCGTAAACGGTTTTGCCAACAGGTTGAGCGCTTACGCCTTATTAGTTTTTTTAGCATCAACTAATTAATACTATAACTATAAAAAGGTTTTTAATCGCAAAAAGATTTGTGCAAAGGGGCAAAGGATAAGAGCAAAAGGCGCTAATAAAGGGATTTCTCCTCGCTTCGCTCGTTCGAAATGACAGGTAAAAATAAATGTTGTTGAAATGACAAACAACAACAACGCTTCAAAATAAAAAAGGGCGGGGATTTGATTATTCCCCGCCCTTTTTTTTGTCCTGCTAATCAAGGGAGAAATCCATTTATATAGTATCGCCAATTTGTTTCAGACGATTAAAAAGAAGGGTTCCTAAAATTGCCAAGCATTCTTCGTCAAGGTATGTTCGGGCGCTTTTTTCAAATAGCATAACGGATTGCGCCGGAAATCCTTCCTCTTTTTCCTCGTCGTTATAAAGCAGGTATATCGGAATTCTCGGCAACGGATTGAATTTTAATTTAAAATCGTAAGCCGCGTCTATGGTATGGCATTCGACTCCTTTAAGTAGTTTTCCGGCTGTTTTAAGACCCGCAAGATTATTTGTAAAATATTTTGCTATTGCCTCTTCCGCGTTATCCTTAAAATATTTTGTAAGAGGTCCCGCGTCTTTAAATTCCGGATAAGATACAAGCTTATTATCTATAACCGGTTTTTGGGGAGATAGAAGGATGTATTTGGATAGGATTGCAGCCTCGCTAAAATCGGCGGTATCGCCAAGATTGTTCAATATTCCTTTTGAAGATATTTTATAAGGCTTTTTAAAAAAGGGTATTTCAATTTCATTGTTTCGGACAACTCCGCCTATTGTTTCGGAAATATCCTTTAAATTAATGTTTTCGATTTGGCTAATATAATCTTTGTATGTTTTTTGAAATATTGTAGGTTTGCACATTTTTTATAATACCCTTGCCTCGCTTTTTATTTTGCCCGTTTTTTATGATTAAATTTTAATCCTTAAAAACAGATAAAACGGTTTATTATAAAATATTATAGGTTAATCCGAATCCGAATTTAAAAATAACAGTTTTCCGGTTTTCTCTTTTTTTTGTTTTTCTTCCTGTTCCGGCGGATTTTCCCCTTTTTTTTTATACGGGCTTTCCACTTTTTCGATTCTTATTTTTTTATCGGACATGCTAAATTCCGCCCCGTTTATATATTCGTTTTTTAATATCCAAGTTACTATATGGAGCGGATTTTGTAAAAATAAAAGGGAAATATGATACCAGTTTTTTTTGATATCCGGTTGAATATCCTCTATTCGAGCGAAGGTTATAGGTTCGTTTTCAAAATATATTAAAACAAGGTCGTTAATATCCGCCATTTTAAACCCTTTTTTTGATTTTGGTAAAAATTTTTTATACGAAAATATTATTAAGGGATTTCTCCTTGCCGCGCTTGTCGAAAGGACAAGCAGAAATAACAGAAAGTAATTTTGGACTGTCATTTTGACCCAAGGGGGAAATCCCTTGCTTAATATTTTTAATATTTTTTAAGGCTATGTTTTGCCTTTATCCGTTTATCAGGTTTAAAACCTCTTTTACAAGATTATCCGCTCCTTCGGCTATTTCCGAAATTTTTGTTGCAAGCATGTAACAAGGGGTTGTAACCAATCTGTTTTTTTTGTCTGTTATAATGTCCGTAGCGCCGGCTTTTTTATGAGCCGCTCCCATTTTTCCGATAAGGCTTGCGGTGTTTACGCAATCTCCTATTGTTAATTCCGCATTTTTTATCAGTTTTGCAAGTATAACCGGAGCTATGCAAAGAGCGCCTATCGGCTTATTTGCTTTAAAGGTTTGCTCTATCGCCTCGGATACTTGATTATTCACTGTACAATCCGCGCCTTGAGTTGCAAATGTAGATAGATTGGAGGCGGCTCCGAAACCGCCGGGGAGTATAAGGGCGTCAAACTTTTTTGCGTCAAATTCGTTTAAGGGCTTTATCTCTCCTCTTGCTATTCGCGCGGCTTCTATTAAGACGTTTCTTTTTTCGCCGGTTTTTTGATTTGTTATATGATTAACAACCTCTATGTTATTAATATCCGGCGCAAAGCATTGATATTGAGCATTATTTTTGTCTATTGCAAGCAGGGTTAAAACGGACTCATGTATTTCGGAGCCGTCTTTAAAACCGCAGCCTGATAATATTACCGCTATTTTTTTCATTTTATATCCTCCCTTTGTCCGCATGCTTTTCTAAAATTTTTAACCGCTTTTTCAAGCCCTACATATAGCGCATAGCTTATAATGGCGTGCCCTATGGACGCTTCCTTTATTCCTTTTAGTTCCAAAAGCATAGGTATGTTGTCAATGTCCAGGTCGTGTCCGGCGTTAAGTTCCAACCCCGCTTTTAAAGCCGCGTCGTGAGATTCTTTTATGAGGGAAAATTCTTTTTTTATTTCATTTTCGGTTTTTGCGCATGCGTAAGGTCCGGTATATAACTCTATTCTATCCGCTCCTATTTCCGCGGCTTTTACCATGTTTTGCGGAATTGCATCCATAAAAAGGCTTATTCTTATTCCTTTTTCTTTGCAAAGTTTTATAACGGGCGTTAATTTTTCTCTGTTTTTATCTATATCCCAACCGTGATGCGAGGTTATTTCTCCCTCCTCCACAGGAACAAGGGTGAATTGGTCAGGAACTATTTTTAATACAAGATTAAGCAGCTCCGGGCGGGGGTCTCCTTCTATGTTGTATTCTACTTTTTGAGCGGTTGTTAATTTTGAAAGCTCAAAGACGTCTTCTTGTTTGATGTGGCGTTGATCTTCTCGGGGGTGAACCGTAATGCCCTGAGAACCGGCTTTAATGCAGGTTAATGCGGCTTTGGAAACGTTAGGAACGCCGCCGCCTCTTGCGTTTCTTAATGTTGCAACTTTATTAACGTTTACGCTTAAATTTATCATCTGGTTCCTTGTCGCGCTGTTTTTCCTCGTTTGTTGAAATGACAAGCGAGAAAATGTTCCTATATAGGAAGCTTGTCATTTCGAACAAAGCGAGAAACTTTTAGGCTATTATTATAGCTCTTCGATTTTTTCGGTTAACGTCGGAACAAAATCAAGAAGATCGTCCGTTACGCCTACGTCTGCAACTTGGAATATGGGAGCGTTCGGATTTTTATTAACGGCAACCATAAAAGGAGAGCCTTTTACGCCGCCGAGATGTTGGAATGATCCGCTTATTCCCAAAGCAATATATACTTTCGGTTTTACGGTTTGACCGGATGTCCCTACCTGACGAGATTTTTCAAGCCATTTTGCATCTACTATGGGACGCGAGCAGGATACGTCCGCTCCTATGGCGTCTGCAAGTTCTTGAGCGATTTCTATATTCTCTTCGTCCTCTATGCCTCGTCCTACGGATACCAGTATTTCCGATTTTGTTATGTCAACGTCGCCCACTTCGGCTTCGATTGTTTCTACATATTCTCTTTTTGCGGTAATGCCCGCCGCTTCGGAAGATTTATCCTCTATTTCTCCGGTTGTCGAGGCTTCCGCCGGTTTAAACGCGCCGGGGCGAATGTTGATTGCCGCTCCGTCCGATATGTCGCAAGATACATGGGTGGAAACCTGTCCGGAATATTCTTGGCGAATTATTTTTAAAGCGTCTCCTTCTACTCTTTCTATATCTACTACGTCTGATACAAAAGATGCGTTTAATTTTATGGAGAGTCCAGGTCCCAAATCCATTCCGAAGGTATCATGCGCAAGCAAAGTTACGCTTTTTTCCGGAAGTATTTTTATTAATAAGGCTCTTACTAATTCCGCGTTAGGATATGCAAAAGCGTCGTCCTCTATTTTCCAAACTTTTGTAAAAACGGAGCTTGCCTGCTCGCATGCTTTTGTTAAATCGTCTCCTTTTCCGGTTACTATTGCGGTAACCGAAGCGTCTGCGTCTATTTTTTTTGCGGCTGCCGCAAGTTCAAATGCAGAATCGTTGGCAACGCCGTTTTTATGCGTAATATATGCAAAGAGTTGTCGGCTCATTATTTAATTCCTCCTTTTGCCTTTAAAAGTTCTATAAGTTTATCGGCTATTTCTTCTTGACTGCCCGTAAGTATTTCCGCGCCTTCTTCGGCTTCGGGGATGAAGTAATCAAGTTTTTTTACTTTTGCTCCGGCCTCTCCCGCCGCGCTTGCGTCCAATCCTAGATTCGCCGCGGTTCTAACCGGAATTTCTATTGACGCGACTTTTCTAATGCCTCTTATTCCAACGTAACGAGGTTCGTTGATGCCTGTTTGAATTGATAGAACGCAAGGAAGCTTTATTTTGTTTATCTCTTGAGAGCCGCCCTCTATTTCGCGCCCTATTGTAAGTTTGCCCTCTTCTACCTCTATTTTATTTACCAAAGAAGCGTAAGGAAGGTCTAACATTGCCGCAAGCATTCCGCCTATTTGTCCGGCTCCGTCGTCCGCCTGAGCGCCTGTAAGAATAAGATCGTATTTTCCTTTTGCTATTTCGGCTTTTAATATAGAAGCTATTCCTTTTCCGTCCGAATTTTTAAAAGCTTCGTCCGAAATTAGTATTCCGTTATCGGCTCCCATAGCCATTTCGCGCCTTAGTACCTCTTCGTCATCTTCGTCGCCTACGGTAACTACGGTAACGCTTCCGCCTACTTTATCTTTTATTTGAATCGCCTCTTCGACGGCGTAATTGTCCCACTCGTTTACGGAATAAACAAGATCTTCTTCTTCAATGTTTGTTCCGTCTTTATTAACCGTAATTTCGTTTTCAAGGGTATCCGGCGCTCTTTTTACACACACTAATATTTCCATACTGTTTTTTCCTCCGACATTAATGATTTATATTTAAAAATTAGGGATTTCCTTTTTATTTTATATGATTTGCAATCAGCTCCGCAATGTCTATAACCTCCATTTCTCCTTCAAGCCCGCTTGTTTTTATGGCGTCTTCAATATTTACCATACAGAAGGGGCAAGCCGTAACTATTACGTCGGCTTCGGATTCTTTTGCCATTTGAACTCTTATTGTTCCCATTCTCGTCTCCTCTTCGGGTTCGTAAAAGAGCATTAATCCGCCGCCTCCGCAACAAAATGATCTGTCTTTACAATTATCTATTATTTCAACTCGTTTTATGTTCGGAATGGCGTCTATAACTTCGCGAGGAGCATCGTATATGTCGTTATGTCTTCCGAGATAACAGGGATCATGGTAAGCGTATGTTTTGCCTGTTGTTTCCGGAGATAATGTTATCTTATTCTCTTTTAATTGCCTTAATATAAGCTGGCTTATATGTTCTGTTTTAGGTATTTCGTCGTATTCGTTTTTCAAGGTATTCAAAGCATGAGGGTCCGAAACCACTATGCTTTTTACGCCGGCTTCGGATATTGCCTCTATGTTTTGATTTTTTAATTCGCAAAATAGCATCTCTTCTCCGAAACGTCTTACTTCGTTTCCGCTATCTTTTTCGGCTTTGCCGAGTATTCCGAAGTCTATTTCAGATGCGTTAAGTATTTTAGAGGTCGCTTGAGCTATTAATATCATTCTATCGTCGTAAGAGGTAATGCTATCCACAAAATATAGCGTATCTGCGCTTTGTTTTGCGGATAAAACTTTTACTTCGCATTCCGCCGCAAAATCCTTTTCCTTGACCCAAGCGCTTCTCTTTTTTTCTAATTTTCCGTAAGGATTTCCTCTTTTATTTAAAGCGCTAAGCGGTTTTTGTAAGGACTGCGGCACCATTCCTTCATCCACCATAGCCCTTCTTAAATCTACTATTTTATCTATATATTCTATTAATATGGGACATTCCGCTTCGCATGCGCCGCAGGTTGTGCAAGACCATATTTCATCTTCTTCGAATATATCCCCTATAAGCATGTTATCGTTCTCTTTATCCGAACGATTTTTACTCTCGCCGCATATCGGGTATTCGTTAAATATATAATCTCGCGCTTTAATGGATATGAATCTCGGAGAAAGAGGCCTTTTTACCCTATTTGCCGGACATCTGTCGGAGCATCGTCCGCAGTCTGCGCAGGAGTAAAAATCCAATATATGTTTCCATGTAAAATCGGTAATCTTTTTTACTCCGAAAGATTCCAAATCGTCTAATCCTTCTTCGGATATTCCCCATTTTACAGGTTTTATGCTTCCTTTGTTAAGCTTTGATAAAAATATGTTTAAAAGCCCCGTTATAACATGAAAATGCTTGCCGAGAGGCAAAAAGCATAAGAAGAAGAAAAAGACAAGGTCATGAATAAAGTAGGATAGAAGATATAAGCTTTGCAGGGCGCCTTGAGAAGCGTTTTTTAATATTGCTACAAAAAACCAAGTGATTGTTCCGGGTATTATCAGCTCCTCCGCAGCGCCGGTTTTTAAATGCTCCGCTATGGGAGCGGCTTCAAATAAGGAGTCGGTTATCATCAGAACAGATATTATTATAAGCACAAAAACCGCTTCCGCAGTATGATCATGCCCGTATTTTTCAGGGACTTTATAGCGTTCCGGAGTAAATAAACCTCTTCTTATCATTGCTACGATACAGGCGATTAAAACAAGAGTCGCTGCAATATTTTTTAAAGCAATATAAACGCCGCCTATGGCTCCTGATAAGCCGGGAAGAGTAAAGCCGGGTATAAAGCCTACTATTACAAGGTTTATAGAATTAAGGGCAAGAATTAAAAAGCCCGCAAATATTACTATATGAATTATGCCGGCAGTAAAAAAGCGAGGATGCCGCGCTTGTCCTACGCCCACCTTTAAAAACGCCATAATCCTTTTGCCTAATTTGTCCGTTCTAAAATCCGGCTGCGCCTGAGTAAGAGGAAAAATACGTTTTGACATTATATAAATAAATAATGAAATTCCTATTATAGGAATTAATATTCCGAAAAATTTTAAAGATATTCCGAAAAATTCGGCGCTTGCCGGCGAGATAAGAACGCTTTCCATTTTTTCAGTTTCCTTTTTTTCAATATAGTGTATAAGTTGGATTTATTAACTTTTGTATGAATTATCCTTTAAATTAAAAACATTTTTATTAATAAACTATTTAAAATTAGGCAAGTATTATGTTAAAAAAAATATTTTTTTTATTGCTATTTCTTTTTTACGCTTTTTGCGGACCAATATATGCGCTGGAGCCGGATCAAATGCTCGACAAAGTTATATCAAAGTACGGCGAAAGAGCTTTCTCCGCATCCTTTATTCAAACAACCACTTTAAAATCTATGGACATGACCGATACCGCCTCCGGTTATATTATTTTTAAGCCTCCTTATAAAATGCGATGGAAATATTATACGCCGGAAGTCCAAGAGGTTATATCGGACGGCAAAACTCTTTGGATACATAATGAAAAGGATAATCAGGTTACTACCGGAAACGCCGAAGACTTTTTTAAAAACGGAAGAGGAGGCAGCTTTTTAACCGATATAAAAAATTTGCGGAAAAATTTTGAAATCTCTTCGGAAGGGAAAGTAAAAAACAACGTATATCGTTTTAAACTATTGCCTTCAAAAGAAAATGCAGATATTAGCTCCGTTTATCTTTTAATATCCTCCGCAAGCTTAGATATTGTGGGAATTTCCACTTACAACGCTTATGACGACGAAAATGTTCTGGAGTTTAAAAACCTAAAGCTATTAAACGATATACCAAATTCCGAATTTGATTTTAAAATACCCAAAGGAGCCGAAGTTATTCGCTATCAAGAGGGCGCGGAGTAGCCTGTTTGAAGAATGAAAAAGTCATAGCCATAGGAAAACGCTTACAAGATTGTAGAAACGTAATAACTTTGGGATTAAAAATAAATTTTTCCGATTATTCAAAAGAAGAGCAAAAAAAAATTATAAGCGGGCAAACAATTTATTATCCTACTTTTTTTTATGCGGACATTTTAAATAGCGCAGGCATTCCTACGTTTCCGAGCTATAATAATTACAAATATGCGCAAGATAAAATAAAACAGACCGCCTTATTTCAAATATTAAAAATTCCTCATCCGAAAACAAAAATTTTTTACGCCTTTAAAAAAAGCAGGATTTTAGAGATATTTCAATACCCTTTTATAGCAAAAATACCCCGAGGCTCCGCCATGGGCAGAGGGGTTTATCTTATAAAAAATCGGGACGACCTTGAACAATATCTTAATTTAACAAAAATAGCTTACATACAAGACTATTTGCCGATAAAACGGGATATAAGAGTAGTTATAATAGGAAAAAAAGCTGCTATTGCATATTTTAGAACCGCTAATGATTGTAACTTTAAAACAAATTTATCCGCAGGCGGAGAAGTATCCTTTAAAGATATTCCGAACGATGCAATACGGTTTGCCGAAAATGCCGCTAAAAAATGCGGTTTTAATGACGCAGGCATCGACGTAATCGAATACAAGAAAAAATATTACATATTGGAGGCGAATATTAAATACGGAAAGCAAGGCTTTAAAGCCGCCGGAATAGATTATGTAAGATTGATGGAGGGTAAGATAGATAGCGGCGAAATATAAAATTCGGGCGGATAACTGCTTTGTTATCCGTCCGAATTTAAGATTTTTCATTTGCCGGGTAGTTTTAATAATATTTTATTGTTTTGTTTGTTTTCGGGGTTGCGCAAAAGTTTTAATCGTAAAAAGACTTGTACAAAGGGGCAAGGATAAGATCAGAGGAACTAATTAAGGGATTTCTCCTCGTTTCACTCGTTCGAAATGACAAACAAAAACAACGCTTGGCGAAGAAACAACGGGGAAATAATTAAGGAGTTTTTTGCTTCGCTCTCAATGACAAACTTTTTATTCCAGAGAATATTTTTTCACCCTGTTCTTTGGACAAACGTTATCTTTGCCTGTCATTTCGACAAGCGCAGCGAGGAGAAATCCCTTAATAGAAAGTGATAAAGTAATAACAGGTTGATTTTTTATATCTTTTATTAAATTTTAACTTCAGGTGTTGGCAAAACCGTTTACGCTTAAAATGCAGGTTTTTTAGCGCCGACTAATTCGTGTATATTTATAGGATTAAGAAATTTTTCAACGCCGTAAACGAACAAACTATAAAGTCATACGGCAAACTTTTAATAAGGGGAAGTTAATTATGCATTACGAAGGAAATATAATAAGACCTCCAAGCGAAGCTAACAGCATACTTTTGCAGGTTACTCTTGGTTGTTCTCATAATAAATGCACATTTTGCGGAACTTATAATGATAAAAGATTTAGCATTAAATCGGATTCAATTATAGACGAGGATATAGATTTTGCCTCTAAATATTGTAAGAAGCAAAGACGAGTTTTTATATGCGACGGAGACGCCCTTATACTTCCTATGAAACGTCTTGTTATGATATTGGAAAAAATAAAAAGGAAGCTTCCGCAGGTTACGCGCGTCGGTTTATACGGCAATACAAAGGGATTGAGAATGAAAACAGCGGAAGAGTTGGAACGGCTTAAGGAACTCGGTTTAAAAATAATATATATGGGGCTTGAAAGCGGCGATGAGGGCGCTTTAAAGGCTATTAATAAGGGAGGGACGCCAAATACAATGATAGAAGCGGGCAGAAAAGCAAGGGAAGCGGGTATAAAACTTTCGGTTACGGTTTTGCTTGGAATTGCCGGAAAAACAAGATCTCAAATACATGCCAAGGAAACGGGCAGGGTTCTTTCCGCAATTGATCCGAATTATATAGGAGCGTTATCTTTGATGCTTTTGCCTAATACGCCTCTTTATGAAGATTGGGAAAAGGGAAAGTTTCAGCTTATAGAACCGAATGAAATGCTTGCCGAATTAAGAACAATGATAGCTTGGACGGATATTTCCGCCGGACTTTTTCATGCAAATCATGCTTCTAATTATCTTCCTATAAAGGCAAGGTTGCCGAAAGATAAGGAGCGGACTTTAAAGATAATAGACGAGGCGCTTGCGGGAAAAATAGAGCTTAAGCCGGAATGGCTGCGCGCGTTATAAGAAAATTATCATCTTTATTTGACTATAATAGTCGATACTGAAAAAATTAATAAAAAGCGTAAAAAATGAGCCGTTCGGTTAATTATCCGATAATTCAATTTGTCAGTATCGGAGTTTGTTTGCCCCGCTTTTTGCTTGTCGTCTCGGATTTTCGGCTTGCTTTGTCTTAACCCAAAACCAGCCGAAAATTGTTTCCTTGACGGCAAGAGCCGCTACGCAAATAAAACTACCGCCTTTGATAGTAATGAATGTTTCCTCTTAATATTTGCAAGAAAATGTTAAGGGTAGTATTGACCGCTTGCAAATTTTAAGAGGAAACGTCCGGTATTAAAAAAAATCTAATCATAAAAAATAATGATTAAATTCTTACAAAAGGTTAAAGGATAAAGGCAGAAGTCAATAATAAAGGGATTTCTCCCTTCGGTTCGAAATGACAGGGGAAATTGAACATAAGTTATTTTTGCTTGTCATTTCGACGAGCAAAGCGAGGAGAAATCCCTTAATAAAAAGCGAAAAAGTAATAACAAGTTGATTTTTTATATTTTTTATTAAATTTTAACTTAAGGCATCGGCAAAACCGTTTAAGCTTAAAATGCAGCTTTTTTAGCATCGACTAGATAGCGGAAGCCGATAAACTGTAAGGCGTTTTTTTTGAATGCGGCAAAATTTATCTTATAATACATTTTTTAACCGTTTTTTCGGCTATGGCTTTAAAATTAAGCAGATCTTTTTTACCGTAATTTTTTTTAATATTTTTAAAAAAATCGGGATTAAGCGTCTCTTTATCATTGAAAAGCTGCAAGGAGTAAAGCCTTGCGCCTGCAATTAGTCGCGCAATTTTTTCCATTATATCGGCGGTTATGATTTTTTTTGAACATGTGGTTCTAAATTCGTAAGGTATTCTGGAGGTTTTTATTAATTTTATACTTTCGATTATTTTTTCCGGCTCCGCTTTTTCCTGAAATGTAGGCGAATAAAGATTAGGCGCGGTTTTTATATCCATAGCTATATAATCTATCAGTTTTTTTTGAAGCAGATTTTCTATTTTGTCCGGATTGGTTCCGTTTGTATCAAGTTTTATAGGGTAACCGAGATCTTTTATTTGCAGGCATAGCTCTTCAAGTTTTTTATAAAGGGTAGGTTCGCCGCCGGATATAACGACTCCTTCGATAAAATTTATTCGTTCTTGTAAAAAATTTATGATTGTATTTTTTTTATAAGGAATAAAACCGCCTTTTATAAGTATGGAATTATGACAATACGGGCATTTCAGATTGCAGCCCGCAATAAAGATAACGGAGCTTATTTTGCCAGGGTAATCTATTAAGGATGTTTTTTGTAAGCCGCCTATAGGCATCTGTTATCCTCCGAATTTTTATATTTATTTATTTTCTTATTTTGTCTTATTTCGGCGTTGAATAAACTGCTTTGTTATAGGTTAATTTAATTAGTCGATGCCGAAACTTGCATTTTAAGCGTCAACGGTTTTGCAATATCTATTATTTATCGCTTTTTATTAAGGGATTTCTCCTTGCTTTGCTCGTCGAAATGACAAGTGAAAATAACTTATGTCGAAATTATAAGCAAAAATAACATTTGTCGAAATGACGGTTAAAAAAGGCGTTTTGTATTATTTCGAGTAAAGCAAAATTAAATTTTATAAGTTGAACTATTAATATTTAAATATAGATTCTCTTAACTTTTTTTTCGATTTTTGCGCTGTTTTTATTATCTGTTTTAAAACCGCTATTTGCTCGAAACGGGCGTTGAGTTTTTCGGCTATTTTGTTTTGAATGGAAATGGGGTGATAATCTATCTCTATTTCCGCAAACTGCTTTGCGCTTATGTTTGCCTGACCGCCGGACTGTTTTGCCGCGGACGAAATGTATTTTCTATATTTTTTCTGAGCAAACAGATATTTAAGGTAATAAGGGTTTAGATGTTCATTAAACTTGAATCTTATAAGATAGGACGCCCAAGTTCCGGAAAAATCAAAATCTATTACTCCGGATTTTCCTACAAGCTCGGCACTGTTTGTTCGGTTAAAGATAAAATCTCCTTTTTGAAACAGTCTGTGAGGCGGAAGTTCTATATCCGTATATTTTAAATCGTCAAGGTTCCAATTTCCCAAGGCGTCGAGGTTGTTCATACGCAAAACAGGATATTTGCCCTTTTGCTTACATTTGGAGGATATGCCGTAAAGACTGTTTGTAATAAATTCTTTAAGTATTCTTTTTCCTTTTGTTTCCGGTATTTCTATGTTTGAAAGCTCTTTGATTAATTGAGAAGCGTTTTTAACAATATTTTTTCTGTTTTTTATTTTATTTAGAAATTCGCTTTGAAATTTTAAAGAGGGTAGGGGAATTATCCATTTTTTCAGGTCATCTATCGATAAATCCATTCGTACGGAGCCGCGGACTTTTTCTTGTATAAAGTTTAAAAAGTTTTTTGTTTTAAACAGGCAGTCTAAAAATTCCGGCAGTATTTTTTTTTGATTTGCGCTAAAAACCTTATAATATCCGGTTATAATCTGATTATCATAATCAAAAGGGGATAACCCTATGGCTCCTATGTTTATTCGACTTGGGTTGTAGCAAAAATCATTTTTTTTGATCTTAAAATGGGAGCGTTTTATTTTTTCTCCGAGTTCCTCTCTGTTTATAAAAACCCCTTGTTTATTATTTACCCCCAGTATTTTAAAAATATTATTTGGAAAGTCTAAAAGGTTTATTTTGTTTGTTTTCGGTTGTATAATTTCTTGAAGGCGGACGGTTGTAAAACCGCTTTTTATTGTTTCGGCTTTAAAGTAGGTTTTAGGATCAAGCCTTTCTTTAATGTTGTTTTCGTTTACCGTAAATATTTTTTCGTTTTCTTCAAACTTTTTATTATTTATATGTTTATGAAACGCTTCGGCTATTTTTCCAAGATCGCTTTGATCCGGTCTGCCGGCGGAATCAAAACCTATTTTTTTAGGAAGAGCCATGAATATTTTATTGGCGTATTGTTTGTTTGGAAGAAGCTTTTCTAAAAAGAGCATAGAGGTTTTTACATTTGCTCCGGACCTTATAAAAGCCTGTCGAGGCAGGGATATTATGGCGAGTATTTTGCAGTTGTTTTTTATATATTGTCTGGTTGCGGTATTATTTGCCCCGTTTAGTATAATATCCGGCAGCACTATCGCCATTTTGCCGGACGGCTTTAAAAGCCTGATGCATCGTTCTAAAAAAAGGACTTCGCTTCTTTGCATTTTTCTATTTTTCCCTGCAAGGGAAAATCGCTCCAACACTTTTTTTTTTTCCACTTTGGAGCCAAAAGGCGGATTTGTAAATACCTTATGAAAAACTTCTTCTTTTATCATGTCCGTATCAAAAAGTCCGTCCTGATGATAAAGTGAGGCTGTCCCCGCTCCATGAATATACATGTTGGTTTTACATGCTATGGTAAGTTTTTTATTTATATCTGTTCCAAAGATAGAACCTTGACATAATTTTTCAATTTCTTCTATTTTTTTTTCTTGTATTATATCTTCGCTTATTATGTTTTCTCTTAGCACTTTAAATGCTTCAACCAAAAAGCCGCCGGAACCGAATGCCGGATCTATTATTTTTTCTCCATGTTTTACTCCGAGCATGTCTATTGCAAAGTCAACAAGACTTCGGGGCGTAAAATATTGTCCGAGGCGCTCGCCTCTAAATACGGTGGTTAAAAAGTTTTCAAAAGCAAGCCCTATTATTTCATGTTCGGTTTCAAGAAAACCCTGATTATCAAGGAGTTTGATTATTGCAAAAATGCTTTCGCCGCATATCCTTATTTTTGTTTTTTTATCAAATATTTTTTCTTTAAATTGATAATCTTCTATAGCGTCTTCAAAGATTCTATTAGCGGTTTTTTTTACTTTTTCAAAATCTGTTTTTCCATTTGTTTCGCATTCCATCAAAAAGTATTTTTCCGTAAATTTGTTTTCCGTATAGGTTTCTACGGCTTGTCTTTCGGATTGTCTTTTGATGTAGATTATTTTATTCATCTCGTCAAAAGCGTCTAATGGAGTAAAACCGTCGTTGCTGCGCATTATATTATGACATTTTTCCAGCGCGCCTATTATTTCTTTTGTATTTTTATAACCTTCGACTACAAATTTTTGGCTTTCTTCTATATGTCGCGCCGAGAGTTCGCCTTTGATGGAAAAAACTTCTTTAAGGGTTGGAACGCCTTGTTTCAATCTTTTTTTTGTAACTGTGTTGTAAACTTTCCACTCATTTCCGTTTGTAATTACGGCTATTTTAACGGGCGGATTATGCAGCCTTGCATAAGATATGGCATTCTGCTTTTCCAAGTCTCTTATTCTTTGAGTAGGCTCTTTTATACCAACGCTTATTACGGGCATCATTTTATTTTCAACCGCAATTTTTATAATAATATCGGATTTTATCTTTATGGTTTTGCCGCCAAAAGTTACCGGAAACTCGGTTTTTTCAAATTCCATGTTTGCCTTTGAGTATCCGAGTTTTTCAAAATAAGGGATAATTATATCCTGTTTAATATCGGGGTTGTAAATTGTTCCCATTCTTCCTTGTATGACTTTTTAATATTTTAATATTGAGTTTTTATTTAAAAAGATAATCTTCTATCATAAGATTTAATGTTTTGGAAATATTTTTTAATAAGCGGGCAATAAACAGGCTTTTTATTAGAAGGAAATATATGAGGTTAAAATAAAGAATTTGACAATTTTATAGGTTGTCGTTAAAAAATAGTTCGTTAAACCCGCTGTCGATAATAGCCTTACAGCCGAATTATTATCATTTGATTAAAAAAAATGTTACCGGTATTTGGCTATACAATCAAATGAATTTACGGCGTTTAATAAAACGCGGTAAATGAAAGGGAGCAAAAATAATTCGGGGATTTCTCCTTTCGGTCAAAATGACAGGAATGAGCCCTTATGTCATTTCAAATTATAGCAACTTGGCTATATAATGCGTTCGGAAGCGAATTTATCGAATATGTATCAGTTTTTTTTAAATAATAAAATAATAAGGGATAGGTGAAAATAAGGATGGAAGAAGGTATAAATAATATAAAAGAAAGAATTAAAAAGGCTGCGATGGAATGCGGCAGGAAACCGGAAGATGTAACTCTTGTAGCGGTATCTAAGACGATTTCCGCAGGTAAGATAAAAGAGGCTTTTGATTGCGGCTGTAATATATTCGGAGAAAATTATATACAGGAAGCGGGAAAAAAGATTAAGGAGCTTGTCGGTATTCCCATAAGCTGGCATTTTATAGGGCATCTTCAGTCTAACAAGGCAAAATATGCGGTTAAATTTTTTGACCTTATTCATTCTGTAGATTCTATAAAATTGGCAAAGGCTTTAAACAAAGAGGCGGCAAAGGTTAACAAGGTTCAGAATGTATTGATTCAGATAAATATATCCGGCGAAGTTGCAAAATCCGGAGCGGAAGCAGGCGAAGCCGAATCGATTATTAAGGAGATAAGCGGGCTTGAGAATCTATCTATCCGAGGGCTTATGACTATGCCTCCTTTTTTCGATAATCCTGAAAAAGCCGCTCCTTGTTTTAACGGTTTATACAGGCTTTCAAGGGGTATTGAAAAGCTTGATATTAAGAATATAAGTATGAAGCATTTGTCTATGGGTATGACGGGGGATTTTGAAACGGCTATTAAATGCGGCGCTACGTTGGTCCGTATCGGGACGGCTATTTTCGGAGCAAGAAACGTTTAATTGAATTGTTTGTTTGTTTAGTCGCTACTGAAAAACCTGCATTTTAAACTTAAACTGTTTTGCCGTCGCCTGAAGTTAAAGTTTAATAAAAGATGTAAAAAATCAACCTGTTATTACTTTTTTGCTTTTTATTAAGGGATTTCTCCTCGCTACGCTCGTCGAAATGACAGGCAAAGATAATGTTTGTCGAAATGACAAGCGTAGCGAGGAGGTTTGTTGAAATGACACGGCAAAAATAAAAAGCTTGTCATTCCGAAGCGAAGCGAGGAATCCCTTAATCATTTCCGACGCCTTACAACAAATATCTCATTTTCATTGTATTGACTTTTGGGCGCGCTATATGTCGCTTTGCTTTACTCGTCGAAATGACAACCAAAAATAACTTATGTTAAAATAACAGACAAAAAAAATTCCGTCATTTTGAACGAAGCGAGAAATCCCTTTATTATTGCCTTGTTATGCAGTCGAATTGTTATTTTTTAATTTTTTCCGCTCTCATCTGCAAATATCCGTCTTTCATTAATTCATAAGGAGCTATTGCGGACTTCATTAATTTTTCATATTTTTCGGGGTCCAAAGAGGTATGATTTAGCTTCTCGTAGCCTCTAATTCCCATTTTGACTTCGGCGTCTTCAAGATATGAAAAGGGATGGAGAAGGTAATCTGCGGCGTTGCCGACGATATCTCTTGCGGTAGTAGGTCCTAAAAAAGGAAGCACAAGATAAAAGCCGTTGTTTACGCCATAGGTTGCAAGGGTTTGTCCGAAATCTTCTTCGGAAGTCTTTTGAATTTTTACCGGATTAAAAAAACCTAAAAAACCTAATGAGCTGTTTATAACAAAACCTTTTAACTCTTCAGCTCCTTTTTGAAACTTTCCTTGTAGTAGGCAATTCGCAAACCGGACGGGAGCGGATAGGTTGTTAAAAAAGTTGTCTATGCCTTTTTGCAAAGCATCCGGCAGGATGTAATTGTATCCTTTTGCCGCGGGTTGCAAGACGTAATAATAGAATTTATCGTTAAAATGGAAAAAAGCCTTATTTATTAATATAAAAGGATCCGACACTTTTGTAGCGCCCGCGTAATCTTTATTAATTTCCATTAATATTTCTTCTTCGTAAGGTATAGCGGCTTTTTCTTTTTGAGGCTCGGAGCAAACTGCATATGAGGGAATAAAAAAAGAGGTTAAAATAAATATAAAAAGAGAGGCGTTTATAAGTTTATATTTTATTTTCATAGCGCTTTATGTATTTCTCCTTAACTATTTAATATTTTTCTTTTTAATGCGTTCAATTAATTTTGCGGGCGATTCGTTTAACAGGAGGTTGGCAAACTGATTTCTATAGTTTTGAACAAGGCTTACCCCTTCTACTTTAACGTCGTAAACCTTCCAATTTCCGTTTATATTGATCATGCTATAATCTACCCGAATTTGCGTATTTTGTCTTAACACAAGGGTCGAAACGGTCGCCTTTTTTTTATTTATAATATTCTGTTTTAAATATTGTATTTTATCGTTATCATAGGCTTCTTCTATTTTATCCAAATATGTATTTCCGAGAAATTTGGTAAAGCTCTCTATAAAGTTTTCTTTTTCTTTTGTATTAAATTTTTTCCAGCCCGGCCCCACGGCAAGCATGGATATTCTGTTAAAATCGAATATCTCGTTTATAATATTCCATAAATGTTGTCTTGCAGTTCCGTTATTATCCGCAGAAGCGTTAGAATCGTCGGTTATTATTTCTATCCCTTTAGCAAAAGTCCCGCTTAATTTTTCCATAGGTTCGACGGAAGTTTTTTCTATAGACTGCGTTGCAAAAACAGGCAGACTAAAACATACAATTAGCGGTACAATAATATATAATATTTTTTTTAAATTCATTATGTTATAATTCTCCGAAAGCATATTTGCTAATAAGTTCTTCGATATCCAAAGCCGATTCGGTTTCGGTTATCATTTCTTCGTTTTTAAGTTGAATATCCGATCCCCCTTGAGAGATTTTAATATATTTATCGCCTATAATGCCGGCGGTTTTAACGGAAGCTATAACATCTTCGGTTAGCTCCACTTTATTGTCTATTTTCATTCCCACCAAAGCGGCGTAAGTATCGTCGTCTAATTCTATTGTGTCCACTTTTCCTATTCTTACTCCCGCCATTTCGATAAGCGCTCCTGCTTTAAGGCCGGAGACCGAGCCGAATTTTCCGTAAATTTTATAATAGTCGCCGCCCCAAAGCTCCATTTTGCCGAGACGAACAGTTAAATATCCTATACAGATAAAACCTGCAATAATAAATAACCCTACAATAAATTCAATTCGTTTTTTTTTCATACATTCTCCGATTATTTAGATAGAAACTCAATTATAACAGAATTATCGCTTTTTACAATTTCTTCCGGAGTTCCTTCAAAAATAATTTTTTTATTATCTATCATAGCAACGCGCTGAGATATTTCAAAAATATCAGGGATTTCGTGGCTTACCACAACGCCGGTAAACCCGAATTTATCCTTATAATCGAAAATCATGCGATGCGCCTCTTTTTTTCTGATAGGATCAAGCCCCGTAGTAGGCTCGTCAAAAAGAAGAATTTCGGGTTCGGTAATAAGGGCTCTTGCCAAAGCGACTCTTTTTTGCATTCCGCCGGAAAGTTGGGAAGGGTATCTGCTTCCTATACCTTCCAAGTCAAGCTTTTCCATAATATTTTCGACTCTTTTTTTTATTTCAAAAATAGGAGATTTTGTAGTCTCCGTTAAAGGTAGAGCTATATTATCAAAAACAGTCATAGAGTCAAATAAAGCGTTGCCCTGAAACATGTAACTGCATTTTTGTTTAAACCGGCTTCTTTTTTTGTCGCTGATGCCGGCGAGGGCATCTCCTTCGAATAGTATTTCGCCGGAATCCGGACTTAAAAGCCCGATAATATGTTTTAAAATAACGCTTTTTCCTATTCCGCTTTTTCCTATTATAGCGGTAATTTCGCCTTTAAATATGCTGAAGCTGACTTTATCAAGCACAAGATTTGCGCCGAAAGATTTCACTACATTTTTGAATGTTATGATTTCTTTACTCATTTCGTTAACCATTTCAACATACCATTTCATTATGCGTTTTTTGATTTAGAACTTTAGGGTTAATAGTAATGTCAAGATGTCTTGCAACGCTTTGCAAGTATGTTACATATGATTTTATCGAATTTGAACCTACTTTCCTTTTACTTTTAACGTATTTAATATATTGCTCTTGGCATTCAATTTCGTTCATTTGTTATTTCCTTTTATATATCCTTTTATATATCTGGCATATAAGTTTATAAAAGAAAGGAGGTTAAAACATAATCTCCCGCCATTATGAAAACGGACGACGTTACTACGGCGGACGTGGTAGATTGGCTTACTCCTTTGGCTCCGAAACCGCCCCCTGTTTTATGGGTATAATATCCGTAATAACAGCATATGCCGGTAACAAGAAAGGCAAAAACCATCGACTTTACAAATCCTCCCGAAATATCGCTTATCGCAAGATTTGATTGAATGGAGGAGAAATAGGTTCCGGTATTTATATCTAATAGCAGGTAACCAGTCATAAAACCGCCCGCAATTCCTATTACGTCAAAGACTGCGGTTAATAGAGGAAAACTTATAATAGAGGCTATTATTTTAGGACTTATCAGAAAGCGGATAGGATTTATATCCATAGTTTTTAAAGCGTCAATCTGTTCCGAATTTCTCATAATCCCAATTTCCGCGGCTATAGCGGAACCTGCTCTGCCGGTTATCATCAGCGCGGTTAAAACGGGTCCTAACTCTCTTATTATCGAAAGGGCTACGGCTGTCCCGAGCATTCCTTCGGCTCCGAATTTAACGAGAGTATAATATCCTTGAAGTCCCAGCACCATTCCTGTAAAGGAGCCGATAAGGCAGATGAGAAGGAGAGATTTTGCCCCGATAAAATATATTTGGTATATAATTTTTGAAAACTGAAAAGGGGGGGTAAAGCAGAAAAAAAGCCCTTTTGTAAAAAGGATTGCAACTCTGCCTAATTTTTTTATGATTTCAAGGGTTTTTTCGCCAAGAAATATAAAAGGGGACGTCGCTATATTATTTTTTTTTCGCATTTAACTTCTATCCGCGGAGATTTTTTTTTTATCGCTTTCATTAAAGCCGCTGAATGGATATCCGCCGCAAAATGAACCGGACTTTTGCCAAACAAAGGATCCCAGCCCGCCGGATCGGCAGTGCAGAAAAATTGGGTTTTTAAGCCTATATCTCTGCAAGCTTCAATATAATTCAAGCCTTTTACCTTTTTTGCGGCTTCCCATGTAGCTCCGCAAGGCGCGCCTCGCAATATTTTAATATCTTGAATAATATTATTATTCATAACAACTTTAAATTCCGGCGCCCCGAAAAAAAATCCGTAATCTCCGAGTATTTTATTTTTGGCAAGTCCGCAGCATGTAGGCGGAATAAAAATATTTTCGCCTTTGATTTTTTTGCTTGAAGCAATAAGCGGAATTTTTTCTTTTATACATAATAAGGCAAGATCGAACGAAAGATCAGGATGTTTTAAATAATCGAGAACAATATCCGCCTCTATTTTATTCGGCAAGAATTCCGACGAATTTTCTATCAAAATGGGGAGATTTTCGTTAATGTTTATCCTCTTTAAAGAAAAAAGGTCTTCGCCATACTTTTCAATACCCGCTATTTTGCTTTCTCCGCTATTGTTTTGTTGAAAGACGATCACTTTTTGCATTGCCGCGTTTCCAGGGTTTGATTACTTCATAGACATTTTTTTTTTATTTTTATCTATAATTTTTTCGACTTCGTCGGCAAGCTTTAAATGAGCTTCCGCGCTTTTTGCCATAATATCGTAAAGAGCTACGGGCTTGTTGCAGCCTAACGCTTCGTGAAGCTTTAAATCGTAAGTAATAACTGTTTTTAAGATGAGTTTATTGAAATCGGCAAACATGTCGTTGGAAAATTCTTCCGATATATAATCTCTTTTATCATACAGAGTCAGAAGCAGACCCGCTACATTTAAAGATGGGTTAAAACGATTTTTAATATTTTTAATATTAGCGAGCGTCGCCTCTAATATGTCGATGGCGTAAAGATAGTAGGTTATTGGAATAAGAGCCCATTCGGAAGCGCAAAGAGCCGATCCGGTTAAAAAATTAACGGCGCAGGGAGTGTCTATAATTATATAATCGTAAATGCTATGGAGCCCTTTTATTTTATCGTTTAATATTGTTTCCGGATTTTTTTTCCGGATAAATTTTTCAATATTATAAAGATTAAATTTTGCGGGGATGCATTTCAGATAATGCAAACAAGTATCATGTATTGCGTCGTAAATATTAACTTGGTCGGTCAAAACGCCGGCAATATCTTTTGAAACTATGTTTTTGTTAACCCCTAATCCCGCGCTTACGTTTCCTTGAGGGTCGCAGTCTATAATAAGCGTTTTTTTTTCAAGAATAGCAAAAGAAGCCGCAAGATTTATTGCGGTGGTAGTTTTTCCAACTCCGCCTTTAAGGTTTGTTATGGATATTACGTTTGCCATTATGCTCACTTATATTTAATGATTGAACCGTTTAAATTTTAATTATATGCCGCATCTATGCCGCAATATAATTATCCTTTTTTACATTTGAAATTAGTATAAAATTTTTTGTTGATTTGTTAAGATGGGATTATTTAATAAAACGAAAAATGTCAAGAAAACTCCTTATATATTTTTATTATTATGGAACGCGGGTAGGCAAATATAGACTTTTCCGAAATCATAGATGAAAAAATCGGGATATAAATTTGTTTTCAAAGCTTCTATGGCTTACTATGGGATATAACATTAAGGTTTGTACAAAGAAACAAGGGATAAGAACAGAGGCGCTAATTAAGGGATTTCTCCCTTCGGTTCGAAATGACAGGGAAAATTTTTATCTGTTAGTCTTTTAATAAAGGGATAAATAACAAATAGCGGCAAAAGAGTTTAAGCTTAAAATGTAGGTTTTTCAGCGCCGACTATTTAAATTTTTCGGTTTATATCGCAATAGGCTGTTTTTTCCTTCTTTACTTCTTTTTAATTTAAGGATATTTTAACTTATCCGATTAATTTTATTTAACAAACCGAAATAAAGGATAAAATTGAAACCGATAAATTCTATAATTAAGACTTTTGCGCTACTTATATATAAATAAATTATGCCCTTATTAGAAGTTAAAAACCTAAAAACTTATTTTCCGGTAAAAAGCGGAGTATTCGGACGCATAAAAGAATATGTTTATGCGGTTGACGATATATCCTTTTCTATAAAACAAGGGGAAACATTAGGGCTTGTAGGAGAATCCGGCTGCGGAAAAACAACCGTAGGCAGAAGCATAGCAAAGCTTTACGAAGAGGCGTCCGGACAAATAATATTTGACGGCAAAAATATATTAAAACTACGCGGAAAAGAGCTTGGAAAAATACGCCGAAACATAGGCTTTATATTTCAAGACCCGTTTGAATCTTTAGACCCTCGCCAAACAGTTTACGACATACTTGAAGAGCCTTTTATAATACATAAAATAAAAAGAAAAAATCAGCGTAAAAAGGAGATATTAAAACTTATTGATAAGGTGGGAATGCCGGAAGAATTTTTAAGCAGATTTCCTCATCAATTTTCCGGCGGGCAAAGACAAAGAATAGCAATAGCAAGAGCAATAGCCTTAAAGCCCAAATTTATAATCTGCGACGAGCCGGTATCCGCGTTAGACGTATCAATACAATCTCAAATATTAAATCTGCTGCTTAATCTCGGCAAAGAGATGAGCTTAACCTTGCTATTTATATCTCACGCCCTGCCTGTAGTAAGGCACATATCCGATTATACCGCGGTAATGTATTTGGGAAAAATAGTTGAAATAACAGATTCGGACCAAATTGCAACGTCGTCGGTTCATCCATATACAAAAGCTTTAATATCAGCCGCGCCTCTTTTATCTTTTACGCAAAAAAAAGAAAGAATAATTTTAAAGGGGGAGGTTCCTTCTCCTATAAATCCGCCTACGGGATGCAGGTTTCATACAAGATGCCCGAATGTTATGGAGATATGCAAAAGAATCGAGCCGAAATTAAAGCCGGTATCTCAAACTGTAAAACATCTTGCGGCTTGCCATTTAATATAAATTTTTTCAAAAATTTTTATTTTGTCCGTTTTTTTCATTAAGCGCTCGAATTATAATTCTCGAAACTACTCCGGTTAAAATATTCGATGCCTTAAAAATGAACAAAATTCTTTGTTATGAAAAGGTTTTAACATTGCATAATAAAAAATTATGTTTATATTTAAAAAATTATGTTCAAACTTTAAAATCAATTTGAAAATAATATAAACAAAGCAATAAGGAGGAGTTATTGATGACTTCATATCTGATGGGGCATTTACTTTGTGTTGATAGAGTTATTTATGACCATGTAGGCATTTCGAACGGGCAAGGCAAGGTTTATGAAAATGCCAAAGGTAAAAAACCGCAACTTGTTTCTACCGAAGAATTTGCAAAAGATAAAAAAATAATAGATTTAGGAATACTGCCGGATAGTTTCCTCCCTGAAGAAATAATTGAACGAGCCCAAAAAATAATAGAAAAAGGCAAACGAAGCTATAAACTTTTAACTTATAATTGCGAACATTTTGTAAGAGAAGTATGCGGCGTGGATATAAAAAGCCCGCAGGTTCAAAGACATATTTTCTCTTTTTTGGCGGGAAGCATCGCTTTATATGCTAAATCTCCTCATATAAAAGGAGTTGCAGGCGGAGCGGCAATAGCCTCTTTATTTTCTAAAAATAGCGAGGATGCTATTCAAAACAGCCTTATAGGAGGCGTTATAGGAGGCATATTAAGTTTGATTTTTTCAGATACCAAATCCGGCAACAATATATAAGATACAATTTTATATATATTATTATTTTAGTTGTTATAACCATCTAATATCTGTTTTATCCGGGCGGGAGTAATATTCGTCTGTTTTGTTTTCAACATAATAGATAATACGATAACCGGAGCTTTTCCCTTTATTAATATCACTGTTTTTTACTCGAACTTTAAAAATATCGTAATCGCCTGTTTTTGGTATCAAGCTTCCGATAAAATCTCCGCTCTTAATCTGCTTGATAATAGGCTCAATATCCGAATGAATATTGCGATATTTCTTTGCAAGCAAACTTAAATTGCGCTTGAACTCCGGGGTATATTCTACAACGGGACATTGGTCTTTATCCGTCATTTTTAATGCCAACCCATAATTTATCGATCGGCATTGTTTTGCCGGACATAGCCTCTTCCCATCCCTTTTTAAAACTGATTTCTTCAGGCGTTAAAGCTATGCGTTTGCGAAAATCTTCCGTTATTTTGGATATATACTCAATTGTTTTGTTCGGCGTTTCATTTATATTTTTAATAAGCCGTTTTTCATGTTCACGGTTTGAAGTTGCAGAATAAACTTCCATAACTATTTTTCCTTACATTATTTTAATTAGTCGGCGCATAAAAACCTAATAGGGCGTAAGCGCTTAACTTGTCGGCAATAGCGGGGTTTGTTTGCTTCGCTTTTTACTTGCCGTTTTGGATTTTCGGCTTGGTTATTACTTTTTTGCTTTTTATTAAGGGATTTATCTGCGCGGCTCTGTTATTATCCTCCAAGATACTTTACAATTAAATTTATGCCCGCGCCCGTAGCTATTTTACTTCCTGTATTTAAAATCCAGTCGTATGCTCTATATAAAATTTTGCGGGCTTTTTGTTCGTTTCCTTTTTCCGCCTCTTTTTGAGCCTCTTCTATTATTTTTATATTTTCATTATCTTCGGGGTCGGTAGTATTTTTTTTAAGTTCTTTTATTAATGCGGGCAAAATTTCTAAAACCTCTTTCAAACCCGGATTAATGTTTATATTATTACCGGTATTATTTTGTCTGTTTCCCATATTGCCGTAAACATTGCCGCCCACATTGTAAGTAATATTATTATTACTATTCATCCCTTTATTCTTCTCCTCTTTTTTATAACTTATTCCGTCAAGCAGATCACGGGCGCTTATAGAATTAAAAGATTTTAAACATTGTATTTTACCGGCTCTATCTTTGCTAATACATCTGTTTAAATCGTCTAATTTGAAAAAATGAGGCTCCCCTTCTTTACATTCGGGGCATGCGCAGGCAAGTTTTTCTTTATATGTAATGCCTCGAAACGATTTTTTATGAATTTTCTCAATTTCGCCGCGTATTATATAAAGGCATTCTCTTTTATTCGGCGTATATCCGGAAATTCTAATATCGATAAATCTTATCCCCGCGTCCTTATCTATGTTATCGAGAATGTAAGCGTCTGTTTCTTTATAATTTAAAACAACCCCTTTTTTCCAAACAAGCGGAGTTTTATTTTCTTTTTTTATATATTCGTTTAGCCTTACTATTAAGCGGCTCATAATGCCTGCAGGCATAAACGGATATTCCGCTTTAAAGCGTAAATTCTCTTGATTATTCCAATCCTTAAAAGCGTCCGGCGCGTTATCCGGCAAAAATTGAGGGGCAATATATTTTTTATTATCTATTTTATAACATATTTCAAAATTCTCTTTAAGCATTAAACTAAGCAGAATATTTTTTTCGCTTTCCTTATATTCCTTATCTTTTTTATATTTTTCATCCAAAAAACCAAAAAGGGTATCTTTTGTAAATCTGCCGTTATTATCGCTAATATCGCTATCTTTTAATATAAAATAAATAGGTTCGGTTATCCATTTGGGGTTTAAAAATATTTTGTCAGCCAAAGAAGCATGTTCGTAATAATTGAGTATGCCTATATTATTAAATGTTTTTAACACGATTTTTTGTTTCGCTTTGTCCGTAAGATTATATTTCTTGCAAATTGCATAAAACCTATCGATGTTAATGTAATCGGCTTTTTCCTTTTCCTTAATTGTATCTAATTTTTTTTTTATATTTATCCAGTTAGAAGGAACCGTAATTTTATTTTCAAATACCAGCTTTTTTATTTTTTTTTTAAGCATGTTAAATCTTCCGTCTGTATCCGCTTGATTAGATAAATTTACGCTGATAGGATCGGGCATTTTTAACTCATTATTATAACGTTCTTTATATGTTTTATAATCGAATACGCTGTTTTTATTTTTAATATCGATTTCGTTTTCCGCAACTAAAACGGTCGCTTTTTTTTCGCTATCTCCTTTGCCGAGCAAAGATATTATATTAAACCAATAATCAAAATGCCCTGTTTCTTCACGCTTATCCGAAACCAGAATATATAAGGACTCCGGAGTTAAGAAAAAATGATGTATCATATATTGAATTTGCTGCCCTCCGAAATCCCATAAATTAACCTTTAAGTCCGTATTATTATATTTAAAAACCCATTCTTGTATATCTATTCCTACGGTTGATTCTTCAGGTTCATCTTTACATGGAACTGTATATTCCGGCTCCGTAAGACGCTTCATTAAAGAGGTTTTTCCGGCTTTTGGTTCTCCTGCCAATAGAATTTTTAAATGATATAAACTTTCTTCCCCTTTTTCTTTAATTTCTTTAAAAAAAACTCTTATCGCGTCTATTCCCTGCTTTATAACCGCCATAGGAGGATATGTTATCCGATTTCCCCTTAGAGCAAGTTCAGTCAGGTTTTCCAGTTTGGTTATTGTATTCGGCAGCTTGGTTAATTGATTTTCGCTTAGATCAAGATAAGTCAGGTTTTCCAGTTTGGTTATTGTATTCGGCAGTTCGGTTAATTGATTTCCGCTTAGAGCAAGTAGAGTCAGGTTTTTCAGTTTGGTTATTATATTCGGCAGCTCGGTTAATTTGTTTTCGCTTAGATCAAGATAAGTCAGGTTTTCCAGTTTGGTTATTGTATTCGGCAGTTCGGTTAATTGATTTCCGCTTAGAGCAAGTTCAGTCAGGTTTTTCAGTTTGGTTATTATATTCGGCAGCTCGGTTAATTTGTTTTCGCTTAGAGCAAGATAAGTCAGGTTTTCCAGTTTGGTTATTGTATTCGGCAGTTCGGTTAATTGATTTCCGCTTAGAGCAAGTTCAGTCAGGTTTTTCAGTTTAGTTATTGTATTCGGCAGCTCGGTTAATTGATTTCTGCTTAGATTAAGATAAGTCAGGTTTTTCAGTTCGGTTATTGTATTCGGCAGCTCGGTTAATTGATTTTCGCTTAGAGCAAGTTCAGTCAGGTTTGGCAGATTGCTTACGGCTTTAAAGATTTCATTTATATCTTTATTGCTTTTATCCGATAATTTGCCTCTAAGATCCAATATCTTTTTACCGGTTTTTTCGGTTTTTGAAATTATATTTAATATTTCTGCGGTTGAGCGGTTATAAGACATTATTTTATCCTTTTTTAAATTAAGAAGAATTCCTCTTTGCCTCTTTCTGTGTTTTTTTGCCTTGCCGCATATTTAATAATTAACTTAAACCTTATTGTCAAATATCTATCCGGTAAAAGAGGCAAGACGCGGGTTTTTTACATTAAATCCGCGTTTAAAGCTGATTTAAAGAAGCGTAAAAATAATTCGCCCGTTTAAGTAGATTTTTAAAATTTATTCCCGCGGCGCTTAAGATAGCATTTATTTTATCGCCCCATATTCCTTTTAATCTGTTTTTGTATAGACAATGCTTTTGTTTTAAATATCCTATACATTGTTCCATAATCGGAGCGTATTTTTATCCGTTTCCATAGATTTTTGGCTCCATAGGCTTTCGGGAGCAGTATACCTTCGCAAAATTTATTTCGTAAAACAATTAAAGTTTAAAATTCTTACAACTAATTTATCAAAATAAAAAGCGATGCTAATTATCTTACAAGTTAATCTTTAAAATAGACGCTTAGATTATAATATGATATGGCAACAAGAGCTTTTTACGTTGCTTTATTATTTCGACAAGCGCGGATAGGAAAAATATAGTAATTAAACGACTAAAATTCGGATGCGTAACAAAATGTTTTGTTCAAGTTCAAGGCGGATAAAATGGAAAGTTATGCAGCCCAATTTAAACAAAGGAGAAAAAAATGACATATAAGGAAATACTATTTTCCACAAAAGATTCAATCGGAATATTAACCTTAAACAGCCCTAAAACCATAAACGCTTTATCTGAAAAAATGATAAGCGAAATAATAGACGCTTTAACAAAAGCCGCGGAGGACGAAAACCTTAAAGTTATAATCATAAAAGCATCAGGCAAACATTTTTGCGCCGGACACAATCTATCCGAAATGATAGACAACGGCGCAAAAGAATATAAGTTTATATTCGATCAATGCGTTAAATTAATGCGGTTAATCCACGAAATTCCCCAACCGGTTATAGCTCAGGTTCAAGGAATTGCAACCGCTGCCGGATGTCAGCTTGCGGCTCAATGCGATTTGGTTGTTGCAAGTCAAGACGCAAGATTTTCTACTCCCGGAGTTAAAATAGGATTATTCTGTTCTACTCCTATGGTTGCAATATCGCGCGCAATAGGCAGAAAAGCGGCTATGGAAATGCTTCTTACGGGCAGAGATTTTTACGCTAACGAGGCTAAAGAACTCGGTTTGGTAAATAAGGTTGTTTCTTTGGAAAAACTTGAGCAGGAAACCGAAGAGCTTGCGCAAAACATTACCAAAGCAAGCCGTTTTGCCTTAAGCATAGGAAAACAAGGCTTTTACGCTCAAATCGATCAAACCGATAACAAAGCTTTTGATTATGCAAAACATACCATAGTTATGAATAATCTATCCGAAGACGCTCAGGACGGCATTAAAGGTTTCTTGCAAAAAAAACCGGTAACTCAATGGAAAGACCGATAGTAAAATCGAAAACTTGAAAAACCTTTGCCTAATCAAAAAAATTAAAATTGCAGCGTAACGCAAAAAAACAAGCAAAATAAAAAATTGCGTAGAAATATTCTTTATATTGACAACACCAAACAATACAATTATAAAGAAACGCTTTTATTGGCATTGGCGATATTTTTTTTTAAACAATTCAATTATAGGAGAAAAATCATTATGAAAAAAATCGCTTTTATTGTTATGTTAGTATCTTTATTTGCCTGCGCATTCATAGCTACTTCAGGCAGCCTGTTTGCATCCGACGAAGCCGCCAAAATCCGAGTTCCGGAAAAAGATGTTGAAGCTTTTTGGGAAGGCAAGGAAACATGGGCGGATCTTAACGCTCCGG
>JAFDMD010000007.1 GCA_019306185.1 Deltaproteobacteria bacterium
AAAACTCCTCTTTGCCGTCAAAGCTATTGCTTAACATTATTAGGTTGTTAAATTCTCTGATTATATAATCGCTATGAGTGGATATAAAAACTTTTAAGCCGGAGTTTACGCAAAGCGCCAATAATCTTGCAATGTATATTTGATTTGCAGGATGCAGATGGCTTTCCGGCTCGTCTATCATTAATATATCCCCTTTTTGCGCTTTATGCTTTAAGTAAAAGTAAATATCGGAAAGTCCTCTTGCCGAAGATGAAGCCAAATAAAGGGGAATGTTAAACTTTCCTTTTTTGCGGGCTGTTGATATAAAATGAATCTCTTTATCTACTTGCTTAAAATATCCGCCCGCCATATCTTTTATCGTCTTTAAAATTTCTTCTCCAAAACTTAAGGAACTTTTGCTTGACTTGAGCTTACTTATATCCCGCGTAAAAAATATGTTGTCTTTAATGGGAAGCGCATAACGGGAGCTATACGCTTCTATAAGCTCGAAAGGATCAAAATGGCCTCTTTCGCCCGATACTTTTTGTAATTGCTCAATTAACTTGTCCTTATTTATATCGAGCTCTTTATAAAACAAGGATATAGCTTGTCTTTCGGCAGATAAAATAAACGGAGACGGAAAAGATGACTTTAATAATATATAGGAAAGAATAAAAGTTATACCATCGCTTAAAATAAAAAGAGGCGGCAATTTTTTTTTATCCTCCGTAATTAAAGACAAAATTACTTCTTTATCTTTTTCATATCTTGCTTCAATTTTGATATTTTTGCCAAATTGAACCACAGGCGAAATTTTATCTATAAAAGCGGGGCTATTTTGCTCTATTGATACAGATATTTTTGTATTCGGAAATTGATTTTCTCCAGCTCCGAAAATATTATGAATATTATCCGAAAACTCCTCGGATATTTTGTTTATAATATTGGTCTTTTTTTTGTTTAATAATTCTATCGGTATTATTAAGCTTCCTTCTTTTATCAGTGTTTTTGCAAAATTTTCGCTCTCTTCAAGATGAAGATACTTTTTCCATTCTTCTAATAACCCGTATATCGCATAGGTAATATAGGTTTTGCCTGTATTATTGCCTCCCGCAATTATGGTAAGGTCATTTATCTTAATATCCGCTTTTTTGATTTGCCCGAGATTTTTAATTGAAACTTTCATTTTAACTTTCTAATTTTTTTTCTATTTTATCTATTCTTCTTTTTATTTCCGGAAGTTTTGGGATAACATGCTGAACTCTAAGCCATGTTTTGTGGGGCATTTGGACTAAAGTACTTGATACTGTTTCCCCTTTTGTTATTGATTTTGATACGCCGCACTGAGGACCTATTATAACCTGATCTTCTATGTTAAGATGCCCGCCTATTCCTGCTTGTCCTGCTATTATTACATTTTTTCCGATTTTGGAGCTTCCGGCGATTCCCACTTGAGCTATTATGAGGCTGTTTTCTCCTATTTCAACATTATGGGCTATATGAACGAGGTTATCTGTTTTTACCCCTTTTTGTATCCATGTTTTATCCAAAGCGCCTCTGTCTATGGTCCGTCTGCATGAACATATCCGAAGCCGTCGCTTCCTATTACGGAACCGGCATGTATTATTACTCTTTTTCCTATAATGGTTTCCGCATAAATAACAACGTTCGGATATATTACGCTATTATCCCCTATTGTAACATTATCTCCTATAAAAACGTTGGGATGAATTATAACGCCATTTCCTATTACGGTTTTTTTGCCTATATACGAAAACGCGCCTATTGTAACGTTTTTGCCTATGCGTCCGCTTTTTTCTATGCGGGCGTCCGGGCTTATTTGCGGATTTGGCTTGGGCTGCGGATAAAGGATTGATAGCGCCTTTGCAAAGGCAAGTCTGGGATTATCTACTATTATGGCGTTATTAAAAGAAGCTGAGTTGAAAAGATTTGCGGTAAGTATAACCGCTCCTACTTTTTGAGCGGAATCTTTTTTTTTTAATATTTTTTTATCCGTCAAAAATGTAATGTCATTTTCGCCGGCATTTATAAAGGAAGCAGCCTTTGCTACGGTTTTTTCGCCTTCTCCCTTTAATTTACCGCCTATTTTTTCGGCTATCTCTATTAGTTTTATTTTCATAACTTATAACCGGCAGTATTTTTTTACGTCCGAATTTGATCATAGACGTTTATAAATAGCGGTATAGACTTTGCAATGCAAAGTCTATACCGCTTCAATTGTATATCTTAATTAGATTATTAAGACATAAGTTGCGGATTGTTATTTTAAAGAGTTATACCCTTTTATAACTTTATCCGTTATATCTATGCCCGCAGAATATAATACTCCGCCCTGAACTTTTTCAACTATTAAGGAGTAGCCTTCCTTTTTGCCTATTCCTTCTATAACCGTAACGATCTTTTTTTGTATTTCTACCATCAGTTCTTGATATAACTTACCGGTATCATCGTTATATTTTTTTTGCGTTTCTCTGAATTTAACCAATTTTGCATTTAATTTGCCCTCTTTCTCTTTTCGCTTTTCGTCGGAAAGAACCGCTGCTTCTTTATCAAAGCTTTCTTTCATTTCTTTTAGTTCCGCGCTTTGTTTTTCAAGGTCTGCGCGCATTTTTTCCGCCTCTTTATTAAGCGTTTCGGATGCGGCTTTTCCTTTTTCCGAGCTTTCTATTATTTTTTGGAAATCCACTATGCCTATTTTAGGCATATCCGCCGCAGAAGCGGTAGAAGTAAGTATAAAACAAGAACCTATTATTAAAAAAAATAACCTTAAACTTTTAAACATTTCTCCTCCAAAATAAAATTGTTTGTAATGATTTAATCTGCCTATTAACTTTATAAAAACTTTTGCATACCCTATTATTTTGCCCGTTTTATATGTTATGCCGAAATTATACGGACTCTGCAATGACCAAAATTATATCAAGACTTGCAAATAAATAATTTTTTTTGTTATGCAAAATTTTTACGGATAAATATAATATTTTTTAAAACGCGGAGCCTATGGTAAACTCCCATCTGCCGCCGCCCTCGCCCTCTTCTTTATCAAGGATATGCCCGTATTCCACTCGGATTGGACCTAACGGGGAAATCCATCTTATTCCTCCGCCTATGCTTTCTCTTAAAGAGCTTAATTCTATATCCTCATTGTCGTCATATACGTTTCCGGTGTCAAAAAATACTACTCCGCTCATTCCGGCTTTTTCAAATATCGGAAATACTGCTTCAAGGTTTAACTGAACAAATTTATTTCCTCCTTTGTAAACTTTAACGCCGTTTTCTGTATAAGAAGGACTTAAATCTTCCCAATAAAAACCGCGTAAAGAATTGATGCCTCCGAGATAAAAACGTTCGTAAGTAGGAAGAAGTCCGTCGGAATTTTCGGTTACATAACCGAATTTTCCATGTATTACTCCTGTTATTTTAAAAAAAAGCGGATAATACCAGCTTGTTTCGCCTCTTACTTTTGTAAAAGCTATATCGTCCGCTCCTACGCCCGCATATTGAACCGATATGCCATGAGTAGAGCCTTTGGTAGGGTTAAAGCGTCTGTTTCTGGAATCGTAACGCAACCCTAGTGTAACGCTGCTTTCGACATTGCTTCCTTCGTCTTCCATATCGCGTATGCTTTCCGTAGCATCATCTTCGACATTGGATATTTCAATATCTTCAAAAAGATAGGAAAAATATGCTCTGGTATTTTTCAAGATAGGATACCCGAACTCAAACTCTATTCCTCTGTCAACTTTATCATAGCTATCATAATCGGTTTCCCAATTAAAAAGCCCTAATCTTCCGGATAGCGGTATATCGAACATCCAAGGTTCCGTAAAACTAAAATCGTATCTTGTAGTAGATGAACCAGTATTGATTTTTAAGGATATTTCCTGTCCTTTTCCCAAAAAGTTTCTCTGAGTAACCGAGGCGACCCCGTATAATTTATCTAAACTGCTGTAACCGCCTCCGAAACTAAAATTTCCGGTAGGTTTTTCGGTTACGTTTACCGCAAGCCCCATTGTATCCTGCCCGTCTCCTTCTATCGGATTTACCTGCACGCTTTCAAAAAAATCCAATCTGTTTAATTTGCCTACGCTTTTTTTAATATCGGAACCGCTGTAAAGCTCTTTTTCCCTTACTTCCAATTCTCTGCGGATAACCTTATCTCTGGTTCTTGTATTGCCGGTTATTTCTATTCTGTCAAAATAAACTTGAGGCCCTTTTGTAACATTATATTTCACGTCTATTGTTTTATCCGCCGCATTCTCATTTGTAAGCGGAACTATGTTGGCATGAGCATACCCCTCGTCCGAATATAAGTCCGTTAAAAGGAGTATGTCTTCTCGCAATATTTCTTTGTTGAAATATTCCTCTTTTTTAATTTTTATGCTTTTTTCAAGTTCCTCTTTTTTAATAACATCGCCTGTTAATTCTATATTTCCTACTTTAAAACGTTCGCCTTCAATTATATTTATCGCTATGTATATGCCGTCTTCTTTGTAGCTAACTATCGGCTCGCCTACTTTGGCGAATACATATCCTTTGGTTTGATAAAAAGCCTCTATTAACGCGGCGTCCTGCTCCAGATTTTGCATTTTAAGTTCTCCGGAAGATGTAAGCCACGATAAAAAACCTTCCTCGTTCGTTTTCATAAGTTTTTTTAATTTTTTTTCGGAATAGACTGTATTGCCTGTAATTTTTATGTCTTTTATGCGTATTTTATTGCCTTCGTTTATTATAAATTCAACGTTGGCTTTGTCGTTTTGGGTTTCTCCGATTTTATAACTTGCTTTTACGTTATGATAGTTTTCACTTTTGTAAAAATCTTCTATTCTGCCCGCGCTTGTTTGCAAATCTAAAATATTAAGTATCGAACCTGTTTTTACGCTTAAATTCTCGTTTATTTCGTCGTCGTCATAAACTTCGTTGCCGGATATTGTAATAGCGGCAATAACCGGTTTTTCCACTATGTTAAAGATAACCTTTTTACCTTTAGCGCTTTCCTCTAATTGAACGGTTACGTCTTCGAAATAACCCATTTTATATATGGATTGTATCTCCGAAGATATTCTTTTTTCGGAAAAAGCGTCTCCTTTTTTAGAAGAAACCTTATTTAAAATAGCCGCCGCCTCTATTCGTTTGTTGCCTGATACGGATATTTCGGCTATTTTTTCTCGTTTGAATAGTTTTATTGTTATGTTTTCCCCTATATCTTCTATTGCTCCGAAAAAAGCGCCCGCATTTTGTCCGTCCGCAAAAAATACTTGGGGTTCGTTGTTTGAAAAGGTCTCGATTAATTTTGCATCTACGCTAAATCTATCGCCAAGCCATATAACGCCGCCGGATACTATATAATCGGCTTTTGCCTTTAGCCCGATCTCTCTTGCTTGAGCCGCGTCTATAACGTCAAGCGGCATATTTTGCCCGCTTATAATAACGGCGCCCGCCTGTTCAAAACGTTTTTCCAATGTCTCTTTTATTTTGGGCTGCAGTTCCGAAATATCCCTATCCGAATTCAAACTAAACGGGATAACCAAAATTTTGGCCGATTCCGCAAAAAGAATGCTCGGGATAAAAAAAATAATTGCTAAAAATATTATTGTCCGGTTTAACCTTTGTTTCATTATAACCACCTCAATTGATTTCAACGAGTTTGCCGTCGATAATGGTAACTCTTTTTTGCATATATCCGGCAAGCTCCAAATTATGAGTAACTATCGCCATAGTCATATTTAATTCTTTATTTAATTGAAAGAGTAAATTGTGAATTTTTGCGCTGTTTTTCTCGTCAAGATTGCCCGTAGGCTCGTCCGCCAAAAGTATTTTCGGCTCCATTATTATAGCCCGCGCCAAAGCTACCCTTTGCTGCTCTCCGCCCGAAAGCTCCGCTGCTATGTTATTGCGCCTGTCTTGCAACCCTACCTTTACCAAAAGGGCTTCCGCTTTCTCCTTTGCCTTCTCTTTTTTCATTCCGTACATCAGGCATGGCATCATTATATTTTCCGCCGCCGTAAATTCGGCGAGAAGATGATGAAACTGAAAAACAAATCCTATATGTTTATTTCTAAATTCCGCAAGCTTTACTTTATCGAATAAAAAAATATCTTCGTTTTCAAAAAATATCGAGCCGGAATCCGGAAAATCAAGCGTCCCTAATATATGTAAAAGAGTTGATTTGCCTATGCCGGATTCGCCTACAATAGCAAGACTTTCCGCTTTGTTTATATTAAAATTAATATTTTTTAATATATCAAAAGTAAAATCTTTTCCTTTAAAGGTTTTGCTTAAATTTTTTATGCTTATAAAGTTTTGTTCCACAAATCATCCTCTTTCTTATCCGTATCTTATGGCGTCAACGGGGTTAAGTCTCGCTGCCTGACGCGCCGGATAAATAGTGGCTATAAAGCATATAAATAAAGAAGAAGCCGTTATTGCTATTATGTCCGTAAGTTTTAGTTCAACCGGCAGAGTGGCAAAAAAATATATATCTTCCGGAAGACTTATAAATTTATATTTGCTAAGCGCAAAGGTAAGGCAAATTCCGAAAACAACCCCTATAAAAGTTCCGATGCCTCCTATTGTCAAACCTTTTAACATAAATATTCTTTTTATTATTTTATCGGAAGCGCCCATTGCTTTTAATATTGCAATATCTTTCCTTTTTTCCATAACCATCATTATAAGCATACTCGCTATATTAAAAGCCGCCACCAAAACTATTAAGATTAGGATTATAAACATTGCGGTTTTTTCCATTTTTAACGCGGAAAATAAATTTTTGTTCATACTCATCCAATCTTTGCCCCAGTATGAAGGTCCCGCCTCCGCCACAATCTCATTTAAAACTTTGCCCGCGTTATATATGTCTTTTACGTTTATGGCAATCCCGTTTACAATTTTTTCCATATTAAGTATTTGTCGCGCATCTTCCAAAGGGGTATATATAACGGCAGAATCATATTCGGACATTCCGGAATCGAAAATTCCGGCTACCGCCACTCTTTTCATAACAGGGATATAGCCTATTGGCGAAACTCTTCCTTTGGGAAGCATTACATATACCGTATCTCCAGCGTTAACTCCTATTTCTTCCGCAAGACTTTTTCCCAAAACAATTTTTGATATTCGCTTTTTGCCGTTTTGACGCTCCGCTGTTTCGGAATATTGAGCAATTATTTTTTTAACGCTTTTTTCTACGGTTCCCGCGGAGGAATTTAAATCTATACCTTTTAATACGGCGCCGGAAGTATTGGAAGCGGATTTGATTATTATTTGAGAATATATAAAAGGAGTAGCCGAAACTACGGAATCGAAATTTTTAACGGTTTCTATTTTTTCCTTATAATCGTAAAACTCTCCTCCGTAACGCATTAATAATATATGAGATTCCACTCCGAGTATTTTATTTCTCAGCTCTGTTTTAGCCCCTGTCATAACCGCTATTACAACGAGTAAAGCCATAACTCCTACGGCTACGCCGGATATGGATAGCAGGGTAATAAGGGATAAAAATCCCCCTTGATTTTTTGATCTTAAGTATCTTTTGCTTATAAAAAATTCAAATGGCAAAGTATTTTACCTTTTTAGAATGTTATTTAAATGCTTTTGCTATGATTGTTTAATTTTTTCGTGCAGATTTTCACAAAAATTATAATAGGCGCTATATTTTTCTTTTACGTCAGCCTTTTTTAACTTGCCGACATCGTTAATTACTTTTTTACAAAAATCGGCTTTTAGCTCTTTTAAGTTATCTTTTTTACCGATTTTTTTATTATTTTTTAATTTCTTCTTAATTTCCGCAATTAAAGGAAGGTTATCAGGGACTTCCAAATCCGTATTATATCTTTCTTTGACGCAGTCTAATAAAATATTTTTATCAAACATGTCCTCTAAAGTAGCTTCAATGTTTGTGTCGAAAATATCATTTATTGTAAATAAATTTTTATTATCAAAATTTTCATCCTTTAAAACTTGCTTTTTTATCTTTAAACCGTCTTTATCCGCATCTAACGCTATATAGCCTTTAATTAATTTCTGATGAAAAAACTTGGTATATTTAGGAATAGATTCAACGCCGTCCGCAGATATTGAACATATGTTTTGGGGCTTCAAATCGCTTTTAAATTTTTTTGTAAAAGCGTCAAAAATATCTCTATCCGTTTTTCCCTCAAAAATTAACATATTAGGTTCAATCATCTCAAATATAGAGGTTCCCAAAGCTTCATATAAAACCTCCTCTTTATACGGATTATTTTTATCAATCGGAGTAATTTTAGTTAAAGAATGCTTACGCTCTACGCTAATATGCCTATCAATATTTTTTTTATCTATCATATAAATGGAATGAGTAGCCAATAAAACCGTATTATTTTCGGCTATACGCAAAATTTCGTCTCTTAAATAACGGACGCCGCTCGGGTGCAGATGAGTTTCCGGTTCGTCAAGCAAAATAATCTTATTTTTCAATATATTAGTTTTGTTTTCCGCGGAAAGGTTTAATAAAATTGAGATAAACTGCTTAAAGCCGTCGCTTCTTTGATTCATTTTATACTTTGGAAGGCTGTTATCCTTATCCTCGACGCTTACCTTACAATTTAAATTCTCCTCAATTCTTATCTTTATTTTTATCTTATGCTCTTTCCAAATTTCATTAATATGTTGCGTTATATTTTTGGAAAGCAATTCCTCTGTTTCCTGCCTATTTTCATCGCTTTTTTTAATCAGATCGATTCGCTGCTCTATATCTTCAATTTCAGAAATTTTAAAAATATTTCTTAACGGAATTGAAATGCTATTATTATTTTTAAAATTCTCCAAATGAACAGGTTCGTTAATCAAATATCGATCTTTGGATTCCCACAAAATAACTTCGGGCATATAAGCTTCAAGCGCCTCAAATAGGTCTATATGACGTCTTAATAATGTCAGCGTTAATAAGCTATAGGTATCTCCTAATAGTTCTTTAACATTTTCAGCTGTAATTTTTTCTTCGCCATTATAGAGCTCTTTAATATGAACTATAATATCCTCTTCTTTGTCAAACACGTAATTTTGAAACTCTTTATTAGCATCTATACTAACATCTAAGAAACTATCCTGCCGCTTATTATCTTTATCAATTTCAACATATCTATAAATTGATTTATTAATCTTTATTAACTTTGCAAGTTCAGGGCTGATTATTTCTTTAAGTTTTTCAATATAATGATCCGTATCTTCAATCTCCAAACTATAAGTAACCGAAATAGATTCGCCGGAATTAAATGCCTCTTTATTACAATCAAGATCGTAATCAACTTGTTGATCTTTATTCAAAAGAGATATTGCTTTTAATATATTACTTTTTCCGCTCTCGTTTATTCCTAACAATATAAAGCAGTTTTTTTCGGAAATATCGTTAAAATCCAGCTCTAATTTTTTAATACTTCTAAAGTTTTCTATTGCTATTTTTTTAAGTATCATTTCGATATAATCGACTGCCTTTATTTAATTCGCCTATGTTATACATTCTATAAATTATCATATTTTTTATTAAACGATTTTTATTTTTTTAATATCATATCCCGCCGGCAATATTAAAAACCGGCAAGTACATAGCAAGCAGAAGAAATCCTATTATAATTCCCAAAAAGAGTATCATAATAGGCTCTATCATAGAAACTACGGTATCGAGGCTTAACTCAATCTGTTCGTTATAAAACTCCGCGATTTTACTAAGGGTAATCTCTATCGCTCCCACATTTTCCCCTACGGCAACCATTTGGCATACCATATTCGGAAAAATACCGACCCGTTCTAAAGAATCCGCAATCCCTTCCCCTTTTATAACCTCGTCTCGAACTTCTAAAAGCCCTTTTTCAATCGCCTTATTGCCTGCCGTTTTTGCGGAAATAACAAAAGTATCCGTTATTAATACCCCGCTTTTAAGCAGTATGCTTGTCGCGCTCGCAAACTTTGCAATGGCGATTTTACAAAAAAAATCTCCCGCAATCGGAAGTTTTAAAACCGTTTTATCTATAATAAAATTTATCCTCTCTATTTTTTTTAATCTTAACAAGAGAATGTATAAAACAAAAACTCCGAGAAACATAAAATAGAAATATTTTTTTACAAACTCGGAACAATCTATAACAACCTCCGTTATATAAGGAAGGCTATTTCCGGAACTTAAAAATATATTCTTAAAAACAGGTATTACATAAACAAGTATAAAAGCTACCGTAATTATAGATACTATAAATAAAATTATAGGATACGTCATTGCGGCTTTCGCCTTTTTTTTAAGCTTAAAATTCCGCTCTTTATAATCGGCAATGCTTTTTAATACTACATCCAAACGCCCGGAAGCCTCGCCCGCCGCTATCATTGCCGTAAAAAAAGGACCAAAATATTCCGAAAATTCGGCAAAAGCGTCGGATATGGTTTCCCCTTGCTCGATAGTTTCTTTAATTCTTTTTATCGATTGCGCAAATTTTTTATCGCTTTGACGCTCATATAAAATTTCCAAAGAAGATATAACGGGCAAACCGGCTTCGATCATTATAGAAAATTCTCGAACAAAAAGAATAATAAAAGTCTCTTTTATTTTGGCGTTTAAAAAAGCCATTATACATTTTTCAATCTATCTTTTAATATAAGATCGGATATAAGCCTTACTCCAAAGCCTGTTCCTCCGGCTTCGCAATAATCGGAGGCTTTTTTTGCGGAAGCGGGACCCGCTATATCTATATGCGCCCATTTTGTATCTTTAACAAACGCAGATAAGAATAACGCGGCGGTAATAGCGCCTCCCCATCTTGAAGCGCCTATGTTGGATATGTCTGCAACGCCGCTTTTTAAAAGTTTTTTGTAGTCCAAAGGCATTGGCATAGCCCAACATCGCTCGTAAACGCTATTGCCGGCGTCGCTTATGGCTTTCGCAAGTTTTTTATCCGAAGAAAAAACTCCGGCTATATCTTCGCCCAAAGCAACGACGCATGCTCCGGTAAGAGTGGCTATATCTATTATAACTTTCGGCTTATACTCCTTTTCGACGTAAGAGATAGCGTCCGATAGAATAAGCCTTCCTTCCGCGTCCGTATTGCCTACCTCTATTGTTTTGCCGGAAAAAGACTTTATAACGTCTCCGGGACGCAAAGCGTTTCCGGAAGGCATGTTTTCTACAATAGGAATAGCCGCTATTATACGATATTTGCTTTTTAATTTTGCAAGGGTTATTACGGCTGCCGCCGCGGCTGCCGCTCCGCACATATCAAATTTCATTCCTTCAAGTCCGGAACCCGGCTTTAAATTAATGCCGCCGGAATCAAATGTAACCCCTTTGCCTACAAAGGCGTAAGTCTCTTTTGCCCCTTCGGGATTATAATCCAATATAACCATAAACGGCTTTTCTTCGCTTCCAAACGCGACTCCAAGTATGCCGCCCATTTTTAATTTGGAAATTTCTTTTTCGGACAAAAGGGTTGTTTTTATATTATCTTGTTTCGCGGCTTTTATTATGGAAGCGGCAAATGTTTTAGGCTTTTTATCGTTGGAAGGAGTGTTCGCCCATTTTCTTGCCATTAATGTCCCGTCGCAAACGGTTTTAATTTGCGCAAAAAGTTTTTTAACCTGCGTAACATTTTCAGGCTTTGCGGATAGATAAATCTTTTTTAAGGGTTTTTTCTCTTTTTTACTTTTATATTCTAAAAAGATATTATTTGCGAGATATGCGCCCTCGCCTGTCGCCTTTATAAGCGCTTCCGCCCCTATTTCAAGCTTTTTTGCGTCCGGAATAAGAACGGCGATATTTTCAAAGCCTTTTGCAATAGCATCCTTAACCGCCTTGCCTGCGGTTTTTCTAAAGGTTTCTTCGGTTATGTCGCAAAACTTGCCTATGCCTAATAATATAATCCTATCCGCCGCAATATTCGACATGCCGTAAAAAGCTATTTTATCCCCTTCTTTGCCGGAAAATTCTTTATATTCCGATAAACCCTTTGGAAAAAACATTTTATTTTTCGCAGAATATATATCCTTATCTTCGCAAACAGGTATTATAAGAGCGTCCGTTTTTATCTCTTGGACTCTTTCGCTTTTTAATTCTATCATTATTTTTATTCCGTTTTTTTATAGCAGATTAAACTCGCAAACTTTCCATTTTCCGTCCTCTTTTACCACTTTAAGCTCATGCTCTATCTTTTCCATCTTTCCCAATCCAAAAAGTCCTGCGACATAAGGATAAGGGCTTCTTATAAAGCGTCTTTTGCGGGCTTCTATTTTTACCTCTACATGCGAGTCGTCTTGATTTATTCTGTATTTTTCGGCATGAAAAAGGGTATACGTCATATAATTTGGCGAATATCCTCTTGCTTTTGCCTCTTCATGAATAGACTTAACATATTCTTGAACTTTATTGATTTCTCCATCCATAACCTCCGCTTTGCAAAGCCTTTGTTCCATGTTCGGATCAACCTTATAATACATGCTTAAAAATTCAAAAGCCGCCTTTTCGGGGGCGTCTATTGCTTCGGCTTTTATTAAAAAAAACTGTAAAGCTATGCCGAGTATTAACGCTGGTATAAAAGAAAGTATCATATTAGAGCAAGATTTCATTGACTTTTACCTCCTTGATTAATTAAATTAAAATCAATCGGAAATAGCATATATTATAATATGATACAAGCTATAATATTAAATATTTGTATAAGAAGTCTAAAATTTTTTCGGATTGATTTAAAACATATTGCCTCTTTATATGTTTTTTAAAATAACTTATTGATTCAATTTAAATAAAATATTAGTTGTTATCCGAAAGTTTGATACTTACATAAAATAAGCGAAAAAAAACAGGATTATAATTCGAATCGTTAAAAATAAAGCGGTAATATAAATCTTAATAACCGTAAATTATAAACAGCATAAAAAAGGAACAACTTATGCAAAAAATATCGCTACCGCAAAAAGTAGAAAACCTGCTTAAAGCAAATCCAAATGAAAAATTTACAGCCCGCCAAATTGCAGAACAGATTACAAAAATATATGCCGAAGATTATAAGGAAAAAAGGGCAAACCCCAGATTTGAAAACGATAACGCATTTATTCAACAAATAGTCGCCGAAATAGGAACGCATAAAAAACCAATTCTAAAAAAAAATTTACATATCTTTTGTATGGATAAACCGCGCCCGCGTCTCTTTTGGTATGACCCGGACAATATAAATAACGATATATCTTTTATGGAATCCGAAATTGTCGAAAATAGCGATAAACCCGTTTTTGTATCAAAAGACAAGGTTACGGAACATGACTTATATCCCCTGCTTATAGATTATCTTAAAAACGAACTCGACTTATTTTGCCAACGAATAGACGAAAAGCGTTCCAAAAATAGCTATAGAGGCGGAGGCAATCAATGGCTGCATCCGGATATTGTGGCAATTAAACCGATTGACAAAGATTGGAACAATCTGATTAGAACATGCGTAAAGCATGGGGCGGGGCAGCGGGTTAGCTTCATGTCTTTTGAAGTAAAAAAAGAGCTTAACGGATCAAACCTCCGAAAAAGTTTTTTTCAGGCGGTAAGCAATTCAAGCTGGGCAAACGAAGGATATTTGGTTGCGCCTTCAATAACCAATAATATTGAACAAGAATTAAGAATGTTATCCGCACTGCACGGAATAGGCGTTATTATTCTTAATCCGGAAGATCCCAGCGAAAGCGAAATATTTTTGCCTGCAAAAGCAAAAGCGAACGTAGATTGGCAGTCCGTAGATAGAATAACAAAAGAGAATGAAGATTTTAAGGATTTTATCGAACTAGTATCTACATATTATCAAACCGGCAGAATTAGACAAAGAGATTGGAATAAGGTTAAAAGATAAAAATCATATAGCCGCCGCTTTACTGCCGTTTCAAGCATATGAATAGCTTACAAATTTTGAAAAAATGCCCGAATATTTCGAAATATGTGAAATGATAAAAAACAAACCGATAAATTATGACCCGAAAAAATCTATTGATTGGGCTGATATTGATGATATTAAGGAATAAAAATGTATTAGCTATAAAAGCCTCTATAAAAAAATTATTATGAGAAAACTCTAACTAAAATAAGAAAGGGAAAAAATAGTATGAAAAAAATACGCCGTATATTTCTCGCTATATTATTCGCAGCATTACTGTCTTCATGCGCAATGGTTGAAAAACCTGAGATAAAAACAATTGACGAAAAAACAAAAATTAGCAAAACCATTCAACATAAAAAAGCAAATATTGGAAATAAAAAAGGGTTAAAGCGTAAAATCGCTATTGCTCGTTTTACTAATGAGACTAAATACGGTCAGAGCTTTTTTATTGACGACAATAATGATCGAATTGGCAAGCAAGCCGTAGATATATTATCTTCAAAACTTATAGCGACTAACAAATTCATCCTAATAGAAAGAGCTGACCTTGACAAAATAACCAAAGAGTTGGCTATGGAGAATTATCAACCTTTAAAAAATATGGCAGACTACTTAATTGTTGGTTCCGTTACGGAATTTGGAAGAAAAGACCAAGGGGAAGTAGGTATTTTTAGCCGCACTAAAAAACAGATTGCGTTTGCGAAAGTACACGTAAGACTCATTGAGGTGCGTTCCGGCCAAATATTATATTCGGAGGAAGGAGAAGGGGAAGCATTTTCGGAAGCAGGCACAGTATTCGGCGTAGGCGGACGCGCAGGGTATAACTCTGCAATTAATGATAAGGCGTTAGATGCGGCAATAACAAATTTAGCTTCCAATATTATAGAAAATCTTCTTGACCGCCCATGGAAAAGTTATATTCTCGGATTCGAAGATGGAAAACTTATTATTGCCGGAGGAAAATTGCAAAATATTAATGTCGGAGATGTATTTAAAGTAATGAAAGAAGGTAAAAAAGTTAAAAATCCTCAAACCAATATGATGATTACTCTTCCCGGTAGGCAAATAGGCAAAATAAAAGCTGTTATGTCCGTAGGAGATACTCCTGAAACCGAAGTTACTTTGTGTGAAATTATTGATGGAAATTTTGAAAAATATATCGTTTCTAAAGCATTTAACCAACTGTTTATTCAAGAAAATTAATTTAAGGAAGAAAATGTTATGTTATATAAAATAATCGGCTACGTATGTTTAATCCCTCTACTTTTATGCGGCGGATGCGGCATCAATGAAGGCGTTTTGAATAAAGAACCTGCAAGTTTCCTCCGCTTTACGGGAAACGTTCAAAATGCAATAGCTTATATTGATAATCTTGATCCGATTGAGATAGATAAACCAGCCCCCATAGGAAACAATGTAAATGAAAACAATAATAATAGAATCAGGCAAACTCATTATCAAATCTCGCCCGGAAAACATACTATTATAATAAAAAAATCAGGCGTAGAAGTTGTCAATAGAATTATTTTGATTGGAAACGGAATTACTAAGGAGATTCAAATACCATGAAAAAACATACTTTATTATTCGGATTGCTCCTAACGTTTATTTTTTTTGCGGGATGCGTTAAGCAAAAAATGTACTATTTCGGCAATTATTCTAATACGCTGTATAATTATCAAAAAAATCAAAATGAAGAATCGCTTATTAGCCACAAACAAGAACTTGAAAAAATTATTGCCGAATCAAAAACAAAAAACCTACGCGTGCCTCCCGGAATTTATGCGGAGTTGGGATATATTCATCTAAAAGCAAATAAAGTTAAAGAAGCAATTAGGCTTTTTAATACCGAGTCCCATTTATATCCGGAATCTAAACATTTGATGGACAGGTTAATTCAAAATGCGGAAACAAAAACAAATTCAAAAAATAATAACTAGAACAGAGGATTAAATGAAAACAAAGAACTATTTAATATTTGGCATATTGATAATGTTTTTAATGCCGGCTTGCGCTACTATGTCTACAAAGTTGGCAGAATTTCCTCGGATGTATGAAGAGCAACCGGCATCTATACTTATATTACCGCCAATGAATGAATCAACGGCTGCAGACGCAAAAGAATATTACTCGACTACCATACAAGAGCCATTAGCGTTTTCCGGTTATTACACATTCCCTTACCCAATCACCGCCGATATTTTAAAAATGGAAGGGATATACGATTCCGAACTTTTAGTTAATATGCCTTTGGCAAAATTTAAGGAATACTTTGGCGCGGACGCCGTATTATTTACAACAATTAAAAAATGGGATTTGAGCTATATGATTTTAGCGTCAACCTTAACCGTTTCCATTGATTGTAAATTAAAATCAACAACGTCAGATCAAACATTATGGAAATATACAGGCACGGTAGTCGTTGATTTATCAGGCGGTGATACAGGCGCAGGGGTTGCGGGTTTAGTGGCAAAAGTCATTATAACCGCCGTAAGTTCCGCCATAGCAGATTATGTGCCATATGCCCGTCAGGCAAACTATCAAGCGTTAACCTCTATGCCTTTAGGAAAGTATCATACCCAGCATAGTAAAGATCAAGATATGCCGTTTATTGACCAAACGCCGGAAAAAACAGCTAAAAATTAAACGTTTTTAGCCTGCATTAATTCTTTAAACGGTTAATTGAGCCGAGATCGTAATAATTATTAAGGATACCCGGTAATCTTTTTTATATCCTTATAAAAAGGCTTTAATCTTTTATACATTTTTTTATAAACTTTTTGGTAAAGCCTGTTATATATATCATAATTTTTACGGCTCGGCTTAAAAACCTCTCCGGTTGCAGTCATAGCCTCTATCGCGCTATACCAATCTTTATGTAAATTTAATCCTACCGCGGCTATAATTGCCGCGCCTAACCCGGAAGTTTCATAAACGCTTCCTCTTGTAGCATTCATCCCGAAAATATCCGCGGTTATTTGCATTGTTTGATCGCTTTGGGAGCCTCCGCCCGTAATATAAAGTTTTGTCGTCTTTTGTTTTGTTCTTTTTTCCAATTTTTCTTTGCCTTCTCTAAGCCCGTAAGCCAAACCTTCGAGTATTGCTTTATAAAAATATCCTTTTGTATGAACGTCTCCAAAGCCTATAACCGCCCCTTTTGCTTCGGGTCCCGGATATTTAATCCCGGGCGTCCAATACGGTTGGAGCATAAGCCCCATGGATCCGGGCGGTATATCTTTTATAAGTTTATCGAATAAAACTTCCGGCGCAACGCAAAGCTGTTTTGCTTTAAGTTTCTCCTTATATCCGAATTCCTCTTTAAACCAAGAGATCATCCAATACCCCCGATATATCTGCTCTTCCAAAAGATAATGTTCCGGTATTGCCGCAGGATATGCCGGAAGTAAAAAGGAGGGTTTTATGTATTTTTTTTCGGTTATGTTTATTGTGGCGGTTGTTCCGTAGCTTATGCAGCAGGCGTTCGGAGTAACGCTTCCGGTTCCCAATACTTCGCATGCTTTATCCGCGGCGCAGGCTATAAGCGGAATCGCTTCCGGAATCCCGGAAGCTTGAGAAGCCTTTTTTGTAATTACGCCAATTACTTTGCCAGGGTTGTATAATTTCGGCATTAAATTAGGCTCAAGCCCTAATATTTTCCATTTCCAATTCTGTTTTTTCTCCCATTTGTTTTTTTTATAATTAAAAGGAAGATAACCGACTTGGCATGCCGACGAATCTTTAAACTCTCCGGTAAGCTTATATGTAAGATACCCTGATAAAAGCAGATATTTATAAGTGTTATCCCAAATATCTTTTTGATTATATTTTATCCAATTACTTTTTGCTTTTTGCCGAAAAGGTTCTACTGTTTTGTTTATTCCGGTTATTTTTAAAAAAGCCTCCAAGCCTTTGCTTGTAGTTGGTATTGCTCCGGCTTTTCTTTGGTCTAACCATATTATTGCGGGTCTTAAAGGCTCCCCATTTTTATCTACGTTTACTACGGTCGCTCGTTGAGTAGTAAGCGCGGCTCCGGCTATTCTTTTTTGATAATCCCCTTTTTGCCATATTTTTTTACACGCGGCGCATAGGGCGTTCCAAAATATTTGCGGGTCTTGCTCCGCCCTACCCGGCTTTTCCGAAAAATAGGGGGCAAATTCAACCTTTTCTTTTATTACAATATTTCCGGCGGAATCAAAAAGCATAGCCCTTAAACTCTGAGTTCCGTTATCTATGGATAATATTAAGTCTCTGTTATACATAATTTAATTGATGCTGAAAAACCTGCATTCTAAGCATAAACGGTTTTATATCGCATTAGCGAGAGCAGCGGCTCTTATAGGCGCCGGATAGCCTTCTACGGTTTTATTAAAATCATCTTTATCTAAAAAATCTTCAAGCGATTGAGTGTTAACCCAATCGGTTTTTCTTTGTTCTTTTACTGTTGTTTTTGTAATATCAACTATTCTTATGTTTTTAAAACCGGCTCTTTTAAGCCAGTTTTTAAGACATAATATTGTAGGCAAAAAATATATGTTGTTCATTTGCGCATATCTTTTTTCCGGAAAAAAAGCTTTTGAATCATCGCCTTCTATTATAAGGGTTTCCAATATTATTTCTCCGCCTTTTTTTAAGCTTTTATTAATGCGTTTTAAAAAATCTACGGGGGAGCGGGCATGATAAAGTATTCCCATGCAAAAAATAGAGTCAAAATAGTTTTCCATAATGGGAAACTCCTCTGATTTTGCGGGAATACAAAATATATTAGGCAGGTTTATATAACGCGTTAGCGCTTTATATTGAAAGTAAAAGGTAAGATACGGCTCAAGCCCTATTACGATTTTAGGTTTTAAAGCTGCCATTTTAAACATATAATATCCGGAACTGCTTCCTATATCCAAAACCCGCCTGTTTTTAAGCGGCGCGATTTTATCTTTTATTCTGTTCCATTTAAGATGAGATTCCCATTCGGAATCTATATCTATTCCGAATAGCCTATAAGGTCCTTTACGCCACGGCATAAGCTTATAAAGAGATTTTATAAGGCTGTTTCTATCTTGTTTGCTTATATCGGAATTACTTCCTATTTTTATCCGATCCGAACAAAGATCAAGCGTAATAGGCTTTACGGATGGCATCTCCTCTAGTGCCTTAAGATATTTCGGAGCGTTGCCGTTTTCGGTTAATATATATTTTTTTTTATCCTCTATAAGCTTTAAAAGCCTATTCCGATATTCTTGACGATTTTTTATATTAACCGTCTCAAAAAAATTATCCGAAATTATATCCTCAATGCTCTCTATTTTATACATATAAACGCCGTAAAATTAAACCATTTAAGCCAAATGTCCGTTTTTTGAAAACCGGCTTTTAAAAAACGTCGGTTATGATCCGAAATTGTTTCCGGTATTAAAACATTTTCCAAAGCCTCTCTTTTTTGGCTTATCTCAAGCTTGGAATACCCGTTTTCCTCTTTTAATTTATAATAAAAATCCTGTTGAAGTTTAGATATATCCTCTTTTTGATGTATAATTTTTTCCGCGGTTAAAAGTATTCCTCCGGGAATAAGAGCATCGTAAATTTTCTTTATCATAATCTTTCTTGCTTCAACCGGCAAAAATTGAAATATAAAGTTCGCCGCTATTACGGAGGACTTTTTTAAGTCTATTTTAAGAATATCTTTGCGGACAAATTTAATGTTATCGGTATCTTTTATTCGGTTTTTACAAATCTCAAGCATGGGCTCCGAATTATCTACGCATATCATTTTAAAAGGTCTATTATAAAAAATTTCGGAAAAAGCGGAACAAAAATTGCCGGTAGAACATCCCAAATCGTATATATAAGTATCTTTTGTATAAAATTTTTCCGCTATTTTTGCCTCTTTATCTATTATTTCGGAATAAAGCGGAACAGAACGCCGTATCATGTCGTCAAAAACTTCGGCTACCTTTTTGTTGAATTTAAACTTTTTTATCTCTTTTTGTCTTATGCCGTAGATGTTATCTTTTTGCTTCATAACTATAATATAGTCGATACTGAAAAACTTAATAAAAGGTATAAAAAATCAACCTGTTATTTATCGCTCTGTTATTACTTCCTCGCTTTTCATTAAGGGATTTCTCCTCGCTCCGCTCGTCGAAATGACAAGCAAAAATAACTTATGTTAAATTTCCCCCGTCATTTCGAACCGAAGGGAGAAATCCCTTTATTATTGACTTATGCCTTTACCGCGATTTGTTTTCTTTTGCGGCTATTCTTTATTATAATAGGCTGCATTTAATAAATTGCGCTAAAAGCGTCAACCTGATTTTTATGACCGATTTTTTATTGCGTAAAAGCCATAGTTTTAATATGCGTATGCGAAAAAATAGTATTACAGCCTGATTACTATAAATTGATTGTAAAAGTATGCCATAAAGAATGCTTAAGAAAGGATATGTCCGAAGTTTATTTGCGTAGCGGCTCTTGTTGTCGAGGAAATAATTTTCGGCTGGTTTTGCGTAAAAAAGTGTGAACTATTTGAAAGCTGCGCATAGCGCAGCTTGAGTTTTCACACTTTTAGAAAAACAAAGCCGAAAATCCGAGACAACAAGCAAAAAGCGGAGCAAACAAACTCGGACATAGCCGAATTGATTTAAATCGGCATACGCTTATTACTCAGTCCAACAAATCTTGTTAAATCATTGTATTGAAATCTATCTATATATGCGTATAAGTCCGCAAATCATAATATGTTTTGCCCCTTTTAATTTATAAGCGGCTTATTTTGCCTTATATCCGGCTTTCTTATATAAACGGGACTGACGTCGTAGAGGTTGTCTTTATTTTTTAAAAGAGGTTTTTTCGCAAGTTTTCCTATATATTCGGCTTTAATCGTATTAAAATCATCCGAAACAAATTTTGCGGATTCATTAAATATTGATTTTATTTTTTCTTTATAAGCGACAAGTCCGTCCCCTACAAATAAAGCGGGCTCTTTTATATGTTTTGCAATATCTTCTATGGAACCGGCTTGCTCTTTTATTTGAAGAGTTAAAATATTATTCCGATATTTATATCCGGCAAAATATACCTGATTTCTATAAGCGTCTATTACGGGACATATTAATATGTCCGTAACCAAAGGAGCCGCAAGCGCTTTAAGGCTTGAAACGCCCGCCATTTTTATTCGGAGCGCATAAGCAAGCCCTTTTGCAAAAGCAAGCCCTATTCTTACTCCGGTAAAACTGCCGGGGCCGGCGCAAACTCCTATTCCGGATATATCGAATAAACCGACTTTTGCTTGCTCCAAAACCTTTTCGGTTAATTTTAGAATGCGCGTAGAATGGGTTGTTTTGCTTGTATCTTTTATTTGCGCAATAACCGAAAAATTTTTCAAAACCGATAAGCTTGCGTTAAAGGTTGTAGTATCAAACGATAGAACAAAATAATCTGATTTTTTCAATTTTTTATACGTCAAACGCCGTTTTAAGCGCCTCGTCCATATTTTTAATCGGTACAAACCGTATTTTTTCTTTAACTTTATCCGGAAGCTTTTCAATCTCCTGCTCGTTTTTTTTCGGAATAATTATTGTTTTTATCCCCGCGCGCAAACCTCCGAGAGTTTTCTCCTTTAATCCGCCTATAGGAAGAACTCTTCCTCTTAAGGTTATTTCACCGGTCATAGCGACGTCTTTTGAAATCGGCTTTGAACTTAAGGCAGAAATAAGAGCCGTAGCCATAGCTACGCCCGCCGAAGGTCCGTCTTTTGGTATTGCGCCTGCCGGAACATGTATATGAATATCGGTATTTTCAAAAAAATTCTTTTTCAAACCGTAATCTTCTAAATGCGCTCTGGCGTAACTTACCGCGGCTCTTGCGGATTCTTCCATAACGTCTCCGAGCTGTCCCGTTGTTATTAATTCGTTTTTGCCCGGAATCAAAGAAACCTCTATATAAAGAACTTCGCCGCCGGTTTGCGTCCATGCAAGCCCTGTAGCCACTCCTACTTGGCTTTCCTCTTTATCCATTTCCGGATAATATTTCGGCAGCCCGAGATAATTTTTTAATCCGCTTTCGGTTATATTTAAAGCGCCTTTTTTTCCTTCTACCGTTTTTCTTGCGATTTTTCTAAATATTTTGTTTAGCTGTCTTTCAAGATTTCTTACTCCGGCTTCGGAGGTATAGCCGTTGATTATAGCGAATAAGGCTTTTTCATTTACGGTTATTTTTCTTCTTTTAAGCCCGGCGTCCTCTTTTTGTCTTGGTATAAGATGACGTTTTGCTATCGCAACCTTCTCTTCTTCGGTATAGCCGGATAATTCTATTAATTCCATTCTATCGAGAAGAGCCGGAGGTATTGTATCGGTTACGTTTGCGGTAAGTATAAACATTACTTTGGAAAGATCGAAGTTAAGGTTTACATAATGATCGCTAAATTCGGAGTTTTGCTCCGGATCAAGCGCTTCAAGCAAAGCGGAAGCCGGATCGCCTCGAAAATCGGCGCCTATTTTATCTATTTCGTCCATCATAAAAACCGGATTCGAGCTGTTGCATTGTTTTAAACTTTGTAAAACTCTTCCGGGCAAGGAGCCTATATATGTTCTTCTGTGTCCTCTTATTTCAGCTTCGTCTTTTATGCCTCCCAAAGATATGCGGACAAACTTGCGCTTCATAGATTTTGCTATTGCCTTGCCCAAAGATGTTTTGCCTACGCCAGGAGGTCCTGTAAAGCATAAAATGGGACCTTTCATGTCCGGATTTAATTTTTTAACGCTAAGATATTCTATAATTCTATCTTTAATATCCGATAATCCGTAATGATGTTTATCTAAAATTGCTTTCGATTTTTTTATATCGTAATTATCCTTTGTATATTTGCTCCATGGAAGCTCTACAAGCCAGTCCAAATATGTTCTTACGGTAGAGGCTTCCGAAGCTTCCGGATGCATCTGTTCCAAACGGGTTAATTGTTTTTCCGCCTCTTCTAATGCATGTTCGGGCATTTTTGCCTTTTTTATCTTTTTTTCGTATTCGATTATCTCTTCATATTTCTCATCCGTTTCCCCAAGCTCTTTGTTAATTGCCCGCACCTGCTCTCTTAAAAAATAATCTCTCTGACTTTTTGTAATTTCCTCTCTAACGTCCGCCTGTATTTTCGCCTGCATTTTGGAAAGCGAAACCTCTTTTGAAAGAAATCGGTTTACTTTTTTAAGACGCTTTATAGGGTCTATTATTTCCAAAATCATTTGGCATTCTTCGTTTCTTAATCTCAAATTTGTAGCGACTATATCCGCAAGTTTGCCCGGCTCGGTTATTTTGGCAAGAAGCGCCGATATCTCCCCGTTCATTTCTCCGTTTATATGAAGAATCTTTTCGCAGTTTTGACAAACCGTTCGCATAAGAGCCTGACTTGCAATATCTTTCGCCGATACTTTAGGCTCCTTTATGATTTGGACTTCAACCATAAAAAATTTTCTTTTTTTTCTATATTTTAATATTTGAGCTCTTACAATCCCGCGAACAAGAAGTTTTGTTTGTCCGTTGGGAATTTTAATTACGCGCAATATTTTGCATACGGTTCCCATAGTAAATATCGAATCGGCTTTGGGATCGTCTATTTCCGCATCTTTTTGCGTCGCCAAAAAGATAAAATTATCTTTTGATATAGCCCCGTCCACAGCGTTAATCGATTTATCTCGCCCTACAAAAAGCGGAAAAAGCATATCCGAAAAAACAACTATATCTCTTACCGGAAGCAGAGGCATAACATTAGATATTTTATCTAAATCCTCTTCGGCAAAATTTAGTATGGGATCCGTGTCTGTTATAGATATAGTCATATAATAATCTCCTGATTTTTTTCTTTTTTCATCTGTTTATTTCTTGCATTGATATTTTTGTTCTAATCTTTATTCCCGCTTTGCTGCTTTAAGACGAACGGCAAAACAAATTATCTTTCGTTCCGTTTTATAAAGCGAGAAACTTTATTATTTTCTTTATATTTTTATAATCATACTTTATTATGTTTGGAATTCAACTAATGTTATTTAATATTTATCAATAGTTTCTTTTAGAAACGAGTTTTATTATAATCTAATCAATATGATTGCAATACTATTTTTTATTTTAGGCGGCTATATCGGCAGTTTTCTTAACGTCTGTATTTACAGGCTTCCGCAAAACAGGTCGATAGTCGCGCCCCGCTCCTTTTGCCCCGAATGTAAAACTTATCTTAAATTTTATCATAATATTCCGATAATAAGTTATATTATTCTTAAAGGAGTATGCCCTTTTTGCAAAAAAAAAATATCCTTTTTATATATAACGGTAGAGCTGTTAACCGGATTTTTTGCTTTATTATATTTCTTAAGATTCGGCTTTTCGCCGGATTTTGCATTTTTTTTTCTTTTTACAAGCCTGCTTATTATAATATCTTTTATAGATCTTCAACGCGGCATAATTCCCAATTCCATAACCATTCCTTTTATTTTAATAGGTTTTGCTTTTTCTTTTGTTTTAAAAATAATTAAGCCTTTTGACTCTTTTTTAGGAATCCTAACCGGCGCGGCGCTTCTTACGCTTGTAGCCGCAATTTATAAAGCGGTCGCAAAAAAAAACGGTATTGGCGAAGGAGATATTAAACTCTTAGCTATGATCGGCGCTTTTATAGGTTTTAAAGGGGTATTGTTTGCCGTTATTATAGGTTCTTTATCCGGCAGTATTACGGGAACGCTTGTTTTGATTATTATGAAAAAAAAGGATTCGGAACTTTTACGGCGTTTTTTATCGATAACCTCTTTTATGCCTACCAAAGCGCAAAATCCGGTTTCGCTTCCTTTTGCCCCTTTTTTATCCGCCGGCGCTTTATTATATATTTTTTTCGGCGATGCTTTGATTAATTGGTATATAAATTTTTTTGAAGGTTTTATGTAAGAGGCTTTTAAAAAAAATAGAGGCGTCGCAATGCAACGCCTCTACCGTAAACCCAAAATCATTAAGATTTTATAGAAAATAGAGGCTCCCGCTCTTTGTATTCGCACCCTATTAAAGCCTCTTCAATCAGTTCCATAAGACTTTTTGAAATATCCTTTTTTTCTTCATCCAATATTTTTTCAAGGTCGTCTAAAGTAAAAATGGCTTTTTCGGTTTTAAAAAGATATTTTATCCTTGTTTTTAAAAATTCTTCCCGTAAAGCTTTTGTAAGGTCTTTATCATAATCTAATACCTGCGTATCGTCGCCTCTGTAATTATGTTCGTAAGGCAGTCTTAAGCTTGAGGCTATCATATGTCTTATGCGGCTGTTATATTTTATTACATCGTATATGCAGTTTAATTTTGCCTCGATTGAAGCGGTTCTACGAATGGGATCTAAATTTTCTATGGTTTTAACAAAATGATCGATTATAACCGCAAAATTTTCGACTCTTTTTATATCGGTATGCGCCAAAGCTATTCTTCGTCTGTCGATTCCGCTTATTGTAAAAAGTTTTTTTATTGCGTTTACTCGACTCCAAGCATGATCTATGCCGTAAGAGTGATGGCATGCATTCGGATCGCATCCTATTATTATAAGTCCGGGCGCGCCGGAAACAAAAGCTTTTGCAAATATCGAGGGGTCAAGCTGCCCGGCGCATGTAATAGGAATAATATGCACTCTGTCGTCGTATTTGATCCCTTTTGTACCAGCATTATCAGCCGCCGGAGTTCCCGCCCACGCGCATGTAAGCGCTATTACCTGATCCGATTCCATCTGACTTGCCAATACGGAAATTCCGTTTTCTTGACGCTCGCAGCTATTATTTTGCAGGGTTATCGCATTATACGGGCAGGATGCGGCGCATGTTCCGCCTCCGCTGCAGCGCATAGGGTCTATTATTCTTGTTAAAGCGCCTCCTTCCGCTTGAGACACGCTTATGGACCCGTTTTCGCAAAGCTGTTCGCAAAGTCCGCATGCAACGCATTTTTCCGGGTCTATGAAGCTTATAACATCAGGTATTCTAAGACGTTTTAAGGGCGATTCCTTCAACATATCCGAAACTTTTCTTGCCGCTTGTCTGCCTTGAGTTAAAGAGCGACTTAAATCGCACGGATAAAATGCGCTTCCGGCAACGTAAGTCTCTTTGCATCCTATCATTTCGGGACGAACTTTAGGATCCGCCGAAAATATTAATTCTCCTTTAATATAAGATGAATTAATAAGTCTTATTGTTTCTGCGGATTTGGCTCCTATGTCTCTTTTGGGAGATAATACCGTCCAATCAAAAGATATATCTTTTTCTATGTTTGTTTTCGGATCGCAATAAACAATATATCCCTGCTGCAGTATAGGAGGCGTTATGTCCGAATACGGTATCCAAGATATTTTTAATTCTCTGCTCAGTTTTCGCTCCTCCGGGGTTAAGGGAATAGGAATTTTATGATTAAATAATATTGTCGCCTCGGAATTATGGTAGCTTTCTCTGATTCGCTTTGAAATTTTCCAAGCCGATTTAATAGAAAGTTTTGCAAATTCCGGCTGTTCTATTTCGTAATCGTTGATTAAAAATACTATTTTTTTGTTTAACGCTCCGTTTTCATTTATATATTTTTCGATTTTATCCATACTAATTACGGATCCGCTTTTCTCTTTACATTCGGGCGAGGCGGACTGAAGATCTCCGTCCAAACAGACTATTATGGCGGAAACCGAATATATTGTATCTTCTTCGTTTCCAAAATTTTCAACCGATATTCCATATCCGCCGGTAACGCCGAATATGTTTTTAATTTTGCCTTCCTTTATAATTTCGGCGTTAGGGTCCTCTTTTATTTTTTCGATTGCGTTTTCTATAAATTTATCCTGATCTCTATCCCCGGGATACTTATTTCCGATATTTTCAAACGCTTTATCATAATCATCGATAAAATCGGATAAAATACATTTATGACCGTTTGCAAGAAGCTCCGCAGCCGCCGAATATAAAGCGGCTCCGTCTCCCAGTATCATAACCCGACCTTCCACGTTTGCGCTCTCTCTTTTCACAGGTTTTAAGGCATTAATATCAGCTGCCGCCGATTTTATTAACTTTATGCTTTTTATCGCCTTTAATTCGGGACTAATATCCGATACGGAAGCGACATGCCCTCTGATATTAACAATTTTTATTCTTTTTTTGGTAATCGGCGTATCTTTTAATTCATTCTCGAATTTTTTAAGCATAAGCCGTTCTTCGCAGCCCGCTATAACTATGCGGTTTAAATTATTATCCGCTATCGCCTCTTTTATCTTTTCAATGCCCGGCTTTAAACAAGGATAAGGCATTATTTGGCTGCAACAAATAGCGGCGTCCTTTTTTAATTTATTATCAATTATATTTAAATCTATTTTCGGTTCTATTTTTTGACCGCATTTGCATATAAAAACGCCGGTTTTCGGATTGTTATTCATTTTTTTCTCCTTGTCTAATAAACCGTCGAAATACTTTTTTTGCGAACATTATCGAATATGCTCTCCATTTTGCTTGTAGGACATACCGTAACGCAGCAACCGCAGGCTACGCATACGTCCGTAGGCGCCATAAAAGGAGCGCCTATTTTTTTACGAACTCCTCTATCGACTATCGATATTGCGGATAATCCTACCGCCTCTTCGCATATTCTTACGCAAAGTCCGCATAAGATGCAGGTTTCGGTCGGATCTTTTATTGCAAATCTTGTGGATGTTACCCCGTATTTTTTCGCCATATCGGCTATTTCGAAACTTGCGGGACATGTGGAAAGAAGCATTTCAAATATCCATCTCCGGATATTGCTTATTTTATCGGTTTCGGTATATACGTTAAGCCCTTCCTGCGCCGGATATATACAAGACGCTACGGTTTTAGACCAATCTCCTTCTCTTAATTCCACCATGCAAAGTCTGCATGCGCCGCTTGGAGCTACCGCCTCGTGAAAACAAAGAGTCGGTATTTCGATATTATATTCTCTTGCGGTTTCGAGGATTGTCCATCCTTTCCGCGCCTTAACCTCTTTATCGTTAATTTTAAAACGAATCATTATGTTGCGCCTCCGTATTCTCCGTACAGCGGATATCTTATCCTTTTTTAACGGAAAATATCCTGATTCTATCAGATGAAATTTAATAAACCATTATCGCGTTGAACTTGCAAGTATCCATACATATGCCGCATCTGATACACTTTTCTGCGTCTATTATATGCGGCTTCTTTTTTTCTCCGCTAATACACCCTTGCGGGCATTGAGATTTACAGCTTCTGCAGCCCGTGCAAAGTTTAACGTCTATTTCGTAAGTTATTAAATCTTTGCATACTCCTGCGGGGCATTTTTTTTCTTCTATATGAGCAAGATATTCCTCTTTGAAGTATCTTAATGTTGTTAATACCGGATTCGGAGCGCTTGTTCCCAAAGCGCATAAAGCTCCGTCCCGAATAGCCTGCGCCAAGCTTTCCAAAGCTTTAATATCCTCTTTAGAACCTTTTCCTTTGGAAAAATCTTCTAATATCTCGCGCATTCTTGTAAGTCCAAGTCTGCAAGGTATGCATTTTCCGCAGGATTCCTCTTCTAAAAAACGTAGAAAATAGAGCGCTATGTCAACTACGCAGTCCTTTTTATCCATTATAATCATTCCGCCGGACCCCATCATTGAACCTACTTTTGTCAGGGAATCAAAATCAACGGGACTGCCCTTTAGATGATAAGGAAGACAACCGCCGGAAGGGCCGCCGGTTTGCACAGCTTTAAAAGGCTCGCCTCCGGGAACGCCTCCGCCGAGTTCTTCCACTATAGTATCCAAAGGAGAACCCATAGGGACTTCGACTAATCCGACATTATTAATTTTTCCGACTAAAGAAAAAACTTTTGTTCCGGTACTCGAAGGAGTTCCTATCCCCGAATACCATTTTGCGCCGTTTGCTATTATTTTAGGAATATTTGCCCAAGTTTCCACATTATTTAAAACCGTAGGTCTTCCCCATAAACCCTCCTCTACGGAACGAACATATTTAGGACGGGGGTTGCCCGCTTTTCCCTCTATAGAGGTAAATAACGCCGTTGATTCGCCGCATACAAAAGCGCCCGCTCCTTTGTTAATTCTAACGTCAAAAGAAAAACCGGAATTAAGGATATTATCTCCTAATAATCTTAATTTTCTTGCCTGTTCCATAGCTATTTCAAGATGTTTGATGGCAAGAGGGTATTCCGCCCTTACATAAAGATAACCGTTTTTCGCTCCCAAAGCGTAAGCGCCTAATATCAGACCTTCCAAAACCGCATGAGGATCCCCTTCCATAATAGCCATATCCATAAATGCTCCGGGGTCACCTTCGTCTCCGTTAACCACTACATAAACGGGTCTTCCTTTTTTTTCTATAGCCATAAGAGCGGATCTCCACTTTCTGCCCGTAGGAAAGCCTGCTCCGCCTCTGCCTCTTAAACCGGATTTTTCAATTTCCGACACTGCCTGTTCAGGACTCATTGAAGTCAAAGCTTTTCCTAAAGCCATATAACCTCCGGAACCGATATAATCGTTTATACTACAAGGATCTATTGTCCCTATATTTTTTAACACAATCCTTTTTTGAAGCTTATAAAAAGGAATTTCTTTTTCGGTTACAATTTCATTGCCTGTTTTAGGATCTTTATATAAAAGCCTTTTAACCGGCTCCCCTTTTTTTATGGTCATCTCAACTATATCTTTACAATCTTTTGCTTTTACCTTTTGATAAAATATCCCTTGAGGACGAATAACCATAAGAGGACCTCTCGAACAAAATCCCTGACAACCTGTAGCCTTTATATAAGGAATTATATCCGCTTCTATCCCTGCTTCGTCAAGAGCCTCCTGCATAGCCTCTTTAATCTCCAAACTTCCGTTTGCCGCGCATGCGGTTCCAAAACAGATTGCCACAACAGGTTTTTTCGGATCTTGGGAAGCTATAATTTTATCTTGAAAGTTTTTCAATTCTTCATAAGAATTCAAGGACATAATATCGGCGTTTCCCTCCGCTTGTTTAAATGCAGCTTTCACTATTTCCTCCTCCTCCTATCTCCTCTTTATCTATTTCGGATAAAACCTTCCCGATCTTTTTTGCGTTCGTATTCGGATGATATTTTTCATCGACTATCATAACCGGAGAAAGAGCGCATGCGCCTACGCAGTTTACCGTTTCCAACGTATAACGCATATCTTTTGAAGTGCATCCGGGTTCGACGCCTATGCGACGCTGTAATTCCTCCGCCAAGCGCCCCCCTCCTTTAAGGTGGCAGGCGGTGCCCAAACAAACCTTGATTTCATGTTCCCCTTTAGGTTCGAGTCTAAAAGATTTATAAAAGGTCGCCACGGAATATGCTCTGCTTATCGGAACATTTATATGTTCGCATACTATTTCCATATTTTCGCCCGATATATAACCGTAAGCCTCCTGTATATCTTGCAATAAAAATATAAGATACTCGGAAGCGGCGGGATACTTTTGAAGTATTTCGTTTATTCCTTTTTTAGCTCCGCGTTTACACATGTTTTTTTCTCCTTTATCCAACTGAATTTATAACTTTTTTCGGAAATATCCGATTTATTTTTCATATAATATACGTTAATTATCAAAGTTATTATAATTAGAATAAGACGCCTGTTTTGTAAAGGAAAAATACCTATAGAATATGCAAATAATATTTTATTATAGCTTTTATTTGTATTATTTTGGCTAAAACAAGCAAAATAAGAATAAAAATATCAAAATATGTAGAAGTATTCAGGTAAAATTTAGTTTTTCGAGTTATGCCTTTTTTAAAATTGATTTAATTTCATTGCATCGCTATCTTTTTTACGAATTTGATTTAAGGCTTGATAAAAATAAAAATCGTATAGTATATTAAAAATTATAAATAAAAATTGCCCTTAAAATTAATAAAATACTTTATAATATATACCCGTTAGCCCCTTATAATATTTACAATCTACAGGATATAACAATGGATAATCAGTTTGAAATTTTTCATTTCGATAAAAATAGAACAAATTTTGAAAATTTCAGCCATAGCAATGATATAACATATTGGTATGCAAGAGACTTAATGACTTTTTTAGGGTATTCAAATTATGCAGGCTTTAAAAAAATCATTAATAAAGCAATATCCGCCTGTATGACTTTAGATATTGACGTTTCGGAAAATTTCAAACAGGTGGAACGCGATATAGAAGGCAAAAAAGAAAGAGATTATAAACTTTCCAGATTTGCTTGCTATTTGGCGGTAATGAACGGAGACCCTCAAAAAACAAAGGTGGCTCAAGCTCAAGCCTATTTTGTTGTTATAGCGGAAAGTTTTAGAAATTATTTTGAAGAAGCCGAAAATATCGAAAGGGTTTTAATACGAAACGAGGTTACGGATAGAGAGAAAACATTAAGCGGAACCGTAAACGAAAGAGACATTTACAATTACCCTCTATTTCAAAATGCAGGTTATAGAGGCTTATATAATATGAATTTAAATCAACTTAAAGATTATAAAAGGTTTTATAAAAAAGGAAGAACATTATTAGATTTTATGGGAAAAGAGGAGCTTGCCGCCAACCTATTTCGATTAACCCAAACCGAATTAAAAATAAAAAAAGAGAATATAAAAGGGCAGAAACCGCTTGAAGCCGCAGCGGAAATAGCAGGAATAGAGGTAAGAAAAACAATCAAACAGATAAGCAATATACTGCCCGAAGATTTAGAACTTGTAGAAGATATAAAAAAGGTTAAAACCGGAATTAAGCAAACACATAAAAAGCTTTTAAAACAAAGCAAATAAGTCTTTTTATTCGTCATAATTCCTTTTCATACAAACTTTTATACAAACTCAATTAAAATATTATATAAATGGAAACAAACTCAATCAATATCTCTTTTTCTATAGTCATAGGGGTGATCAGCGGCGTTTTAACTACGATGCTGATTTTTTTTATTGGCTTTGTTTTTAAAAAATTCTTAATTCCTTGGTATCAAAGCATAACTTATCGGGGGTTGGATATATCAGGACAATGGGAATATGAAATGAAGCATGGCGACGGAAGCGATCTTATTACAATGAATTTACGCCAAAAAGGGCATAATATAACCGGAATAGACGAAGCATTTAAAATTGATAATAACGGCAAACATACAAAAGCCACCTCGTTTAAAATAAGCGGGCTTTTTTTTGACGGATATTTGGTTGCCTACTTAATATCCGAAAATCGTACAAGCAGAGGCTGCGGAAGCCTTACTTTACAGGTTATAAAAGCAGGTTCGGAAATGGAAGGGTATTTTAGTTATTATGACGTCAAACTTAATTGCGTTAATAGTAACAAAATTACCTATATAAGAAAGTAAAAGTTTAAACGTAATAATTCGGTTGATAGTTTTAATAAAGGGATTTCTCCTTGCCGCTCTCATCGACAGGACAAACACAAATAAAAACCGGCAAAATAATAAAAAAAAAATTACTTCCCGTTATTTCGAGCAAAGTGAAAAACCCCTTAATTATTTCCCTTACCTTTTTATAATAATTCTTTTTTCCGATTAATTTTTTTTAACAATCAAGGTCTCCCTCTTTATAAGCGCCTTTTATATCCTCTACGCTAATCGAAACAATATTTTCGTTTTTACTTCCTTTTATAATAAATTTTTTTTCATCGGTTGTTCTACCTATACAAAAACAAGGAAGCCCTTTAAAAATTCTTTCTATCTTTTTTTGATTTTCAGATTTTACGCTTATTATAAATCTGCCCGAAGATTCGGAAAATAATAAAGCGTTGTTTCTTATCTTTTTTGGCGATATGATTTTATTTAAATCAATCTCCGCCCCGATTTCTCCTGCGGCGCAGCAAAGCGCAAGATGAACCCCAAGCCCGCCTCTATATATGCCTCGAGCCGAAGATATAAGAGATTTTTTTATTGCGGCGCAAAGGGCGTTATATAATGATAAAGATTTTTTTAAATTATCTGTTTTCGGAACATTTAAGCCTGTATAACCAAGCGTCTCGTAATAGGCGGAGCCTCCGAGTTCATTTTTTGTATTTCCGAGCAGATATATAATATCTTCCGAATTTTTAAAGTCCATAGTAACGCATTTTCTTATATCATCTACTATGCTTACCGAAGAAAAGCATAATGTTTCCGGCGCGGATATTTTATATATGTTTCCGTCCCGATCCGGTATTTGCCCGTCCGCATACATGCTATCTTTGCCGGAAATAAGCGGGATTTTATAAGCCGAGCATATTTTTTTTAACGCAATGCAAGAACGAACCAATTTTGCCGCTTTTAATTTGCCGTCCGGATTATTTTTTTTATCGTATCTTATGTCGGGCCAGCAAAAATTATCTACTCCGCTTATATCTTCGATATTTCCGCCTACCGATATAACTCGTCTTGCCGCCTCGTCCACAACCGCAAGCGTCATATAATAGGTATCTATTTTAGAATAAAAAGGAAGTATTCCGTTTGCAAAGGCTATTCCTTTATAAGAATTAAAATCCGGTTTTATTACGACCGCATCCGAAAAAACGTCTCTGTTTTTTCCTATAAGCGGCTTTATAACGCTTTGCCCTAACACTTCATGATCATATTGTCTTATAACCGCTTCCTTTGAAGATATATTGCGGCTTTTTAAAATATTTTTTAATAATCGGTTATAATCTTTCGGCTCTGTTAGCGCCGGTTCAAATAATCCTCTTTTTTTCGGCGAAATCCATACCGCGTCGAATTGAGATTGCGCAAAACCGTTTTTTAAAAAATCAAGATTTATATAAGCTAACGTTTTTTCTTTATAGGTTACATGCAAAAAGCCGCTTTTGGTATATTCTCCTATTACGGAGCTTTTAACTCCATGCTTTTTTGAAATGCGCATAAATTTTTTAAGATTGTTCGGCGATATTGCAAGCGTCATTCTTTCTTGAGATTCCGAAACCCATATTTCCCAAAAATCAAGAGTATTATATTTTAAAGGAACCTTTGAAAGATCAACCTTAGCGCCGCCGGAAATATATGCGGATTCGGTAACCGAGCCGGATAATCCGCCCGCGCCGTTGTCTGTAATATATTCAATTAATCCTTTATCTCTCGCTTCAATAATAAGATCCTGCATCTTTTTTTGAGTATAAGGATCGCCTATTTGAACATGACTTGCAGGAGTATCCGCAGATAATATTTCGGAAGATGCCGTAGCGCCGTGAATGCCGTCTTTGCCTACCAATCCGCCGGACATTATTATAAGATGCCCCGCTTCCGCCTTTTTTATTTCCGAAGGCTCTTTTTTTATTTTTGCCGGCATTATTCCTAACGCTGTTACAAAAACAAGACTTTTTCCTATATATTTATCATTAAAAAGAATAGCGCCGAAACAGGTTGGAACTCCGCTTTTGTTGCCTCCGTCTTTTACCCCTTCTATTACTCCGTCTAAAAGCCGTTTCGGATGAAGCGTCGGTTTTAAATTTCCTTTATAATTAATGTCGCCTACGCAAAACCCGAAGCTTCCCATTATAGGCTTTGCCCCTTTTCCCGCCCCCATTATATCTCTAAAAACTCCGAGTATGCCGGTAATAGCTCCGCCGTAAGCTTCTAAATTAGACGGCGAATTATGAGTTTCGCCTGTAACCGCATAATTATAACGTTTGTTAAAACGAACTATTCCTGCGTTATCCCATAATACGGAAACAATCTCTTTTTTATTTTTTTTAAGCTTTAATGTCGGTTTTTTTATATACTGCTCAAAAAGATTATTAATTGTTAAGCTTTTGCCCGTATCCTTGTCAACGTAACGGTACAAACCTTTAAAGGTATTATGACAACAATGATCGCTTCTTGCCTGAGCTATACATTCCAGCTCCAAATCGGTAGGTTTGCTTAAATTATATTTTGCCCTTGTCTGTAATATTTTATTATCCTTAAAATAAGAAAAAATTGCAAAAATATCCTTTTGAAAAAGAGGTATCCCTCTTTTTTTAAGTATCAAGTTTAAAGCGTTTGCGGAGGCTGCGGATATTATTTCAAGTTGCGGCTTATAACCTTCTTCTATTTGCGGAATAATATCGGCTATCCCTTTTTTAAAATCGATTTCCTTATTATTATATATTTTTGTCGCGGATATTATACTATTTGATAAAAGTTCCTCCGCAATCTTTTTAATATCTTCATAAGCAAGGTTTGCGCCTTGTATGCAGTATCTTGTTGAAGTATGAATAGAATCTTTTTTACCGAATCTTTTAATCTTTAAAAAATCCTCGATAGCCTCTTTTGCGCAATCCGCGCTATTATCTTTTACGCCGGATTTATACCCTACTTGAATTGTCCAATCAAAACTTATAGGCAAAAAATTATAAGAAAAAATTTGAGTAACCGGATTTGTAAATTCTTCGGCTATAAAATCAAGCTCTTTTGCCGATAAATCCGCGTTAAAAGCTATAACATTGATAACTCGGATATTTTCCATATCAATATTAAAATACTCTTTTGCCTTTTTTTTAATCTTTGCGCCTTCCGCGTCAAAAATATCCGGCTTTAAAGCTATTTCCAATATATGCGGCATAGTTTTATTTTTTTCTCTAAATCTTTACGGACTGACGCTTACAGACCCGATTTTTTGATTGAAAAGAGAAATTTGCTTGGCTTTTTTCCTGTTTAAGTTTTTTTTATAAACAACCGTAAAATTAGTTACTAACGCTTCTAACATAGGATTCCGATTTTTCTCGTAACCTCCTACATGATAAAAATGCTCTTTTGTAATAACGTCAAAAGAACTCCAAAGCGTATCAAGATATTTGTTTTTACGATAATCATTGCTATGCCAAGTGGAGAGAATAAACATACTTTTACAATTTTTTAAAAACGCGTTTAATCTCATCTCGGATTTTTCGTTCCATCCGTTATAATAGTCTACATGACGTCCTATATAAGGAGGATCGCAATAAATAATATCTCCTTTTGAAGCGTTAGTTATTATTTTTTCAAAATCTTGACATATAAACTCATAATCGTAACATTTAATTAAATTTTGAATATATGAAACCTGATTAACAATCTCAGTTATGTATGATCGGGCAAATCTTTCCGGCTTTTTGCAAAACGGAACATTAAAACCGCCTTTACCGTTAAAACGTATCATACCGTTGAAACATGAACGGTTAAGAAAATCCAAAGGTTCTTGATTTTTGTTAAATCTTTCTCTTACCTCGTAATAATAGTCCTCCCCGTTTTCCTTAAGTTTTTTTCCTTCGCTTTTAAGAAAGCTTTTTACGGTAGAAGGGGCAATTGCTCCGCTTTTAATTGCGTTATAAAAATTTATCAGGTGCGGATTTATATCGCATAAAATAGCCTTGCGAGGCTGAACATTAAAAGCGACAACGCCGGATCCCATAAACGGCTCTATCCATTCTCCTTTGAAGTCGTCTGGAATAACATTTTTAATCCAATCGGATAATTTTGTCTTTATACCCTGACATTTAATAGGCGGAACTATAACTTTCATAAAGCCTTCTTTCTTTTTTTTGCTTTGGGAACAATTAAGGATATATCGCCGTTACGATATTTAACAAAATCTTCCAAATTTCTTATCTTTTCTGTTTTGCCATTATTTTTAGCAATACTGATCTTGTTATAATTCATCCAATAATCGTCAAACCATTTTTCTCCGAGTTCGGAGAAAACTCCCCTGCCGCTGATAATATCCGAAATCTTATTTATGCTTCCTATATTCGCAGTGTTTCCGCTTCCGCTTTTATCGCTTGCTATATTCCATTTTTCGGCGACAAAAAATTAAAAGTCTTTAATTACGGATGTAATGGATATTAGATCGTCTATTTTATATATTTCCGTTTCTTTAATAGTTTTTCCGCTATGCCTGCTATAAATTATACCAAGACAAAAATGTCCTTTATATTCTCCGTAAGGAAATTGTATATTCTTTTTGCTTGCTCAATTTATAAAATATTCGCCGTGTGATCCGAGAGTAAAACCATTGCAATATTCGGGGTTATTAGCAAGGCGATAAGTTGTTTTAAAATCAACGGCAAATTTTATTGCTTCCTCTTTTTCATAAATAAAAGAAATATCGGGATAATAATTTTGATGATCCGCTAATACTATTTTAAAGTTATTATCTTCGGCAAATTTCAATATCTTATGAAAAATATGTATTTCCAAAATTTTTGAAATAATTTTTGTATCCGTAGAAATAGTATATATATTTTTAAAAACGTCAATAAAGCCTTTAATTGTCCAATCCCCATGTTCAGTAACTATCTCCTTGTTTAAAGAGGATACGAATTTAGATAATTTATTAAAAAAATCAGCTTTTATTTCAAACAAATCTTTCATTAAAAACTCCCCTTCCTCAAGCCAACGCGTCATAAATAGCCGTTTTTAACCCTTCAATCTTATCAGGGGAAACTATTTTTTCGCCGTATAAATTTCTTACATAAAAAACGTCTATTATTCTGTCCGCTTTAGTGGCTATTTTTGCGATCCTAATATCTATATCTTTCTCGAATATTGCATCTGTTATTCTAAATAAAATATCCGGCGCATTGTAAGTGGTAACCTCTATAATCGAAAAAAATTTAGATATATTATTATTTATATGGGCATTATCCGCCTTATTTTCCCCCTTGTTTTTATCTCTTTCGATATTATAATCTCTTTTTCTTTTTTTAAGAGCCTCTTTTATATTAAGTTTTCCTGCAAGAGCAAATCCAATATCTATCGCCGCTTTTTTCCATTTTTCTTTTTCAAAAATCTTATCTTGCGGGGGCTTGACTTTAAAAATATCCAGCGCAATCCCGTTTGTCCAAGTATTAATATTAGCGTCCAATATCTCTATTCCGTTTAATGTAAGTACTCCTGCAATTTTAGAAAAAAGTCCTGGTTTATCTTGGGCGCACAAGGTAATTTTTCTTGTATCCGATTCAATTACCTTTTTTATATGCCATACAAAACTATTATTTTTTAATCTCCCGTATAATTTTATATGATCCTTTATATCTTTTATATCCGTATATAAAAGGTATCTCGGAGACATTGCCTTAAAAACGGACGAATTTAACGGAATAATCTCCTTTTTTTTCTCCTCGATTATCTCAATTGTTTGTTCGCTTGCCAATTCTCCTTTATCGATTATATTGTAGGTTTTAAAAAAAATATCCTGTAGCAAAGCCTCCGTCCATTTATTCCAAGCTTTAGGTCCTGTGGCTATCGAATCCGCGACCGTTAAAAGATACAACATTGCAAGACGCTTAATACTTTTTATTTTACGCGCGCAAAAAATAGCGGTTCCTTCGTCCTGTATATCTCTTCTTGTCGCGGTTTTTATTAAAAAAAGATGATTCTCTATTAAAAAAGATACTACGTCTATATCTTTGGTTTTTAATTTTTTACGTTTTAAAATTTCGGTCGCAATCTTTGCGCCTATTTTAGAATGCTCGCCTACGGAATACCCCTTGCCTATATCGTGTAAAAGCGCCGCCCATAAAAGAGGCTTTTTATTTTCAAGAGTCGTATAAAGCTCGTCGCAAAGCGCGTCCGATGTTATATCTTCGGATCTTCCAAAGCGTTTAATTGTTTTAAGAGTATAAATAGAATGCTTGTCTACCGGATATAAATGATAATCGTTATATTGTATCAAATCCGTTATCTCTTTAAATTCCGGTATATATTTAACCAAAACCCCTATATTTAACATTAAGTTTAAGGGGTTGAAATCGGATAATGGCGCAAGAAGTATATTTTCAAAAGACTTTAAAATTTCCGGCGAGTTTTGATATTTTCCCTCTATTAAATATAAAAAATCTTCGGTAACCCTGTTTGCTTCCGCGCTTAACGGAATATTCAGTTTTGCGCTGTATTCAAAAATTTTAATTAAAAGTTTCGGATCTTCCAATATCGCTTCCGAAGAGACGTATTGAATATACCCCTCTTTTATTACAAGCCTTTTATCCGGTTTATCTACTTGTTTATCTTTAATCCTCTCCGTTCTCGATCTACATTTTTCATATATAAAAATTAAAAAAAGATATTTTATAAACTCCATTCTATTATGAAGAATTCCCAAAAAAACCTCTACCGGCTTTCTATTTTTTTCTTGAGTAAAACCCATATCCAAAGCAGCAGGCATCTGATACTCTTTATAAAAGTAATCGCATTTTCTTTTTGTAATATAATGAAGCCTGTTTCTCACGTTCCATATAAAATCAAGACAATCCTTTAATCTGTTAAACTCTTCATGCGAAAATATGCCAACGCGTTCCAGGTCTTTGAAATCTTTAAGCCCGAATTTAATACGAGCTATCCATAATATAGTATGATAATCTCTAAGCCCGCCTTTTCCCTCTTTTAAATTCGGCTCCAACAAATATGAAGAATCTCCGAATTTTTTATGGCGTTTTCTATTTGTTTCTATAAGCCAATCCGTTATTGTTTGAGATTCGGACGATTCTAATTTCTCCTTAAGATTTTTTACAAGCTTTAAATATAAACCCTTATTTCCGCATACAAATCGCGAATCAAGCAAAGCCGTAAAAGTTTCAAAATGCTCCTTTTCAATCTTTATCGGCTCATTTACATTTTTAAAAGAATATCCCAATTCAAACTTCAAATCCCATAAAGGATATACAACCTCGCTTATAAAATCTTCGGAACTCTTCGGAATGCCCTCTTCAAACAGAATCATTATATCAATATCCGAGCATATCGCCTGCTCCCTTCTTCCGTAACCTCCCAAAGCTACAATTGCATACCTTTCAATATCCGGCTTAATACTTTTATTTCCGCCCGCAACCTCAAATGCAGATTTAAAATATTCGTCTATTAATCCGCAATGCTTATATAAAAAATCGGAAGACTTATTTTGTAAAAATAAATTTATAAGCCCTTCTCTTTTCTCTTCCAATATTTTTATAGG
>JAFDMD010000008.1 GCA_019306185.1 Deltaproteobacteria bacterium
TCCATAGTAGGCGAATTGATAACTCCGATAGCAATGGAAGAAGGATTAAGATTTGCCATACGCGAAGGCGGCAGAACAGTAGGCGCCGGCGTCGTAAGCAAAATAATCGCGTAAAAGAGATCAATATATGACTAATTCCAAGATAAGAATCAGGCTTAAGGCGTATGATCATAAGCTGTTAGATCTGGCGGTTGCAGATATAGTTGACACATCTACTAAAACAGGTTCTAAAATTGTAGGACCAATACCGCTTCCGACCAGGATAAATAAAGTTTGCGTGCTCAGATCGCCGCATGTTGATAAAAAATCAAGAGAACAGTTTGAAATGAGAATACATAAAAGGCTTGTAGATATAATAGAGCCTACACAGCAAACAGTTGACGCTTTGATGAAATTAGACCTTTCGTCAGGGATACACGTTGAAATAAAATCTTATAGTTAAGGTTTATTATGTGCAAAGGAATGATAGGAAAAAAAATAGGGATGACCTCGTATTTTACGGGTAGCGGCGAATATTGTCCCGTTACCGTTATACAACTGGGACCCTGCGTAGTTACTCAAATCAAAGACAAAGAAACCGAAAATTATCAGGCATTGCAACTCGGTTTTGTAGAGAAAAAAGCTTCTCATACAAATAAGTCCATGACAGGACATTTTGAAAAAAGCGGAGGTAAAGCTTATGCCGTTTTAAAAGAATTTAAGGCGGATAACCCCTCCGATTATTCATGCGGGCAGGAAATAAAAGCGGATATATTCAGGGTCGGGGAACAAGTTGACGTTACGGGCTTTTCAAAAGGAAGAGGCTTTTCAGGAGTTATGAAAAGGCATGGATTCGGCGGCGGGCGCAAATCGCATGGAAGCCATAGCTTAAGGATACCGGGTTCCATAGGTTGCAGCGCGTGGCCTGCTCATGTAATAAAAGGTAAAAAAATGCCTGGACATTACGGAGTTGAAAAGCATACCATGAAAAATTTAAAAGTAATTGATATAAGAATTGAAGATAATATCATACTATTAAAAGGTTCCGTTCCGGGAGCAAAATCGGGCTACGTTACGGTTAATAAACAGAACTTTGTGAAATAAAGGAAGAATATGTCTCTTGTGGATGTTTTAAATATTAATAAAGAAAAAGTCGATCAGATCAACCTGAATGATGAAATCTTTAATGTGGAAGTCAAGCGGGAGCTGCTCCATGAAATTGTGAAAATGCAGCTTCTATCAAGACGGTTGGGAACAGCTTCCGCAAAAAGACGTTCCGACATAAGCGGCAGCACAAGAAAAATAATGCGCCAAAAAGGAACCGGCAATGCGAGAAGAGGCAACATAAAGTCTCCCTTATTAAGAGGAGGCGGAGTCGTTTTTGGTCCCATTCCCAAAAGCTATGCTTACGGGATGCCGAAAAAAAAGAAAAGACTCGGGTTGAAAATGGCATTGAGCGACAAGTATAATAACGACAAACTCATCATACTTGACGAATTTCCGCTTGAAAAGATTAAAACAAAAGATTTCGTTACAATGCTTGACAATCTTGATAGAAAAAATGTTTTAATCATAATTAAAGAAAAAAATGAAAAACTTGAATTGTCGTCGCGAAATCTTGCCAAAGTGAAAGTTTTAAGAACCGAAGGCTTAAACGTATATGATCTGCTCAAGTATAATTACCTTATTATACTTAAAGACTCATTAGAAAAAATCGAAGGAAGATTATGCAGATAGATCATTATAATATAATAAAGCGTCCTTTAATTACGGAAAAAACCACTATTCAAAAAGAAGAGGCAAAACAATTCAGTTTTGAAGTGGATAAACATTCTAATAGAATGGAAATAAAAAATGCTATAGAGCATCTTTTTAATACTAAAGTCGCCGCTGTTAGAACAATACAGGTAAAAGGGAAAAGAAAACGAAGAGGTCGGATTACGGGGAAACGGAGAGATTGGAAAAAAGCTATAGTTACCCTAAAGCCCGGTCAGAAAATAGAGTTTTTTGAAGGTATATAAAGAGGATAACAATGGCTATAAAAAAAGTTAAACCCACATCTCCCGGTCGTAGATTTCAAGAGTATTTAACTCGCGACGAAGTTACAAAAAACAAACCGGAAAAATCTTTAATTACCATACTTAAAAAAAGCGGCGGTAGAAATGTTTACGGACGCGTTACTGCAAGACATAGAGGCGGCGGAAATAAACGTTATTACAGAATTATTGATTTTAAAAGAGATAAAATAGATATATCGGCTAAAGTGGCGTCGATTGAGTATGATCCCAACAGATCAACTTTAATTGCCTTATTACATTATGCGGACGGAGAAAAACGATATATACTCGCTCCAAACAATCTATCCGTAGGGGATCAGGTTATATCAAGTCCGAATGCAGATTTAAAGCCGGGCAATGCGCTTCCTTTAGCAAACATACCAATGGGTACCAGCATTCATAACATAGAAATGAAGATTGGCAAAGGAGGTCAGCTTGTCAGAAGCGCAGGGACATTTGCGCAACTAATGGCTAAAGAAGGGAAATATGCCCTGATAAAAATGCCCTCTGGCGAAGTGAGAATGATACTTGCGCGATGTAAAGCGACTGTCGGACAATTAGGCAATACAGAGCATGAAAATATATCTTTAGGTAAAGCGGGCAGAAAAAGATGGCTTGGGAAACGTCCCAGAGTGCGCGGAGTAGCTATGAATCCCGTTGATCATCCTATGGGCGGCGGCGAAGGCAAATCTTCCGGAGGCAGGCATCCATGCAGCCCATGGGGTATGCAGACCAAAGGATATAGAACCAGAAAAAATAAAAAACCGAGCGATAAATATATAGTTAAAAGGCGCGCGAATAAATAAGTATGAGTTTGCCTTAAAAATAGGAGATTTTATGCCGAGATCATTAAAAAAAGGTCCGTTTATTGATGACAAACTATTAAAAAAAGTTGAAACGGCTCAAGCAAATAAAAGCAATAAAGTTATTAAAACTTGGTCAAGAAGGTCTACAATAATACCGGAAATGGTAGGGCTTACATTAGCTATACATAACGGGAAAAAATTTATTCCCGTATTTATTACGGAAAACATGGTCGGTCATAAACTCGGCGAATTTTCTCCTACTCGTACATTTTACGGACATGCGGGCGCCAATAAGACAAAATAAGAAAAAGAGATAAAAAATGTCTGAAATAGAAGTTAAAGCAATAGGAAGACACATACGCATTTCTCCTTACAAGGTTCGTATGTTAATTGGCGGCATAAAAGGAAAAAAAGCGGGATTAAGCCGCGGTATCCTTAAAGTTATGCCTCAAAAAGCTGCAAAAATTTTAGGAAAAATATTAAATTCGGCTATTGCTAACGCCGAGCAGAATAACAAATTGGATGTTGATTCTCTTATTGTAAAAAATGTAACCGTCGATCAAGGTCCTACTTTGAAACGCTTTAAAGCAAGAGCCCGCGGAAGAGGGACAAGAATATTAAAGCGCTCCAGTCATATCACTGTAATAGTAGCCAAAAGTTGAGGCTTATAATAAGAAGGAGGTAGATCTTGGGTCAAAAAGTAAATCCTATAGGATTAAGATTGGGAAGTTTTAAAACGTGGGAATCCCAGTGGTATGAAGAAAAGAAAAAATATTCCGAGTACATATACGAAGATTATAAGCTCAGGAATTTTATTAAGAAAAAACTTAACCATGCCGGCGTTTCAAAAATCGAAATCGAAAGATCATCTAAATGGGTTAGACTTCGAATACATACGGCAAGGCCGGGCATAGTCATAGGAAGAAAAGGCGTTGAAATCGAAAATCTTAAAAAAAAAATAGAAAAAATGGTTTCCGTGGAAGCCCTTCTTGATATACAAGAAGTAAAAAGACCCGAGTTGGACGCTCAATTAATATCCGAGAATGTAGCATCGCAATTAATTCGAAGAATAGCTTTTAGACGAGCTATGCAAAGAGGAGTTTCTCTTGCTATGAAATTTGGAGCCGAGGGGGTAAAAATAATCTGTTCCGGCAGACTGGGCGGCGCAGAAATGGCTAGAACAGAATGGTATAAAGAAGGCAGAATCCCGCTACATACTTTAAGAGCGGATATTGATTACGGAACAAGCGAAGCAAAAACCACTTACGGAATAATAGGCGTAAAAGTTTTTGTATTTAAAGGCGAAATATTGTCTGTCGAAGATAAAAAAAATGCTTTATTTGCAGAAAGAAATTAAAAAATGCTGAGTCCTAAAAAAGTTAAATTTAGAAAACAACAGCGCGGAAGAATGAAAGGCGTCGTATGTCGCGGAAACGACTTAAGCTTCGGAGAATTCGGGCTTCAAGCGGTTGGATGCGGGAAAATAGGCGCAAGAGAAATTGAAGCCGCTCGTATTGCAATGACCCGTCATGCAAAAAGAGGCGGTAAAATATGGATTAGAATGTTTCCGGATAAACCTTTTACCAAAAAACCGGCGGAGGTAAGAATGGGAAAAGGGAAAGGAGCTCCCGAAGGATGGGAGGCAGTAATCAGACCAGGTAAAATACTATATGAAATGGCTGGAATACCGAAAAGCGTAGCAAAAGAAGCCTTAAGGCTTGCCTCTCACAAACTTTCGGTGAAAACCAGATTTGTATCGAGGGACGAGCAATAATGAAAACCGAAGAAATTAGAGCCTTAAGCGCTCATGAGCAGGAAAACAAATTAAACGAATTAAACGAATCTCTTTTTAATTTTCGTTTTCAACATGAAATAGGGCAGCTTGATAATACTTCCAAATTAAGATTTACAAAACAAGATATTGCCCGTATAAAAACAATAATTAATCAAAAACGAAATAAATAGTAACATCTTATGGAAAAACAAGCAATAAAAAGACAATTATCAGGCATTGTTACCAGCGACAAAATGGATAAGTCGGTTGTCGTTCAGGTCGAGAGAATAGTTAAGCATCCTCTTTATAAAAAATATATAAAAAGACGCTCTCGATTTGTAGCGCATGACGAAGGCAATCAATGCAAAATCGGCGATAAAATAGTAATAACCGCATCAAGACCGATTAGTAAAACCAAAAGATGGTATGTAAGTAATATACTCGAAAAAGCAGTTTAATTGCTTTAAGGAATAGACTAATGATACAGGTAGAAACAAGATTAAACGTAGCGGATAATTCAGGCGCAAAAGAGGTTTATTGCATCAAGGTCCTCGGAGGCTCAAGAAGAAGATATGCAAGTATCGGCGACATAATTGTCGTTTCCGTTAAAGAGGCCATACCTAATGCAAAAGTTAAAAAAGGAGATATTTTAAAAGCCGTAGTTGTCAGGAGCAAAAAAGCTATAAAAAGACGGGACGGCTCATATATCAGGTTCGACGAAAATTCCGCCGTGTTAATAGGCTCTAACAAAGAGCCTATAGGAACTCGTATCTTTGGACCGGTCGCAAGAGAATTGCGCTCTAAAAAATTCACCAAAATAGTTTCGCTCGCTCCCGAAGTATTATAAAATTAAGAGATATTATTATGTTAAATATAAAGACTTATATAAAAAAAGATGATAAAGTTAAAATAATAGTTGGTAAAGATAAAGATAGAGTAGGCAAAGTTTTAAAAATAGATAAGAAAATAGGAAGAGTTATTGTTGAAAAAGCAAACATCGTTAAACGCCATCTTAAACCGAGCAAGCAGAACCCACAAGGCGGAATAGCGGAAAAAGAGGCTCCTATTCAACTCTCTAACATAATGTTAATGTGCAATAAATGCTTAAAACCCGCGCGTATTAGAATAAAAGTTTTAGAGGATAGAAAAAAAATACGCGTTTGCACCAAATGCGGCGAAGTTATCGACGCTTAAAAAATCTGTCAGAGGTAGTAAATGTCAGAATTTCAAACATTTTATAAAAACCAAGTCGCGCCTAAACTTTTTGAGAGTTTTAACTATACAAACGTTAGTAAAATTCCAAAACTCAAAAAAGTAGTTTTAAACATGGGTTTAGGAGAGGCAATTCAAAACATTAAAATATTAGATGCGGCAGTAGCAGAACTGAGTACCATAGCGGGGCAACAACCCGTAATAACAAGGGCAAAAAAATCAATATCCGCTTTTAAGTTAAGAGCCGGCATGCCGATAGGATGCATGGTAACTTTAAGGCGCAGGAAAATGTATGATTTTGTCAACAGACTTATCAATATCGCTTTGCCAAGAGTTCGCGATTTTCGAGGCATATCTGGTAAAGCGTTTGACGGAAAGGGGAATTATTCGCTTGGAATAAAAGAGCATATAATCTTTCCCGAAATAGACTATGATAAAATTGATAAAATTAAAGGTATAAATATAACCTTAGTTACAAGCGCAGAAACCGACAAAGAAGCAAAAGAGCTTCTTAAATTGTTAGGTATGCCTTTTAGAAATTAAACATACAAGGAGGAACGGCTTGGCAAAAGCAGCCTTAAGAAACAAAGCAAAAAGAAAACCGAAATACAAGGTTAGGACATACAATCGTTGTCCTATTTGCGGGAGACCGCGAGGCTTTTTAAGAAAATTCGGAGTATGTCGTATCTGTTTTAGATCCCTTGCTTCTGCGGGCAAACTTCCCGGAGTTACGAAGTCAAGTTGGTAAATCATATAAAAATTAAACGAATAATGATTTAAAATTCTAACATGAAACGGCAATTCAAATAAGATAAACGAAGTGTAAAGTTAACAATTTATAGCGGAATTATAATATTGCCGTTAAAGTTTTTATAACTTTACAAAATTAATAGGAGAAACGGAAATGTCAATGAGCGATCCTATTGCAGATATGATAACAAGAATTCGGAACGCCGGAAGAGCAAATAAAAAAAGCGTCCGAATACCGGGATCAAGATTTAAGATAGCGCTTGCCAAACTCTTACAAGAGGAAGGTTATATCGAAAATTATAAATTCGAGAAAGATAATAAACAGGGAATATTGTCGGTCTATCTTAAATATAAAAAAGATGATGAAAAAAAACATTGTATAGAAGACATACAAAGAGTCAGTAGGCCCGGAAGACGAAGCTACGTAAAAGGAAATGATATTAAGCCAGTTTTAAACGGTTTGGGAATATCCGTTTTGTCAACCTCGGACGGTCTTATGACGGATAAAACCGCCGATTCGAAAAATGTCGGCGGCGAAATCGTATGTAACGTATGGTAGTAAGGAGTTAAATTAATGTCTCGAATAGGGAAAAAACCGATAAAAATACCGGAAGGCGTTAAAATAAAATATCAAGATAATATTGTTGAAGTCATAGGAAAAAACGGCAAAATGTCTAAGACAATACATCCTGATATTAATATCGAAATAAAAGAAGAATTTCTTCATGTGATTAGCCCAAAAAAAACCGGAAAAACGAGAGCGCTGCACGGTTTATATCGTTCACTGGTGGCAAATATGGTTACGGGAGTCAGCGTCGGTTTTGAAAGAGCGCTTGAGATTAACGGAATAGGATATAAAGCGGAAGTCCATGGAGATACCATAGTCTTTAATCTCGGTTTTTCTCATCCGATTAATTTTAAGCTTCCGGAAAGCATAACAGCGAAGATAGAAAAAAATCTGCTTAAATTGTTCGGAAACGATAAAGAAAAACTCGGTTTGACCGCAGCTTTAATAAGGGATCTAAGACCGCCGGAGCCATATAAAGGCAAAGGCATAAAATATATTGAAGAGCATATAAAAAGAAAAGCCGGAAAAACAGGGACTAAATAAAATTTACTAAAAAAATTACCTTATACGAAAAAAATCGTATGAAAGGCAAATAGTCTGGAGAGCAATATATGAGTTCTTTAAATGAAAAAAAACTCGGACATATAAAAAGAAAAAAAAGAATCCGAAAAAAAATATACGGGACATCAGAACGTCCAAGACTTTGCGTGTTTAGAAGCGCTCAACATATTTACGCGCAACTTATAAACGATACTATAGGCGCAACCTTGGCGTCTACTTCTACGTTAGAAAAGATTTTTTTGCAACATCCCGACATTCAAGATAAAAAAAATAAGGGCAAAAAAATAGAAGCCGATATAGTAGGACAGATTATAGGGAAGAGTGCTCTTGAAAAAGGAATAAAAAAGGTCGTTTTCGATAGAAACGGTTTTTTGTATCATGGGCGAGTGAAAGCGGTTTCCGAAGGAGCTCGTAAAGCTGGTTTGGATTTTTAATAAGGAGGCGTTTTTTGTTTAAACAGGAAACAGACGAAATACAGTTAATAGATAAGGTCGTTCATATAAGCAGAGTCGCAAAAGTTGTTAAAGGCGGACGCAGATTCAGTTTTAGCGCAATAGTTGTCGTAGGAGATGGAAACGGCAAAGTCGGATATGGATTAGGCAAAGCGGGCGAAGTTCCCTCGGCAGTTCGTAAAGGCGTTGAAAAAGCTAAAAAAAATATGACCAAAGTATCATTGTTAAACGGAACGGTTCCTTATCAGGTGGTCGGAAAATTCGGGGCCGGAAAAGTATTGTTAAAGCCCGCTTCCGAAGGAACGGGTTTGATCGCCGGAGGCGCCGTAAGAGCCGTATTGGAGGCGGTAGGCGTTCAGAACATACTTACCAAATGTATCGGCACAAACAATCCGCATAATGTAGTAAAAGCAACCATCGAGGGGCTTGCCAGATTGACATCGCCTGAAGAGGCGGCGTTAAAGCGCGGTAAAAAAGTCGAAGAATTGAGAATGGGCGGTAAATAACAATGGCAAAAATAAAAATAACCCTTATTAGAAGCATGAACGGAAAATCCGAGGCTCAACGTAAAGTAGCGCGAGGGCTTGGATTAAGAAAAATAAACAGCGTCGTTACATTAGAAGACACTCCGTCAATAAGAGGCATGCTCAACAAAGCGCCTCATCTTTTTGCCGTGCAAGGAGAATAGTAAAAATGCAACTTAATCAATTATCCCCGTCTACGGGGTCTGTAAAGTCAAAAAAAAGAGTGGGGAGAGGCGTCGGCTCCGGATTTGGAAAAACATCAGGTAGAGGACATAAAGGACATAACTGCCGTTCCGGCGGCGGCGTAAGACCTGGATTTGAAGGCGGGCAGATGCCAATACACAGGAGAATTCCCAAACGAGGTTTTACCAATATATTCAAAAAAAAATATGCTATAATAAACATCAGAGATATTAAAGAGTTTGAAACCGGAACAATTATAGATGAAAAAGAATTGGTTATCAAAAAACTTATATCAGGCAAAAGAGACGGAATAAAACTGCTTGGAAACGGAGAAATAGAAACAGCCGTAACCGTTAAGGTAAATAAAGTAAGCCAACAAGCTTTGCGTAAAATAGAAAAAGCGGGCGGAAAAGTAGAGGTTATATAATCATATGAGCGCCGCTTCAGGTTTTTCCAATATATTTAAAGTAAAAGAACTTCAAAAAAGAATTTTATATACGCTGGCTCTTATAGGAGTCTATAGAATAGGCGTCCATATACCGACGCCGGGTATTGACGGCGCTGCTCTCGCCTCTTTTTTTGCACAAGCAAAAGGAACCCTTTTAGGCTTGTTTGATATGTTTTCGGGAGGAGCTCTTGAAAGACTATCAATTTTTGCGCTCGGTATAATGCCTTACATAAGCGCGTCCATTATTTTACAGCTTATGACAGTAGCGGTACCCTATCTTGAAAGATTAAAAAAAGAGGGGGAACAAGGTAGAAAAAAAATAACTCAATACACCAGATACGGGACAGTATTTTTAAGTATAATACAGGGGTTATTTATAAGTATAGGATTGGAAAACATGACCGCTCCTGGCGGAGCGTCAATTGTAATAAGCCCCGGATGGACATTTAGGTTAATGACGGTTATTACCCTTACCGCAGGCACCGCTTTTATTATGTGGCTCGGAGAACAAATTACCGAAAGAGGAATAGGCAACGGCATATCTCTTATAATATTTGCAGGAATTGTCGCCAGAATGCCGCAGGCAATAGGCAATACATTCAGACTTGTTTCTACGGGCGAAATGAGTATATTTATGGTTATCCTGCTTGCTGTACTAATGATAGGGGTAATAGGCGTCATAGTCTTTGTAGAGCAAGGGCAAAGAAGAATTACCGTTCAGTATGCAAAAAGAATAGTCGGTAGAAAAATTTACGGCGGACAAGATACCTATCTGCCGCTTAAAGTCAATACATCCGGAGTAATACCTCCTATTTTTGCATCATCTATAATAATGTTTCCGGCTACTATAGGAAGCTTTATAAAAGTTCCATGGGTGCAAAACATTTCAAATGCAATACAACCCGGAAGTTTTATATATGAGGCGCTTTTTGTTGGTTTTATATTTTTCTTCTGCTACTTTTACACCGCGGTTACCTTTAATCCGGACGACGTAGCGGATAATATGAAAAAACAGGGCGGCTACATACCGGGTATAAGACCGGGCAAAAGAACAAGCGCTTATATAGATAAAATATTAACCAGAATTACACTTGGAGGCGCTATATACGTTTCCATAATATGCGTTTTACCGTCTTTATTAATCACGCAGTTTGATGTTCCGTTTTATTTTGGGGGCACTGCCTTATTAATTGTTGTAGGCGTTGCGATAGATACTGTAGCTCAGATGGAATCTCATATGTTATCAAGGCATTATGAAGGTTTTTTGAAAAAAAAAACAAAAGGAAGATATTAGGAGCGTTTAATGGCTAAAGAAGAACCTATACAAGTAGAAGGAAAAGTTATAGAAACACTGCCGAATGCTATGTTTAAAGTAGAGCTTCAAAATAACCATATTGTTTTAGCTCATATATCCGGAAAAATGAGGATGAATTTTATTAAAATACTACCCGGAGATACGGTAACTTTAGAACTTTCCCCCTATGACCTAACTCGAGGCAGAATTATATACAGGAAAAAATAAGCCTCTTATTTTATAACGGAGTATTTAAAAATGAAAGTGAGAGCGTCTGTTAAAAAAATTTGCAATAAATGCAAAATTATCAAACGAAAAAACGTTATCAGAGTTATATGCGAAAACAAAAGACATAAACAAAGACAGGGATAAAAGGAGGATGAATTTTGGCAAGAATAGCGGGCGTTGACCTACCTAAAAACAAACGTGTCGAAATAGGTTTGACATATATTTACGGCATTGGTTTGAGCGTTTCTAAAAAAATACTGGAAAGCCTCAAAATTAACCCTGATACTAAAGTTGAAAGCCTGTCGGAATCCGAAGTCAGAGATATTAGGAAGATAATTGATAATCAATACAAAGTAGAAGGGGAGCTTCGGACGCAATTATCAATGAACATTAAGAGGTTAATGGATCTTGGTTTATATAGAGGACTTAGACACAGAAAATCCTTGCCTGTAAGAGGACAAAGAACAAGCACTAACGCAAGGACAAGAAAAGGTCCGAGAAGGGCGGCGATCAAGAAAAAAGCCGTAGCCGGTAAGAAATAAGTAAAAATAAAGGTGTAAATTAATGGCAAAAGTAAAAAGAGTTCGTACTAAAAGAGAGAGAAAAAATATTTCTTCGGGAGTAGTACATATTCAATCCACTTTTAATAATACAATTATAACAATCAGCGACGTCGCCGGCAATGTTATTTCATGGGCAAGTTCCGGAATGCAAGGTTTAAAAGGCTCCAGAAAAAGCACGCCCTTTGCGGCGCAAATCTCTGCAGAAAATGCTGCGAAAAAGGCTATGGATCACGGCATGAAAACCGTGGAAGTTTATGTAAAAGGCCCCGGCGCAGGCAGAGAATCCGCATTGCGAGCTCTTCAGGCGGCAGGTTTTGTTATAACATTAATAAAAGATGTAACGCCGAGTCCTCATAATGGGTGCAGACCTCCTAAAAAACGTAGAGTCTAACCCATATAAGTTCAAAATATATAACTCAAATAATGTAATATATAGGCGTAAAAAATAAAAGGGAGGAAAAATATTTGGCACGATATACAGGGGCAGTTTGCCGATTATGTCGCAGGGAAAATTTAAAACTCTTTCTAAAAGGAGATAGATGCTATTCGGATAAATGCGCTTTTGATAGAAAAAGCTATGCTCCGGGCCAGCATGGGCAAAGACGGGGTAGAAAAATATCAGATTACGGCATTCAATTACGCGAAAAGCAGAAAGTAAAACGAATATACGGTTTATCTGAAAAACAGTTTAGGTTATTTTTTCAAAGAGCGGATAGAAAAAAAGGAATTACAGGAGCTAATCTTTTAATATTTTTGGAAAAAAGACTTGATAATATAGTTTATAATTTAGGTTTTGCCAGTTCCAGAACACATGGAAGACATTTCGTGCGCCATAATCATTTTTTGGTAAACGGACGAAAAGTTAATATACCATCTTTTCAGGTTAACGTAGGCGATGTTATCGAGGTTAAAGAAAAAAGTAGAAATATTAAAGCGATAACAGACGCTATTGAAACTGCGGTAAGACGCGAAATCCCGAAATGGCTTGAAGTTGATAAAGAAAATTTCAAAGGAATCGTTAAAGCTATACCTGCAAGAGAAGATATTTCTATGCCGATTCAAGAACAATTGATAGTAGAGCTTTACTCCAAGTAAAATATTTTTATTATCATTTTTCAGCATTAACTTCCGGAGATTAATATGTCAGAAAATAAAATAATGTCTATCAACTGGCGTGAATTGATAAGTCCGAACAAAATTGATTTTAGCGGCAATTCCTTTTATGGAAAATTCGTATGCGAACCTCTTGAAAGAGGATTCGGCTTAACTATAGGAAACTCTTTAAGAAGAGTAATACTTTCTTCAATATACGGAGCGGCTATTGTTTCGGTAAAATTCGATTCCGTTTTGCATGAATTTAGCGCTATAGACGGGGTATTAGAGGATGTCTCGGAGATCATACTAAATCTTAAAGGAATAAGGCTTAGAATGACGGACGCTTCCAAACCGAGAACAATTACGCTTAATAAAAAGGGAGAATCCGAGGCGACCGCAGCGGATATAATAAGCGAAGACGGAAGAGTAGAAGTTTTAAATCCGGAGCGCCATATTGCGACTCTTACTTCCGAAGATGCCTCTTTAAATATGGTAATGACCGTAAATATAGGCAAGGGCTATGCTTTATCCGAAGCAAATAAAGACGCGGACGCTTCTATAAATACAATACCGATTGATGCAATATTTTCGCCTATAAAAAGAGTAAATTATAATATAACAAACGCAAGGGTAGGGCAGAAAACCGATTATGAAAAATTAACCCTTGAAATTTGGACGGACGGCACGGTTTTTCCAAGAGATGTAGTTGCTTATGCGGCTAAAATAATCAAAGAACAAATTTCGATATTTATCAATTTTGACGAAAATGAAGTCGCGGTTAAAAAAGAGGAGAAAGAGGAGAAGGAAGAGTTGCAATTTAATCCGAATTTGTTAAAAGACGTAGATGAATTAGAACTCTCCGTAAGAAGCGCAAATTGTCTTAAAAGCGCTGATATAAATAAAATACACGAATTGGTGGTTAAAACCGAAAACGAAATGCTTAAAACTAAAAATTTCGGTAGAAAATCTTTAAATGAAATAAAAGAAATTTTAGAAGCAATGGGATTGAGCCTTGGTATGAGTCTTGACGATTTTAAAATTTCAGAAGAAAACGATATAGAGGAATAGGGCAATGAGACATAGAAAAGCCGGAGTAAAATTAGGCAGAACTTCAAGTCATAGAAAAGCTATGTTTAAAAACATGCTAACTTCTTTGTTAAAATATGGAAAAATCACTACAACAGACGTTAAGGCGAAAGAAATCAGACGCAGAGCGGATAATATAATTACTTTGGCAAAAAAAGGAGACCTGCATTCCAGAAGGCAGGCTCTTGCCATTGTCGCCGAAAAAAATATAGTCCATAAATTATTTGAAGAAGCGCCTAAAAGATTCGGCGCTTCCGCCGGAGGTTATACCAGAATAACCAAAATAGGAAGAAGAGCGGGCGATGCCGCTCCAATCTCTATAATTGAGTTTATTTCATAGCGCGCTATCCGTTGATTTTTTTACGCAGTTTGCCGGAACATTTAAAGGAGATAACCCTTTTTGCGTTCAGTATTAGATTTTTGCCTGTCGCGGGATTTCTTCCTTTTCTGGCTTCCTTATCTTTTACGCAGAATCTGCCGAAGCGGGTAATAAGAAGATCATTATTTTTTTCAAGATTACTTTTTAAAATTTCAAGAAGCGATTCCACAATATCTACCGATTGTTTTTGAGTAAAACCGAGTTCGCACGTTTTGGATATTATATCGTTTTTAGTTAATGCCATATTTAAATGCTCCTATAATTAATTAATATTGGTAAATCGGAAATTTTTCGCACAAATCACGAACCTCTTTTTTTATACTTCTTATAACTTGCGCGTCTTCCTTATGTTTTAAAATCATAGTTATAAATTCCGCTATCTTAATCATCTCCGGCTCCTTCATACCTCTTGTAGTAACCGCCGAAGAGCCAATTCTAATGCCGCCGGTAATTGTAGCGGACGAGGAATCAAAAGGCACCGTATTTTTATTTACGGTAATTCCGGCGGTTTCCAATACTTCTTCGGCTTCTTTACCGGTAATATTTAAGTTTCTTAAATCAATAAGAATCATATGATTATCCGTTCCGCCCGAAATAAGCTTAACCCCTTCTTTTGCAAGCGTACCGGCAAGCGTTTTAGCGTTTAGAACAATGTTACGTTGATAATTGCAAAATTCTTTTGAAGAAGCCTCTTTAAACGCTATAGCTTTTGCCGCTATTACATGCATAAGAGGTCCGCCTTGCATACCCGGGAATATTGCGGAATTAATTTTTTTGCTAAATTCGGCTTTTGCAAGAATCATGCCTCCTCTGGGTCCTCTTAAGGTTTTATGAGTAGTAGTGGTTGCAACGTCTGCAAAAGGCATTGGAGACGGATGAACTCCCGCTGCTATAAGACCGGCTATATGAGCCATATCGACCATTAAATACGCGTTTGCCGATTTTGCAATTTCGCTAAATCTTTTAAAATCTAAAATTCTCGGATAAGCGCTTGCTCCGGCTACAATTAATTTGGGTTTATGGTTTACGGCAAGCCTTTCAATCTCCTCATAATCAATACGTTCCGTATCCTTATTAAGTCCGTAATGAATAATATTATAAATATTGCCGGAAAAATTTACTTTGGCTCCATGAGTAAGATGGCCTCCATGAGAAAGCTTCATACTTAAAATAGTATCTCCGGGATTTAAAAGGGCAAAATATACCCCCATGTTTGCTTGGGAACCGGAATGCGGCTGAACATTTGCATATTCCGCATTAAAAAGCGCTTTTGCGCGGTTGATTGCAAGCTTTTCCGCTTCGTCTGCAAACTCGCACCCTCCATAGTATCTTGCTTTAGGATACCCCTCGGCGTATTTATTGGTTAAAATGCTTCCCTGAGCCTCCATCACAGCCTTACTTACTATATTTTCAGAAGCTATAAGCTCCAGAGTATATTGTTGTCTTTCCGTTTCATCTGCAATTATTTTTTCTATTTCGGGATCAACCTTTTTTATATAGTTGAAATTCATGCTTTTTTTGATACTCCATTATTGAAAGTTATATAAAGATTATTGATTTAATTAAATTATCCGAAAATATCAAGTATAATTTTTAATTATGTTATGTTTGCGTAATTTATTTGTATTACTGTTAAGTTTATTACGCGTCAAGGTTGTAAAATTAATGCATAGCGCTTTTAATTCGTTGTGGCTTTTTTAAAAAAAGTTATAATATTGCCGAACTATCTACAAAAACAACAGGCTTTATAGATATGAATTTATAAAATATATAACCGTAATTTTTACGAAAGAATATGTTAAACAAGATATACCGAGCATATTGCGTACGTTTTAAAAATAATATTCCGTCCGGTATGTTGAATTCTTTTAACCTTATATTGAAAGATGAGTAGCCAGATTTCGAAAGTTTAACGATTTTGTTTACTCTCTTGTTCTGGCGGGTTACAGAGCCAGCGAGGTATAGCCAGATAAATATTTGAATTATAAGCAAGAAAGGTTTTATTTGATAACCGGTTTCATTTTATATGTTGTTTATCCTTCAAGCGCGATTGGAATAATAGAGGGCGCTTCGCTATGATTAGGGTAAATGGCGAGGGTTTTTTTTATTATTAAGAAAATAAGTATATTTTAAAAATATATAAATAATCAATAGTTATACTTCAAAAAATATGCAGTCTTCCGGACAGTTTGTTGCCGCTTCTTTTATACAATCTTTATCATATTCTTTTATATCCAAAATTTCTATAAAACCGGCTTTGTTTATTTTAAATATTTTCGGACATAATTCTACGCATATTTCGCAAAGGACGCAATCGGATAAATTTATAATAGGTTTCATATTGTTATAATTTTTATTATTAGTTTTTTTTCGCTTGTTAAAACGCTCTTCTTTATATCTTTTTTTTAAAAGTTTTTAAAGCCTCTTTTTTACCGGCTTTTGTAAAAAAAAGTTTATCGGCTCTTTTTTGCAATTTTTGATAATCGATCGGCTCTTTTTTATTTTTTTCTTCCAGATTTACTATTAAATCCGCATCGTATAATATTTTAAAGTTTAATGTCTCCTCTTTAAGCGGGGTATGATGACGTTCTATTATATCGCATACCTCTTTTATAAGATTATTCGGAGCGTTAAGTTTTGAAAGGATATTTTTTGCTATGGGGTATCCTACGACCTCATGATGTTTTGCGGCGGCGCTTTTATATTTTTTTTCCGCCTCCGGTATGCCTATATCGTGAAGATATGCCGAAGCCATAACAACCGCCATATTACCGCCCTCTTTTTTGCCTATTTTATCCGCATAACCGGCTACGTTTAAGGCATGGGATACTTTTTTAAAATCGGCTCCGAAATATTTTTTCATTTCGGTTTCTATTTTTTCTTTAAGCAGATCGCCTCTTTTTTTTAAAAATTCTTCCGGAAGGGTATCTATGCAGTTTTTGGCAAATTTGCAATAAGCCGCGCATCCGAAATCCATTTTCGGATTTACGAATTTATGCCCGCATTTGCCGCATTTTCGAGTTGTGTCGTCTTTAAAAAATTCTACGGATACGCCGCATTCGGGGCATTTTACGTTGAAGATTGAATTTGCATTCCAATATTGCGTATCTTGTCCGGGACATTTCATGATATGCTCCTTCCGTTTGAATTTTGCCGGATAACTTTGTAGTTTATTCGTTTGCGTCGTTGAAAAATTTTTTTAATCCTCGAAATATTATATATATTCCTGCGGTTAAAAAATTTTTTCGCCTTGCAAACAAATAAACTACTTTGTTATACACACAAACTTTTATGCCTTGTTAAAGCTTTCGCCTTTAGTCAATGCCGAAACCTGCATTTTAAGCGTAAACAGTTTTGCCGTCGCCTGAAAAGTATCAATAAGTTAAAGCTTAATAAAATATATAAAAAATCGATCTGTTATTTATCGTTTTTTATTAAGGGATTTTTCTTGCCGCGTTTGTTGAAATGACAATCAAAAAAATATTTGTTTCAATAAACAGTTATCCCAAAATCTCTTTTAAATCCTGATCCGGCGTTGAAATCGGAGCCAATCCGAATTTTTCTACCAAAATATTTAGAACGTTCGGAGAAACAAAAGCGGGTAGAGACGGACCCAGTTTTATATTTTTAATTCCGAGATAAAGCAGGCTTAATAAGATAGCGCACGCTTTCTGCTCATACCATGAAAGTATAAATGATAAAGGCAGATCATTTACGCCGCAATTAAACGCCTCCGCCAACGCCAAAGCTATTTTTATGGCGGAATACGCATCGTTGCATTGTCCGATGTCAAGTAGCCTCGGTATTCCGTTTATGTCTCCGAGTTTTTTATCGAAGAAGCGGAATTTGCCGCAAGCAAGGGTTAATACTACGCAGTCCGAAGGAACTTTTTCTACAAACTCGGTATAGTAGCTTCTGCTCTGTTTTGCGCCGTCGCAGCCTCCTACAAGGAAGAAATGTTTTATTGCTTTTGTTTTAACCGCTTCTATAATTTTATCGGCTATGCTCAATACCGCGTTTCGGGCAAATCCGGTCATAACTTCGCCGGCTTCGCCATCTTCTGCAAATCCAGGCATAGATAAGGCTTTTTCTATTAAAGGCGCAAAATTCCGATCATTAAAATGCGCAACTTGGGGAAAGCCTACCAGCCCTGTGGTAAAAATCGAATCCTTATATGTATCTTTAGGCTTTTGTATGCAGTTTGTAGTCATTAATATGGAGCCGGGAAATTTGTCAAATTCTTTTGCTTGATTCTGCCACCCGGTTCCGTAATGACCGTAAAAATGAGGGTATTTTTTCAGTTTGGGATACCCATGGCACGGAAGCATTTCGCCATGAGTATAGATGTATATTCCTTTTCCTTCGGTTTGCTTTAAGAGTTCTTCAAGGTCTTTCAGATCATGACCGGATACAAGTATCGCTTTTCCTTTTTTTGCTCCCAAAGGAACCTTTACCGGAACCGGATGACCATAAGTTCCGGTATTTGCCGCGTCAAGAATTTCCATAGCTTTTATGTTTATCTCGCCGCATTTCATACAAAGAGATAAAAGATCCTCCGCGCTTATATTTTCATTTAATGTCGCTGCAAGGGCTTCTTGTATAAAAGCAAAGATTGTTTCGTCCGTATGATCTAATATCGCGGCATGATCCGCATAAGAGGCCATCCCTTTCATTCCGTAAATCAGCAATTCGCGTAAAGATAGTATATCTTCATTTATTTTAGAATTGGATTTTATTCCTACTTTCTCGCCCGCTTTTATAAGCGATTCTATTTCATTATCCGAGCTTGGCAAAAGCATACAAGGTTTGCATTTGCATTCTTCGGCTTCGTCCCCGAGTTTTTCTTTTAAGCTTGCTATATGGGTTTTGCATTCTTTTATAAGAGAGGCAATCTTTGCGCCATCAAAATTTACGTTGGTAAGAGTAGAAAAAAGAGCTTTGCATGTAAATATATTGATTTTGTTATCTAATATTCCTTTTTTTCTTGCTTTAATCGTCTCTACGGAAAGATTTTTTAAAGCAAAAATAAGAAGGTCCTGTAATGCCGCGACTTCATGGGTTTTGCCGCATACGCCTATTTTTTCGCATCCTATGCCTTTTGCCGTTTGTTCGCATTGAAAACAAAACATTTTGTTATCTCCTTTTGTTAATTTTTGTTATTTGCCTTATCGTTGAAAACTTTTGTACGTCGTTCAAACAAATAAATATGGTTTATTATGTAATACGGTTGTTTTAAGGGTTGTCTTATCTTTTGGTTTTAAAATCAGACTATATTTTTTAATCTTTTTAGTCTTTGACTTATGTCAAAAAAGAGCGAGAATTTTCATTTTTTTATATTGACAATTATAACGAGCATATATTAATTGTAAACCTTTTTTGTAAATAACGATACAATTTATCACTTTTTATTAAACAATGGAATTTAAAAATTATGACAGAGCCTTCGGACTTTATTAGAAATATTATAAAAGAGGATGTGGAAGCCGGAAAAAATAGCGGAGCGGTTATTACGCGATTTCCTCCGGAACCTAACGGCTATCTTCATATAGGACATGCAAAATCTATTTGCTTAAACTTCGGAATAGCCGAAGAAAACCAAGATGGCATTTGCCATTTAAGGTTTGACGATACTAATCCCGCAAAAGAGGACGTCGAGTATGTAGAGGCTATAAAATCGGATATAAAATGGCTTGGGTTTGACCCTAAAGACCGTATTTATCATGCTTCCGATTATTTTGATAAGCTTTACGAATGCGCTTTAAAGCTTATCAAGGAAGGCAAGGCTTATGTATGTAATTTAAACTTGGAGCAGATACGCGAATACAGAGGCGCTTTAACCGAGCCGGGCAAAAACAGTCCGTATAGAAACAGAAGCATAGAGGAAAACCTTGCTTTGTTTGAAGTTATGAAAAACGGAGAGAATAAAGAGGGCGAAGCGGTTTTACGAGCTAAAATAGATATGAGTTCTCCGAACCTTAACATGAGAGATCCTGTAATTTACAGGATTAAACATGACGCTCATCACAGAACAGGGAAAAAGTGGCATATATATCCTATGTATGATTTTACTCATTGTCTTTCCGATTCGTTTGAGAATATAACCCATTCTCTTTGCACTTTGGAATTTGAAGACCACAGACCTTTATACGACTGGCTTCTCGAGCAATTAAAAGCCGAATGTCATCCGAAACAGATAGAGTTTGCGAGATTAAATCTTACATATACGGTGTTAAGCAAAAGAAAGCTTAATATGCTTATGGCGGATAATTTTGTTTCCGGCTGGGACGACCCCAGAATGCCCACTATTTCAGGCATAAGAAGACGCGGTTATACTCCGGCTTCAATCAAAGATTTTTGCTCCAGAATAGGAGTCGCAAAGCGAGACAGTATTGTAGATTTGGCGCTTTTGGAGCATTGTATCAGAGAGGAGCTGAATAAGACGACAAAAAGAGTTATGGGGGTTATAAATCCGGTAAAGGTTATAATAGATAATTATGCCGAAGGCAAAACAGAATACTTTGATTGCCCTTATCATCCGACGGATAAATCTTTTGGCTTTAGAAGGGTTCCTTTTTCTAAGGAGTTATATATAGAGCGGGAGGATTTTATGGCGGATCCTCCGAAAAAATTTTTCAGGCTTGCTCCGGGAAAAGAGGTTCGGCTTAGATACGCATATTTTATTAAATGCACGGATGCAATTTATGACGAAAACGGCGAAATAAAGGAGATTCATTGCGTATATGATCCAAAAACCAAAGGAGGATCAGCTCCGGATGGAAGAAAGGTTAAAGGAACAATTCATTGGGTTTCCGCTGATCATGCAATTTCCACGGAGGTTCGGCTTTACAATAATTTTTTTACGGTTGCTCATCCGGACGATAAAAAAAGCGGAGCCGATTTTAGAGACTGTATAAATCCAAATTCTCTTGTAATTGTAAGGTCTGCAAAATTGGAGCCGAGTCTTGCCGATACTCTTCCTGAGGAAAGATGTCAGTTTGAGAGGTTGGGTTATTTTTGCGCTGATTTGAAGGATTCGAAAAAAGGGAAGCCTGTTTTTAACAGGACGGTTCCCCTTAAAGATACGTGGGCGAAGATGCAAAAAAAGAAAAAGTTTGGCGGACAACTTCGTAGTTTGTCCGTTTGCGTCGTTGAAAAATTTTTTTAATCCTCGAAATATTATATATATTCCTGCGGTTAAAAAAATTTTTCGCCTTGCAAACAACCAAACTACTTTGTTATCCACACAAACTTTAATTATTTTTGCAATTTTGTTAAGATATAGCCGAATTATAATAATTTAATTGGTAAAAGTTATGATAGTCGATGCTGAAAAACTTAATAAGGCGTAAGTGCTCAACCTGTCGGCAATAGCGGAGTTTGTTTGCTTCGCTTTTTACTTGCCGTCTCGGATTTTCGGCTTTGCTTTGTCTTAACGCAAAACCAGCCGAAAATTGTTTCCTCGACGGCAAGAGCCGCTACGCAAATAAAACTACCGCCTTTGATAGTAATGAGTATTTCCTCTTAATATTTGCAAGAAAATGTTAAGAGTAGTATTGAACGTTTGCAAATATCTCACCTCGTTTTTCATAAAATTTGAAATAATTTTAATATATAATATGATTTTTCAGCGCCGACTATTTAAATTATAGTAATTTGGCTATAATTCGAGGCTTCCTACGATTAAAAATTTTTTGTTATTCCAAGCAAAGCGAGAATTTTTTTTTATTTCTTTTGATTCGTTCTTTATTTTTTTTACACAACCCTTGACATATAAAATTTTAGTTTTATTATATATGAGCATATGCTCATAACTTTTATGGAGATTTATGAGACCTAAAAAAGACAGATGCGTAAAATTTAATCCCGGAGTTACATATTTTAAGCCTCGAGGAATACCCCTTGTAAAGCTTCGCGAAGCTACTTTAACCGTAAGCGGCTTGGAAGCTTTGCGTTTAGCGGACGCGTTGGGAATGTCTCATGAGGAGGCCGGTAAAAGTATGAAGGTATCCCGAGCTATTTTCGGAAGAATTTTAGAAAAAGCAAGAAAGAATGTCGCTGAAGCGTTGCTTTTCGGAAAGGCGATAAAGATAGAAGGCGGCACATATGAACTGCATACAGGAGAAAATATAATGATGAAAGCAATGATATTATGCGACGATAAAAAAGTTTTGTCCGAGCTTGCTATAACGTTAGAAGAAAATAATATTGATATTGAATGGGCAAAAACCGGCGAATTGGCTCTTTCTATGATTGTAGAACAAAAAATTGACCTCCTAATAACATACGAATCATTGAAGGATATGACCGGTATTGAGTTGGTTAAGAAGGTGGTTTTAATTAATCCTATGATAAATTGCGTTATAGCAAGCAAGCTTTCTTCCAAAGATTTTCATGAAGCGACCGAAGGACTCGGGGTTCTTATGCGGCTGCCTCTTTCGCCGTCTAAAGAGGATGCGGAAAAGCTTTTATCTCATTTAAATAAGGCGTTGGGGAAATAAATTTTTTTTCAACGCATAAAACGGATAAAATATAATATTAGCCAAAGGGTTTTAAACGGACGAATAAGGTATAAAAATTATGATTATCAGTATAGCGAGCGGAAAAGGCGGAACTGGGAAAACTACCATCGCTACCAATCTTGCTTTTTCCCTTAAAGCCGATGCTGTTTTGTTGGATTGCGACGTAGAGGCGCCTAATTCTCATCTTTTTTTAAATCCGAAATTTGAAAAAACGGAGACTGTTTATACGCCGGTTCCTGAAATTGACTTTGAAAAATGCACATTATGCGGGAAATGCGCTGAAATATGCAGATTTAATTCTATAGCGGTATTGCCGGAGAAGGTTTTGACGTTTCCGGAGCTGTGTCATAGCTGCGGCGGATGTTTTGAAGTTTGTCCCGAAAATGCCGTTTCGGAAGCGAAACGGGAGTTAGGGACTATAGGAAGCGGATATTGCGGAGATATTTTTTTTGTTAACGGACGGATACGAGTGGGCGAAGCTATGGCTCCGCCTTTAATAAAAAAGGTAAAAAGTTATATAGATAAAAGAAAAATTAATATTATAGACGCTCCGCCAGGAACTTCATGCCCTGTTATGACGGCTATGAAAAATACCGATTTTGTTCTTTTGGTAACGGAGCCGACCCCTTTCGGATTGCACGACCTTACGCTTGCCGTAGAGGCGGTAAAGGTTTTAAATATTCCCTGCGGACTTGTAATTAATAGAGCGGATATGGGGGATAGCAGAGTAAAAGATTATGCCGAAGATAATAATATACCGATTTTGATGGAGATACCTTTTGATCGCAAAATAGCCGAAATATATTCAAGAGGAGAACTTATAGTATCGGCTATGCCGAAATTTAAAGAGAAATTTGTAGAATTATACCATTCTATTGCGGAAATTGTTAAAAGGAGTAAAAAAGGATGCGCGAATTAGTAGTTTTAAGCGGAAAAGGCGGAACAGGCAAAACAAGTCTTACGGCGGCGTTTGCATCCTTTGCAAAGAATAAAATATTATGCGACGCCGATGTCGACGCGGCAGACCTTCATCTTTTAACAAGTCCCGATATAAAGCAAAAACAGGATTTTAAAGGAGGCGGAATAGCCGTAATTAACCCGAATAAATGCAGCGAATGCGGAATATGCAGGCAGTTATGTAGATTTGACGCCATAAAGGAAAATTATGAAGTTATGGAGGGGGAATGCGAAGGCTGCGGGGTATGCGTAGATTTTTGTCCTGAAAAAGCTATTGATTTTCCTATTCAAACATGCGGCGAATGGTATATATCAGATACTCGTTTCGGCGAAATGGTTCATGCAAGGCTTGGAATAGCCGAAGAAAACTCCGGCAAGCTTGTAACGCTGGCAAGGCAAGAAGCAAAAAAACTATCCGAAAAAAGGAACTTGGATTTAATTATTACAGACGGGCCGCCGGGCATAGGCTGCCCCGTAATAGCTTCGTTAAGCGGGGCTTCCGCAATTTTAATTGTTACGGAGCCTACGGTTTCCGGTTTGCACGATATGGAAAGGGTAGCCGACCTTGCTTCTCATTTTAATATTTCCGGAATGATATGTATTAATAAATATGATCTTAATATTGAAAAAGCGCTGGAGATAGAAGAGGCGGGTAAAAAAAGAAATATTCCGGTAGTGGGAAAAATACCTTTTGACCCTATTTTTACTTACGCAATGGTTGCCGGAAAAACCGTATGCGAATATAATGATAAATCGAAAACCGTAAAAGAGATTAAAGCGGTTTGGGAAAGAATAATATCTTCGCCTGCTATGAATAGCAAAGGGATATTAGATTTTAATAATATAATAAGGAGGTAGTTATGCCGAGACAAGACGGAACAGGACCGAACGGCAAAGGAAGACCCGGAAGGGGGTTAGGCGGATGCGGAAAAAATAATGCATCCGATAGCTCCGTAGCCGAAGGCGCAAAACCGCAACGCGGGCAAGGAGCGGGGCGAGGCGGCTGCAGACGGGGAAGCATAAACGGCGCCAATAGATAGATTTGCGAGGCGTAAAAGGATAATTATAAAGAGGGTAAATTTTATAATTGTTTTTAAAGAGGCATTTATTAGGCTATCCGATATGCTATGATTAATAGGGAAATTTAAGGGGGGTTGCATGTTACCCCCCCTAACCTTATAATTTTGCAATTATCGTCATATTAATCGGTTAATTTTTTTATTAAAATAAAGAAAACGGAGTTTATAAAAATTATGAAAAACGGAAGAATAGCGGTTCCTTCAAACGGGCAAGGAGGAATCAACGGCGAAAGAGCGGGACATTTCGGGCATTGCGAAGTATTTACTTTAATAGACATGGCGGACGGTAAAATCGAAAAGATTTCGATACTGCCGAATCAGGAGCATGTGCAGGGCGGATGTATGGTTCCCGTCAACTTGTTAGCTCAAAACAAGGTGAACGCATTGATAGTCGGAGGCATAGGGATGCGCCCGCTTGCGGGATTTAGGCAAGTAGGCATAGAGGTATATCATGACGACCAACGGATTGAAATAAAACCGGTAGTAGAGGATTTTATATCCGGCAAATTGCCTCTTATATCCGATAATCAGGTATGCGGAGGCGGGGGCGGAGCTTAATATATAAGCGCGAAAGGGATAAGATATGAAGATAGCAATTAGCTCAAAAGGTAAAGATATTAATTCCGAAGTCGATCCGAGATTCGGAAGAGCCGCTTATATACTTATAATAGATTCCGAAACTTTGGAATTGGAAGCCGTTGATAATTCGAATAATGCAAACGCTTTTAAAGGAGCCGGAATTCAAGCCGCCTCTATGGTTAGCAATAAAAAAGCGGAAGTTTTGCTTACCGGTTTTTGCGGACCAAAAGCTTTTGATGTTCTTAAAGCGGCAAAAATAAAAATAGCGGATAACATAAGCGGCATTGTTAAAGATGCGGTTTTAAAGTTTAATAACGGCGAAGTTAAATTTGCAGATTCTGCAAATGCGCAAGAACATTGGTAAGATCAAGATATGAGCGAATATAAAATTCACCCTATAGTAGCGGGAACAAAGATTTTTGATAAAAGTATGATGACTTATCAATATGCCGGCGGAACCGAATATGCAATACCTATATACTGCTGGTATATAGAGGGCGGCGATAAGAAGATACTTGTAGATACCGGCGAGATGCATCCTGTAATCTCCAAAGAGCGGGAAAAGGCTATAGGCGGCAAGATTTATAAATTTGAAGAAGGCTTAAAACGTTGGGATTTAACTCCGGAAGATATTGATATAATAATTCATACCCATCTTCATAACGATCATTGCGAAAACGATTATAAATGCGTTAACGCCGATATTTATGTTCATGAAAAAGAATTAAAAAGAATACATAATCCGCACCCGTTAGATTATCGTTATCTTGTCGATTATATTGAAGATGCCGAAGAAAATAATCGGATAAAAATTATAAAAGGGGATTATGCCGAAATAGCGCCGGGTATAAAATGTTTGCTAACGCCGGCGCATACGGAAGGCGGGTTAAGCGTATTCATTGACACTTCGGCGGGCAAAGCCGTTATAACCGGTTTTTGCGTTATAGAGGAGAATTTTAATCCTCCGCCGGAAATAAAAGGTTTGGAAATGGAGGTTATACCGCCCGGAACTCATGTAAACGTATATGAGGCTTATGACATAATGATGAAAATTAAGTCCGAAGCCGATATTTTAATACCTCTTCATGAGCCGAAATTTGCTTCCGTTAATACTATCGGATAGTAGATGAATATTATTTTGGATTTAAAAAAAGGGAGTTGTATAAAAAGGAGCGCAAAAAAAAAATACGAAACGGTTTTAAACGATTATTTTAGCAAAACAGTTTCGAAAGATAAAAAAGCGCTTATGGAAAAAGAGATAGAAGCTTTAAAATTTTTTTTGGAAAATGCCGATTTTAGCGGAATAAGAAGCGCATACAAAGAATTAAGCGGAGTTAAAAATATTAGAGTCGCTCTTCTATTTGACAAAGAGGATTATAAAATAGTTTTAAATGATAAAATAATAAAATCGTATTGGAAACAGCCGTTATTAAAAATTAATCGCAAAGAAAATGATTGACCTTCAAGTTTGTTTGCTCCGCTTTTTGCTTGCGGTCTCGGATTTTCGGTTTTGCTTTGTCTCAACGCAAAACCAGCCGAAAATTGTTTCCTTGACGGCAAGAGGCTCTATGCAACTAAACTTTTGATACTGCCTTTGGTAGTAATGAATATTTTTTTTTAATATTTGCAAGAAAATGTTAAGAGGAATATTGAACGCTTGCTCCTGTTATTTCGCCCGAAGGGAGAAATAACAGGATTATTTTTGCTCGTTGTCATTTGCCGCGTTTTGTTAAAAGTTGTAAATTTATTTGATGTTATAGCAAAATGACGATGATGATTTTTCCTAATCAAATTATAATAACTTGGCTATAACAGAGTTATTTGTTCGTTTGCAATGCGAAAAATTTTTTCAACGCGGCAAACGGGCAAATTGCAAATTTAAACGGTAAACTTTAAATTTTTGTATCTCCGGAATACATTGTAACTCCGGGAGGGTTTTTTCCCGGAATATAGCCGAACGGTTTTGTAAACATAGGGTTATCGAATATTGATTTTAAAAAATCTTCCCTGTATTTCGGATGGGCAATGCTCGCCACTGCAAGAGCTTTAAGCCCTTGCGTAAGTCCGCGTAAATCGGCTATTCCGTACTCGGTAACAACCACTATAGGATCATAAGAGGAAGCCGTAAGGCTTACTCCCGCGGGATGCGCCGAAGTTATTTTAGACGCTCCTTTATCGGTAACGCTTTTTATGGCTATTATAGGAACTCCGTAATCCTGATCTCCTAACGCTCTTATAAAGTCCGGCTGCCCGCCTACTCCGCCGTAATATTTTTTCAAATCAATATATGCGGTCCATACGTTGCCGTAAAAATCAACTCCCATAGCCGTATTGATCGATATAAAAGGAGGATTGCGCCTAACGGTATCAGCGGCATTGGTGTATTGGCATGGGCGCATCTGAACGCCGAGTCTCATGTTTACAAAATCGTACAACTCTTTTGACCCCATAACCATGCTTGTAACGCTGTATCCTATATCTAACTTTTTCTTACGGTTGTTTATTATGCCGAGTTTTTGAAGCTTCATTAAACCGTCTCCGTATATCTCGGTTTGAACGCCCAGATTTTTAAAGCCTGCGTTTTTAATTGTTCCTATAACCGCATCCGGTATTTTGCCTATTCCTATCTGAAGAGTAGAGCCGTCTTTTATAAAATGTTGCGCTATAAGTTCGCCTATTCTTTTTTCCGCTCCGGAAGCTTTATCGAAATCCGGAGCGGGAAAATCATAAACGGGCTTTATCCCTTCGGTAACAATGTAGTCTATCGAGGTTTCGTCCAATACGCTTTGCCCGTGAGTAAAAGGCATACCCTGATCTATTTCGGCAATTATCACTTTGGCATGATCTATAGCCGTATGCAAAGCTTCTACGGATAAACCCATAGAATACTCGCCCGTATAATCGTTTCTTCTTAATTTTAATATTACTACGTCTGGCTCGTACCTACGCCCTTTGCCTATAACATTATCCATATGGCCGAGAGTGCAGGGAAGATAATACGCTCTGCCGGAGTTTGCGGCGTCCCTGACTTCGCCCGCCGAGAATATGGAATAAGATTTAACCTTATCCTGCATTCCTTTTTCCACAAAAGGAACTCTGCCGGGTAAAAGCAGATGTATCATTTTAAAAAAAGGGCTTTTTTTATCGGACTTTTTTATTGATTCCGAAAGAGCTTCTATCAAAGCCGTAGGCGTGGCGGCGTTTGAGCCTATATAGCAATTGATATAATCTCTATTTTTAAATTTATCGTAGAGTATACCTGCTATTTCCTCTTTTTTTATTATTTTAGGTTGTTTTTTATTCATATGTTATTTCCGTTCTTTTTATAATTTTTTAACGCTGTTAAAATTAAAATAAATTTTAATAGGTTATATATATTGACGGGCATATTAAATCAAATATTTTTGTTTAAAAAAAAGAGCGGACGTTTTTCATTCTATTTTTATTTTAATAAAGCCAACTTGTTGTAGTTAATGGTTTTTATTTATTGTGTTAAGCAAAAAAAATGCAAGAGAGTTTTTGCGCTATTATATTTTGATTAAGCCTTAATAATAAAAAACTATTTTATAGCTAAATAGCATGTTGACCTTATTTAACTTTACTATTATAGACAAACAAAATTTATTTTTACAAACGGAGGTTTATCGATAATGATTTGCACAACTATAAGAGAAGGGCAGGAATGCTCTTTTATGAAAAAGAACGGCTGTTCGTATAACGGCGGAGTTTGTCTGGAAGTAGTGGAACAATGCGAAGGATGCGGGCAAATAGGGACTTTCGCTGCGGGCAGATATTGCTCGACATATCCTGCTCCCGCTTTAAAATGGAAGAACGGAAACTGTAATTTTGCGACTCATATAAAAACAGCGCAGGTTGCAAAAGGGAAGGTTAATCCTCTTAAAGCTTCCAAGAGGGCTTCGAGAAAGAAATAGTATTGTATAACTTTCTATTTCGCAAGTTATTTACGTTGGGAAAGAGCGATAATAATATCGACGTAATAAAGGAAGGAATAGGTTTTTAATTTTTTAATCGACAAGATATATAAGACGGCGAACAGGTTTTATTTTGCGTTTTAAATAAGGATAAAAAAAGATGAATCCTTTGGCGGAAGAACTTAATCATATTATAAAGGAAAAAAGTCCGAGTATATTTTCTATGCTCTCCTCTTTGGGAAAGGAGGCTTTTTTTCCCAAAGGAATTTTGAGTCAAAGCGCTGAGGCGAAAGAAAAGGCTTATAAGTTTAACGCTACAATAGGTATTGCAACCGAAAATAATAAGCCTATGTTTATAAATTCCGTCGCTTCGGCTATAAACGGGATAGATACGGCGGATTATTTAACTTACGCCTCTTCTTACGGAATACCGGAATTGCGACAAAGATGGCGGGAGCTTCTTTTTAATAAAAACTCTTCTTTATTCGGCAAAAATATAAGCCTGCCGGTTGCAACCGCAGGAGTTACCAACGGATTGAGTATTTTTGCGGACATGTTTATAGATAAAAAAGATGTTATTATTATGCCTTCTATGAATTGGGGAAATTATAATATGATTTTTTCGGTTAGAAAGGGGGCTAATATAAGTCTTTATGATCTTTTTTCGGACAATAAAGGGTTTAATATAAAAGGTTTTGAAAAAAAGATTAAAGAGGAGGCCGCAAAAAATAATAAAATAACCGTAATTCTTAATTTTCCCCATAATCCTACCGGATATAGCGTGTCGGACAAAGAAGCGGACGCTATTGTCGATATATTATATAAAACGGCAGAATCCGGCACAAATGTTATAGCCCTTATAGACGACGCGTATTTCGGGCTTGTATATGAAGAGGGGATTTTAAAAGAATCTCTATTTGCAAGACTTTCTGGCTTGCATAAAAATATTTTGGCGGTTAAGGCAGACGGCGCTACAAAAGAGGAGTTTGTATGGGGATTAAGGGTAGGATTTGTAACTTACGGATGCAAGGAGCTTGACGACGATTATAGCGAGTTGTACGAAGCTTTGGAAAAAAAGACTGCGGGCAGTATAAGGGGCGCCATTTCAAACGCTTCTCATTTAAGTCAAAGGCTTGTTTTAAATCTTCTGAATTCTCCGACGCATGCAGCGGAAAAAGAGGAAAAATTTAATATCTTAAAAAAAAGAGCGCTTAAAATAAAAGAGGTTTTAAAATCGTCGAGGTATTCCAAGAAATTTGAGGCGTTTCCTTTTAATTCCGGTTATTTTATGTGCATAAAGCTTAAATCGGATATAACGGCGGAGAGTTTAAGACAAGCGCTTTTAAGCAAATACGGGGTAGGACTGATAGCCGTAGGAGAAAAGAATTTAAGGGTGGCTTTTTCCAGCATAAACGAGGAAGATATACCGGAGTTATTCGATATTATTTTAAAATGCATAAACGAATTTTGATTGATAAGACAAATATTATTCAAAAAGCCGGCAAGTGGTTTTTATATTTTTTGGCAATAGGTATAATAGCCGGTTTCGGAGCGGTTCTTTTTCATTATTTATGCCAATTCGGAATTCATTATTTTATGGATTTAATCGCGGGATACCGCCCGCCTTCTCCCGCGGGGGAGCATCATCTTTTCCCGCCTTCTTCAACCCTATTTAATAGATGGACGCTTTTATTGTTGCCTGCTTTCGGAGGGCTTTTAAGCGGATTTTTAGTATATACTTTTGCGCCCGAAGCGGAAGGGCACGGAACGGACGCCGCTATAAACGCTTACCATCATAAAGGCGGTTACGTAAGGGGGAGAGTTCCTTTTATAAAGACAATAGCCTCCGCAATTACTCTTACTACCGGCGGCTCCGGCGGAAGAGAAGGACCCATCGCTCAAATAGGAGCGGGATTCGGCTCTTTTCTTGCCACAAAATTAAAACTTTCGGATAGAGAACGCAGAATTATGATGGCTGCCGGAATAGGCGCGGGCGTGGGAAGTATATTTCGCGCTCCTTTGGCGGGAGCTTTATTTGCGGCGGAGGTTTTATACAGAGACCCGGAGTTTGAATCGGAGGTAATAATACCCGCGGGGATATCTTCTGTTGTGGCATACTGCATTTTTTGCCTTTTTTTCGGCTGGGGGTCATTATTTGATTCTCCGGGTTTTAAATTTCAAAATCCGCTTGAGTTGGGACCATATACTGTTTTGGCGGTTATTCTTGTAGGCGTAGGAATTTTCTATATAAAATCTTTTTACGGAGTAATCGGTTATTTCGATAAAATGAAAAAAATTCCGAATCATATAAAACCGGCTATAGGGGGCTTATTAACCGGCATAATCGGTTTTTTTTTGCCGCATACATTGGCGTTTGGCTACGGTTTTGCGCAGATGGCTATTAATAATCAACTTACCATACCTTTTCTTTTATCGCTTGCAATAGGAAAAGCGCTTACAACCTCCTTTTCGATAGGCTCCGGAGGATCCGGCGGCGTTTTCGGTCCCTCTATCGTTATAGGCGGAGCTATGGGCGGAGCGGTGGGAAAAATTTTTCATCAAATAATGCCTACGGTGGTAACCGAACCCGGAGCGTTCGTAATAGTGGGGATGGCGGGTTTTTTTACAGCGGTATCCAATACCCCTATATCTACGATAATTTTTGTAAGCGAAATGACAAATTCTTATCATTTACTTCTACCTTCTCTTTTGGTATGCTCCCTTTCGTACCTTGCTTCTAAAAAATGGACTATTTTTCATTGTCAAGTTAAAAGCAAAATAGATTCTCCGGCTCATTCCGGCGATTTTTTTGTGGATATACTGCAAGAAATAAAGGTTGCAGATATATCCGAACATATTACTCCGGTTGATATGACTCCGGAAAACATGCGTTTTTCGGAGTTTAAAAAATTTTTTTCTCAAACAAAACAACATTATTTTCCGGTTAAAAACAGTAAGCAAGAGTTATCCGGCGTTTTTTCCAGTACGGATATAAGGGCGATTATTTTTTCGGAACATATAGAAGATATTGTGGTAATAAAGGATATAGCGACAACGGATATTATAACGGCTACTTTTGAAGAGGATTTGAATTCGGTTTTACAGAAATTTACCGTAAAAAACATAGATAGTCTTCCTATTGTTTCAAGCAAAAATCCAAAAGAGCTATTCGGGATGTTAAGCAGACGTTCGGTTATAGCTTTTTACAATCAAAAAGTGGAAGAAAAAAAGAGGCAAGATTAATGATTATTTTAAATAGAATAAAGATATTTGCCGCAATTGTTATTATTCCGTTGATTTTTTTCGGCTGTTTTCAAAAAAAAGAGGTGGCGATTCCGGATCGCTCGCCTTCGGAAGAGATTGAAGCGGGAGATGTCGAAGCGCAGGAGCCGGTTATAAAGGATATTGAGCAAGTCGAGGAAGAGGATATAAAACAGCCCGACATTATTAAAAAAGAGCGGAAAGTTATTATAGGGTGTATGCTTCCTTTAAGCGGCAAATACCAAAAAATCGGCAAAAGAGCGTTAAACGGGTTGGAGTTTGCGGTTTACGATTTTAATAATAGACATGCGGGATTATTTTCCGCAAAATTGCTTATTCAAGATACCGCAGGCGCAACCGAGCAAGCGCTGGCGGGTTTAAAAGAGTTGGCGCAAGCAAAAGTTTCGGCGGTTATAGGGCCTATGATAGCGGTTGGTCCCGAGGTTCAAAACAAGGCGATAGATTATAAGCTTCCTCTTATCCTATTAAGCAATAAAAGTAAGATCGAGCAGTCCGAAGATTTTATATTCAGAAATTTTTTAACCCCCCAAAATCAGGTTGAAGCGATAGTATCTTATGCAATTTTAGAACTCGGTATTAAAAGGTTTGCGGTATTATATCCGGACGAAAATTACGGCAGAGATTTTATGAAGCTTCTTAATGGAGAGCTTGAAAAACATAATGGTTATGTATCGGCTGCTGCTGCGTATGATATTAATGCCGTTGATTTTTCCGATTATGTAAAAAGGCTTATATTGCAGAGCGTTAATTTCGAGGCTATATTTATTCCGGATGTTCCGGAAAAAGCGGGTTTGATAATACCGCATCTTGCATATAACGACATAAGAAACATTTATATTTTCGGAACAAACTTATGGCATTCTCCCAAATTGGTTAGAACGATTTCTAACAATACAAAAGGGGTAATAATACCGGACGGTTTTTTTGCCGAAGCCGAAAAAAACGAGGTTAGAGAATTTTCGGAAAGTTTTGAAGCGGTTTATGCAAACAAGCCGCAATTTATTGAAGCGGTGGCTTATGATACGGCAAATTTTCTTTTGGAAACAACGGCAAGGGTGGAAGGGAAGCTGTTTTCAAGTATATCGGACGGGTTAAAAAATATTCAAGGATACGACGGAGTAGCCGGATTAAGATGTTTTGACGGTTTCGGAGAAGCGGTAAAAAATATTTATCTTTTAAGGTTAGGCGCTTCCGGCTTTCAAGAGATTAAATAACTTCTAATAAAAATAAGCCGTTTTGTTTTGGCGACTGATAAAGATTTAAGCGTAATACTAATAAAAAGGTTGCGCAACAGACCTATATAGCCGAATTATTATAATTTGATTGAGAAAAATTATCATCGTCATTTGGCTATAAGATCAAATAAATTTGCGGGGCTTAACAAAGCGCGGTAAATGACAGGGAGCAAAAATAATTCGGGGATTTCTCCCTTCGGTCGAAAGTCCCCTGTTATTTTAAATTATATCAACTTGGTTATATGTATGGGCGTTGTATGTAAATAGATACTTGATTTATTAATCTGTTTATTATAAAAGCGACTAATCAACCCGAATCCGAACCTGCATTCTATTTTTACTACAACTTCTGTCTATGTAACGGTATCTATTTTTAAAAAGACTATTACTATAATAATATTTTGGAAAGGAGACCTATTATGAAACATTTTTTTACTATTACAACTGCGCTTTTTGCGTTTTCTTTATTCGCGTTTTGCTCCGGCGGGGCGTTGGCGGAGGAAGAGTTTACAAGCGGAATATGGGGGCAGGGTTTTCAGACGGACGCCGAACAGGATTCCATAAGCGGACTACCCGGATATGAATACGACACAACCGGTTTTATTTTCGGATACGACAAGGTATTGGGCGACAAATTGGTTCTGGGCGTAAATGCCGGATATCATGAAACCGACGTTGACGGAGACGCCGGAGATATAAGCGACATAAATACATTTTTAATCGGCGCTTACGGAAGCTATAATTTTTATCCTTATTATGCGGATTTCGGTTTGATGTTTGCAAGAGGAGATATAGATAGCAAAAGAAACCAAAATTTAATAACAAGTTCTACTAATTCCAATAATTATTCTCTGTTTATGGAGTTCGGAAAAGAGATTCCTATTACCGATATAGTTAATTTTATTCCGGTTGCAGGTTTTACCGCTAATTACGTTTCTATAGACGGCTATACGGAAGAAGGCGCTACCGGTCAGGAGATGCTGGTTGAAGAGTCGGACAACTTCTTTTTTACTTCGGAACTCGGTTTAAAATCGAATATCACTTTAAGTCAAAACTCCTATTTAAAATTGTCCGGCTTGTGGGCGCACGAATTTTCGGACGATCTGCATAGCGCGGCGAAAGGTAGATTTGTAGGAACAAGCGATGTTATAATGATGCAAGGCTTGGATGTGGGCAGAGACAGAGGAGTATTTGGCATCGGTTTAAACTTTAAGCCGGTAAAAGATATTGTGTTGGATATAGATTACAATTTTGAGGTTGGCGAAGAATTTAACGCGCATACCGGAACTTTTACCTTAAAAAAATTATTTTAAGCAAGATAGTATAAGATAAGGAGATTAAACAATGTCCGCAGACAATAAAAAAGATATAACTATCGAAAAAAAAGATGAAAAAACAGAAGGAATAGAATCCAGAAGACGGGTTTTAAAAAAAATACTTATAGGAAGCGGCGCTGTTGCAGCTGCCGGAATGCTCCCCGCAAAATGGATGAAACCGGTAATAAACGCGGTAGGACCATATAATGCGTATGCCTCGCTGGCAACAACGTTTGGACCGACAACAACGCTTGGACCGACAACAACGGCGGCGCCTCGGGGCGAAACAAGCAAGCAGCCCAATGTTTTAAATCAGGTGGTTCGTCAGGATACAAATACGGTAAAGGTGAAGGTAAAAACAAGACTTGGCAAATTCCGCAGCAATACATTTTCCGGCGGCGGCTCAAAAGGAGCGGGAAAAACCGATACGGAGGATTAAAAAAACTTTGTTATTATAAAATATAAATTAACATTATTAAGGGGTTTCTCGCTTTGCTCGCAATAATCGAAGGAGTCTTTTTAAGCCTTATCGGTTAGTTCTATTCCGATAAACAGAGCAAGGGGAAATCCCTTAATTGTTTTCTAACTGTGTAAAGCGTATAATGCAGTCTATTAATTAGTCGGCGCTGAAAAAGTATAATACATATTGTAATTATTATAGATTTTAAGAAAGATAAGATAATATATTTGCAAGGAATTAATATTGATTTTAATATTTTCTTGCAAATATTAAGATAAAATCCTCATTATTCAAAAAAGGTTTTTAATCGCCAAAAGATTTGTACAAAGGAACAAAGGATAAGATCAGAAGGCGCTAATCAAGGGATTTCTCCTCGTTTCACTCGTCGAAATGACAAACAAAAACAACGCTCGGCGAAGAAACAACGGGGAAATAATTAAGGGGCTTATTGCTTCGCTTGAGATGACAAACTTTTTATTCCGGACGAACATTTTTTTACCCTGTCATTTGGACAAACGTTATCTTTACCTGTCATTTCGACGAGCAAAGCGAGGAGAAATCCCTTAATTTAAAGCGATCAATAATAGATATTGGCAAAACCGTTTACGCTTAAAATGTAGGTTTTTCGTCATTGACTAATTAACTTTTAAGTATAGGAGGCGAGATGCTATCAGATAATTTAATATTTCCGATTCAAAAACATGGTTTTATTATAAGCAAAGAGAAAGATTTATTTATACTCCGTTCAAAACCGGACAATATCCCTTTACAATTAAATAATACCGCATGGCTTATATTTTGCTTGTGCGACGGAACTTTAGAATTAAAAGAGATAAAAAAGCTTGTTAAGCATTCCTATAAAGTCGAAGATATTGATCAGGATATTGACGATACTTTAGACGCTCTTATTTATTCGGGCGTTATAGAAACCTTTGCCGCTCCCTTTAAAACTCCCAAGCCTATTCTTCGCGTAGGTTTTATTAATTTTTGGGAAAACTTTAATAAACGGGATAACTGGTTTTTATGGATGCTATGCAATAGATTCAACCTTATCTTAACCAACCCGGCCAAAGAGGAGACGGATATTATATTCTGCTCCGTTTTTGAAGAGATTGATTATGCCGGTTATAATGTTTTTGAAGCGGACGCTATAAAGGTTAGCGTATCATTGGGCGAGGAGACTCTGGATTTAAAAAAGTATGATTTTGTTTTTTCGGATAACATTAAAGCGGCAAAAGATTCGGATAATTATTTTTATATTCCTTTATGGACGCTTTATTTTGACTGGATTAATTACAAAAATTCCAAAAAGGAGCTTGGCGTAATATCAGAAGATATAATTTTTAAGGAATATGGCAAGTATGCGCCGGAAACAGTAGCCGAGCATTTTTATAATGCTTTATTCGGCAAAGATTTCGAGCGATTATGCGAAGAGAATAAAGAGGCGAAAATAGATATTTCGGCTTTAACTATGCTGGAAAATTCTTCAAACAAAACTTCGGCAGCGCCTGCGTCTCGGCAAAAGAAAGTAGAACCTATTTTAAAAAAGCGGGATAAAAAAAAGCTTGCCATAGGCATGGCGTGCTACGACGAATATGACGGAGTATATTTTACGGTTCAGGCTATTAGACTTTATCATTCGGAAGTTTTGGAAGATATAGAAATTCTTATAATAGATAATAACCCGAACGGACAATGCGCAGACAGTTTAATATCGTTGGCAAACAGTATAAAGGAACTGCATTACATACCTTTTGACGATTTTACAGGAACCGCTTCGCGAGATATTATATTTAAAGAGGCTTTATCCGATTATGTTTTATGCGTAGATTCTCACATATTAATCGCGCCCGGAGCTATAAAAAAGTTAATAGACTTTCTATACGCCAACCCGAAATGTTATGACCTTTTGCAGGGGCCTCTTGTTTATGACAATTTAACAAGCATATCGACTCATTTTAAGCCGGAATGGGGCGGCGGCATGTTCGGAAAATGGGAGACTGACGAGCGGGGCGAAAACCCGCAAAACGAACCTTTTGAAATCGATATGCAGGGGTTAGGCGTTTTTGCATGCCGAAAAGATGCATGGCTTGGGTTTAACCCCCTATTTCAAGGCTTCGGAGGCGAAGAGGGCTATATTCATGAAAAATTTCGTCAGGCAGGCAGAAAAATTCTATCTCTTCCTTTTTTTAGATGGATACATAGGTTTAATCGCGCTGCCGGCGTTCCTTATCCGAATTTGTGGAACGACCGAATTAGAAATTATTATATAGGATTTACGGAGCTTGGACTGGATACAAAACCTATTGCAGACCATTTTATCAAGTTGATTGGCGATAAGACTTTTGCTTCGATTTATTCCGCAATAAAACAGGAAATGGAAAACCCGTTTTTCTATTTTGACGCCATATACTGCATAAATCTTGACGCGGCGGAGCGGAGATGGCAGGAGATGCAAAAACGTTTTGAAAAACTTGGTATTGTTGATAGAGTTCGGCGTTTTTCGGCTATTGAAACTCCGGAATCTCATCATATAGGATGCGCTCTTTCTCATCGCGCAATAATAGAAAAGGCGGAAAAATATAATTTTAAAAATGTGCTGATTTTTGAAGACGACGCTATATTTTTGGATAATATATTAGAGCTGTTAAAAAAATCTATTAGGGTCTGTTGACAATTCATAAAGGTAGCCAAAGGAAAGCGCGAGCCAAAGCGAGCATAGCCTTGAAATTACGTTTCAATTTATCATATCTTGTCGCTATAGCTCGGAAA
>JAFDMD010000170.1 GCA_019306185.1 Deltaproteobacteria bacterium
ACAAGGGGAGCTCAATTTAAACGGAACATTAAAAGTAAGCGCGCCTCTTCAAATAACCGGAAACCCAAATCTAAACGGCTCCGTTATATTAGATATAAACGAAACAGACGCCGGAATACTTTCCTTTTCGGATCAGGCGAACATAAATAACGCAAATTTAATCGTACAACTTCAACAGGATATAACCGTAGAACCGAAATGGAAAAAAACAATATTAACCGCTAAAAACGTTAATCGACAGTTTGCTTCATATGAAATCGACGCCGTCAATTTGCAACGCGACGATTTTATACTCGCTTACTATCTCGATCGTATAACCTTAACCCAAAAAGACCCTAACATTCTAAGCCTTTGCGCCGCTTTAAACCCGTCCGAAAACATAGCCTCCTTAATAGGTAATTTTAAAAAAGGAATAAATTCGGAACCTACAAACCAACTCATTGAAAAAATCTATTCCTTAAAAGAGGATAAAGAAATATGCCAAGCCCTGCAATCCTTATCCCCGGAAACATTAGTCTCCTCAATCGCGGGAGCGAAAGTAAATGTTTCTTCGCATCTTAAAAACATATCCGCAAGATTCGACTATTATCATATAAATGCGCAGCCTCAAAACAAACTTGCGCAGCTCGCGTCAGATTACTTCGGCATTCTAAATCTTAACGATCCGGGCGCTCCTCCCAACTCATTATGGATACGCCAAACATACTCCAAAACCGAACAGGACGCCGATAATCAACACATAGGATTCGATACAAGCGGATTAGGAATAAGCGTAGGCAAAGATTACCTCGTCGGCAATATACTTCTCGGAATAAGCGGAGGATACTCCAACTCCGAAATAGAATATCAAAACGGCTTTGCCTCGGGAGACATAACAACCTACAACATAAGCGCTTACGCAAGCTACATAGCGAATAAATACTACATCGACGCAATATTAACCTACTCCGATCATAATTACGACATAATTAGACGCCTCTTACTCGGCGGTTTATTAGACCCTGCAAAAGCGGACTGGCAAGCTTCCGAATACGGCGCATACATAGAAACCGGATACAAAATACCCTTTAAAAATAATATGCTACTTACTCCGATGATAAATATGAAATACTCCGATTACAGCCAAGACCCGTTTGTCGAGACCGAATCAATCGCAAACCTCGAAATAGCGGAGGCAACCTACAACTCCATTATTGCGGGCGTCGGCTTTACTCTGGAAAAAAGCTTTAATTATAAAAACTGGATATTACGCCCTTACGCCTCTTTCATGTTCGAACACAACTTTGAAGACCCCGTAAACAGCATACAAGCCAAGCTGCTATCTATGCCCGCCAATTTCCAATCCGTATCCGCAACCGGCTACGATTCCGGCGCAAACAAATATACAATAGGTTTAGGCATCAGAACCTATACGCAAAAAAACCTCCAAATATATTTCGACTACGACTTAATAATAGAAAAAAACGCGCTTTCGCACGAATTAGGGTTAGGATTAAAATTTTACTTTTAAACAAATATAAGCATATAAAATAATAGATAAAAAAGGTAAAAACTTTAAAATATAAAAAAAATACCGAAAACTATGAACAAAACAATATTGTATCTGTCCGTTATATTCCTCCTTTTTATATCTATAGAAAAAGCTGAAGCCTCAAGGCCATATAAGCGGGACGAAACCATGCGCGATCCGATACATCGCGAAAATAACGTAACCACAATAATGGATAATTGCAAATTTATAAACCCTCTCTACGAATGGCTATCGACCATTCCAGTCGAGGAGCTGGAGAAGCACAATATGTCTGCCGACAATAACTTCTATAAGCCATACCTCTGGCTGGAAGAAGACGACACCTATCTTAACGCCGAAACAGGCGAGCTTATATTCTCCCTGCCCCTTCCGGAATCCGATGAAGAAAGAATAGAATGCTACGTAACTACAAGCTCGATTGTTATAGACCCCGGAGTAGTCTTTACAAACGAAGGAAACATAACAAAAACGGAAGGCGGTCTTAACGACCACTATTTCATACAAGCCAGACCTACTTATTATGGTAATGATGACGGAATAGGCAGGCATCTTGCAGAGATTATCAATAAAGGAAAAATGGAGACTAACACATCATTATACTTCTTCTACATGGTTGATCAGCAAGAGGTCAAAATTACCAACGAAGGCGAAATAATATTCAGAAGAACCGGACGCAACAGCAACGACGCGCTTCCGGATATTTCAACTCCGGCATTCTATCTTGATAACACGGGCAGATTGACAATAGACAACACAGGCTACATCAATCTAAATGACGATGACCTCTGCGAAGCCGATTATTATTACGGGCAGGACTATAATAGCTGGGGCGCCTGTCAAGATAAAAGATTGGAAGCCAAAGAATACATGCTGGCGAGCGGAATACAAGCCTACACTATGGGCGTTGATATTATAAACGACGGAAATTTTATAATCTCAAATGTTTACGCCGGCATTCATTCCTCATATACCGAATCTCATTATAACGTTGAATACTTCGAAAACTATACTACCCCGGAAGAATGGGGCGAGCTCCATAGATGGAACAAAAAAAGACCTCTTATGATTCATAATAAAACGGGAGGCGATTTTAACATAACAACTATTACGGCGCCGAACGAATATATTGAGGACTTCTATGAGGATATAGACTATTATACACCTCGATATAAAGTTTTTTGGGGCGACGGGTATTTGTTCAACAGAACATTCAACTTTGAACGACGCTATTTCAACTCCGGAATCGCTATGCGCGACAACCCGTTAATCTTTATCAACGAAGGAAATTTCACCATAAATAGCTACAATGCAGGCATAAAATACGATAACAATAACAGCCTGGGATTAGAGATACCAACCTATGAACCCAATGAATATAACAATTTTCAGGGACGCGAATATGCTGCTTACTGCTACGCCGATATTAATAACTCCGGAATCCTCAACATTAACACATACTCCAAAGAAGAAAAATTAAGCGTCCTTTTGTCCGACGGCAACGATACATTTACAAATACCGGCGTTTTAAATCTAAGCTACGGCATAGACGGAGCAGGCGGCATAGACGCTTTCAATCTCGGAAGCGAAAAAATAGATTCCTTCGACAAAAACATTACAAACTTTGAAATCATCAATAAATACGATTCCGGCACATGGAATTTGGGCGGCGAAATAACCGGAGCGCTTGCAATCAATCTTCAACA
>JAFDMD010000071.1 GCA_019306185.1 Deltaproteobacteria bacterium
AACTCATAAAAATAGCGCCCCATATGGTGGGAATGCCCGCAATCACCTTAAACAAGGCTGCCGCAGCGGCTAACTGAACCGCCGAATAAAATACCGAATATAATACCGCCGTAAGAACCACAAGCCATCTTAACGCTTCGGTATTATAATAGTAGGCATACATGTCGCCCGGAGTAATAAACCCGTATCGTTTACCTAAAAGCCAGACCCTTTTGTTAAAAAAGGTTCCGGTAATAGGAATTGTTAATACATAAAAAGATGCAAAAGCATAAGCCAGACCGTCTCGCCATATTAATCCCGGATGTCCGATAAAAGTCCATCCGGAAAAAGAGGCGGCGGTTGCTGCCAAAAGAAAAGCAAAGAATGGAATTGATCTGCCCGCTATTGTATATCCCGAGGAGGTTTTTTCGGTAAAATAACCTTTTAACCCCCAGTAAAAACAATACACAATATATATGCCAAGCATTATATAGACCCATTTTGTATCCTGCATTATACCCCCCTTAATTTATTTGATAAAATAAATCTTGCCGCCTTTATAAGAAGACCCCCCTTAATTTATTTGATAAAATAAATCTTGCCGCCTTTATAAGAAGAACGGCGAACTCGCGTATATTATAAAATATTTTTCGCCTCCTCCTTTCCTTTTATAAATTATAAAGCGTTTTATTTATAAGTGTGTTATAAAAAAGATAAATCTCATTCATTTTTTATTGAGAATACAAAAAATGCGCTTTGTTTGTCAAGAGGCTTTTTATTAAAATAATACTTGCTATTTTTTTTGTAATAACGAAAATGAAAAATCTGCTTTTTAAAAAATTATGGAGTTTAATATGTCATTTTTAAAAAATTTAACAAAATTTCCGAAAAGCGCGATATATGGAATAGCTTTTCTTATCGCGGGCTGGGCTTGGTTTTTTTTTACGTTATATATTCTTTTTCGGGAAATTCCGGGCAAAATACTTATTGTCGGTATAGGGATAATATTTTTGGTTTTTAAGGGATATAACTGGGCAAGAATACTTTGTATTTTATTTAATCTTTTGATGGTTATATATGTTCTGTTTTTTGCATTTCATTTATGGGGGATAGGAAGAGGCTCGGAAGCGTTATGCTTTGCGGGAAATATTATTTTGTTCGGATATTCCGGCTATTATCTTTTTGTAAAAGAGACGTCCGATTATTTCAAATCTATCAACGAGCAGGATAAAAAGGCTGAAAAAGACGCCTGATTTTTTATATAAATATTCGATGCTGAAAAAACATAATACATATTGTGATTATTATAGATTTTAAGAGAAATAAGATAAAATATTTGCAAAGAATTAATATTGCATTTAATATTTTCTTGCAAATATTAAGAGGAAACAAAGCTACGGCGGAGTTTATTTGCGTAGCGGCTCTTGCGTCTATGAAACAATTTCCGGCTGGTTTTACGTTAAGACAAAGCAAACAAACTCCGCCGTAGCCGAATTGAATTTAAACGAAAAAACCGAAAAGTTATAATTTTTTGCGTCTTTTATTAAGTTTTTCAGTATCGACTAAATACCCGGTTTTCATTCAACCGCCGCCGATTATTCGTCGAATTGATAGACTTTGTAAGAATAAGAAGCAAGGCGGATTAATGCGCAATATATATTTTTACGATTCAATTATAAAATCTTATGAATTTAAAAAAGAGGAGAGACGAAAATGACAAATAATCCTAAATTATTATGGCAACCGTCTGCGGAGCGGATAAAAAATTCCAATATGAAAAAATTTATGGAGTTTGCAAATAAAAAATACGGCTATAACTTTGCGGATTATGATCGACTATATGAATGGTCCGTTAATAATATCTCCGAATTTTGGGGGGAAATGCGGGAGTTTGCGGATATACGTTTTTCCGAATCTTCCGATAAAGTAATAGACGACGAAACAAAGATGCCTTTTGCAAAATGGTTTTTGGGGGCAAAGCTTAATTTCGCGGAAAATCTTCTTAGATATAAGGATGATAAAACCGCAATAATATTTAAAGGAGAAGATAAACCGGTTAAAAAAATTTCATACTCAAAATTGTATGATAATACGGCAAGGCTTGCTTTATCTTTGAAAGAGGCGGGCGTTAAAAAAGGGGATAGGGTTTCCGGTTTTATACCTAATATGCCGGAGGCGGTTATAGCAATGCTTGCCTCTACAAGTCTCGGGGCGGTATGGTCATCCTGCTCCCCCGATTTCGGGATAAAAGGGGTTTTGGATAGATTCGGGCAGATTAAACCTAAAGTTTTGTTTGTTGCGGACGGATATTTTTTCAAAGGTAAAAAAATAGATTCTCTGAAAAATATAACCGATATTGTAAAAAAGCTTCCTTCCATAGAAAAAGTTGTGGTAATTCCGTTTACCGAAGCTTCGCCGAATATAAAAAATATTCCGAACTCAATTTTTTACGACGATTTTATATCGGATAAAAGCGGGCTGCAATTAGAATTTACGCAGGTTGATTTTAACGATCCTCTTTATATAATGTATTCTTCCGGCACTACAGGGCTTCCTAAATGTATGGTTCAAAGCGTAGGCGGAGTTTTAATAAATCAGATGAAAGAACATATTTTGCATACGGATCTCAAACGGGAAGATACAATATTTTATTTTACTACATGCGGTTGGATGATGTGGAATTGGCTTGTATGCGCGCTTTCGGTAGGCGCTTCTATTGTTCTTTTTGACGGCAATCCTTTTTATCCGAATCCGGAAGCTTTATGGAAACTTGCAGAAGATGAAAAAATAAGCGTATTCGGAACAAGCGCCGGCTATATAAGCGCGCTTATGAATTCCGGAACAAAACCCGCGGAAAAATATAACCTTTCGGCTTTAAGAGCCGTTTTATCTACCGGTTCTCCTCTTTCCATAGAGGGTTTTGAATATATATATAATAATATTAAGAAGGATGTTCAACTTGCTTCCATTTCCGGCGGTTCGGATTTAAACGGATGCTTTGCGTTGGGCAATCCTATCCTTCCGGTTTATTCGGGCGAGCTGCAATGCAGAGGGCTTGGGATGAAGGTTTCAGCGTTCGGACAAAACGGAAAACCGGTTATAGGGCAAGAAGGAGAGCTTGTATGCGAAGCCCCTTTTCCGTCTATGCCTATAGCTTTTTGGGATGACCCCGATAGCAAAAAATATCTTTCCGCCTATTTTGACGTATATCCCGGGATATGGAGGCACGGCGATTTTATAATAATAAATGATCGCGGCGGAGTTGTTATGCACGGGCGTTCGGACGCCACCTTAAATCCCGGAGGCGTAAGAATAGGCACGGCTGAAATTTACAGACAGTTGGATCAAGTAGAGGAGATAAACGACAGCCTTGTAGTAGGGCAAAATTGGGAAAATGATATAAGAGTCGTTTTGTTTGTAACGCTTGCAGACGGATATAAACTAACCGATTCTTTAAAAAATAAGATAAAAACTACCATAAAAAAAAACGCTTCCCCGCGTCACGTTCCGAAACTTATTATAGATGTTCCTGATATTCCTTATACTCTTAATATGAAAAAAGTGGAAATTGCAGTTAAAAAAGTGATTGAAGGGAAGCCTGTTTTAAACAAAGATTCTTTAAAAAATCCTGAATCGTTGGATTATTTTGCAACTATTAAGGAATTAAAAGAGAAATAGAAAATAACGGATATTTGTTGATTGAGACTTAAAAAACTTGAAATAAACGGGTTTAAATCTTTTATAGATAAATCGCAGATTGTTTTTCCAAAAGGGATATGCGCTATAGTAGGGCCTAACGGATGCGGCAAAAGTAATATTATAGACGCTTTATTATGGGTAATGGGAGAACAAAGCGCGAGGAAGCTGCGAGGCAAATCTATGGAGGATATGATATTTGCGGGAACGCCGAAAAACCCTCCTTTAAACTTTGCAGAGGTTAGTTTAAGCGTTGAAAACGACGCTGAACATTCGGGCGAGTTTGCCGATTATACGGAGATTATGATTACAAGGCGCATTTGCCGCTCAGGAGAAAGCGAATACCTTTTAAATAAACATTCCTGCAGATTAAAAGATATACATAATCTTTTTGAAAAAAGCGGCTCCGGGCATAAAACCTATTCTATTATAACACAGGGTAATATCGGCGCCATAACCGAAGCCGGCGCCGCGGAAAGACGCTTTTTTATAGAAGAGGCGGCAGGGGTTTCAATATATAAAACGCATAAAAACGAAGCCGTAAAAAAAATTGCCGCCGCAAAGGAGAATCTTTTAAGAGTAACCGATATAATATCGGAAGTCCAACGTCAGATGAGAAGCTTAAAGCGGCAAGCGGCAAAAGCAAGTCGATTTAAAGAGTACAGAGAAAAAATTAAGACTTTGGATGTTTTAATATCTATTTTTAATTATAACGAAATTGGTAAAGATATTAAAAAAAAAGAGGCATTGTTAAGAGATTTAAAAAATTCGGAAATAAAAAAATCTTCGGAATTATCAAAGTCGGACGCTTTTTACGAAAAGACAAGGCTTGAAAAAGAGGAAAAAGAGAAGGAATTAACCGAACAGAAGAATAAAAGATTTGATATACGCAGAAAAATAGACAGATTTGAGAATGATTTGCAGCATTTTGAAAAAGATTACAAAAATACGTCCGCTTCTTTAATATCGGACCAAAATTCGGAAACCGAGTTTACCGCCAAAAACCAATCTTTATTATTTGAAATAGAAAATACAAAAAAAAGACTTGACGAGATCGATTTGAATCTTGCCCGAATATATAAATCGACAAAAGAGGAGGAGGATAACGCAAAAGGAACAATGAATCTTTTGTCCGAGCTAAAAAAACAGCTTGAAAAGGATAAGTCGGAGCTTATAAAAGCCGCCGCGGCGGAAGCGCGGATTAAAAACATGTATCATACTGCGGCAAGCGGAAGAGATAATCTTACAAAACGCCTTAAAACAATAGAGCAAGAAAAAAGAAAAGCCGAAATTGCAAAAAAAGATTTGGAGATAAAGGTTGAAGAGGCAAAAAATAAAAAAATATCTTTGACGGATAGCGTAGCGCGACTTTCCAAGCAGATTAGAGATGAATATAAAATACTTGAAAAAAATAGAAAAAAGCTTTCGGAGCAGATTAAAAAAGTTTCTGCGGCAGATATAAAAAAGGAAAAATTAAAGTCAGAACTTATTGCTCTTGCAAAAATCAGAGACAATTTTAGATGGTATAAAGACGGAGTAAGAGCAATAATGAAAAATCAAACGCGGAATAACGAAAAACGTCTTATAGCCGATATTATAGAACCTGACGCGGGGTTTGAAGCCGCAACGGAAGCGGCGTTAGGAGAGGCTTTACAATATATAGTCGTAAATAAAAGAGAAGATTCTTTTGAATGTATTGATTTTCTCGCCAAAAACAGTTTAGGCAGAAGCGGTTTTATCTCTTTTTCTTCAAAACGCCAAGCCTTGCCGGATAATAGCGACGATTCGGCAAAACTTATAAATCATATTAAGATAAAAAAAGGTTTTGAAAAGATATGCGGATTATTATTTCAAAATGTCTATTTGGCGGAAACCATAAAAGAAGCGGCGCGACTATGGGATAAGGAGACGGGGAGCAAAATATTTGTTACAAAAAAGGGCGGGATTATATCGGATAAAGGGGTGATAATAGGCGGAAGCGCAGATAATCTTCCGAATATTTTAATAAAAAAGCAGGAGATTAAAAATATCGAAGCCCGTATTAAAGAAGCGGAAACCGATATTGTTTCCGAAAAAAGAATTCTTGCGGAAATAAGATTAAAAACGAATCTATCCGAAAAAAAAATAAACGCTTTTAATCAAGAAAAAAATAAAGCGGAACTGCAAAAACAGGAGGCGGAAAAAAGTTTATATATTGCGACGGAAAGCCTAAAGCATTCTTTGGAACATCTTGAAGTGGCGGAGTTGGAAGAGGAAAGACTTGCGGGCGAGCAGAGCGATATGGACGACGAAATGGAAAAACAGAGAAGAGCGCTTATAGATATTGAGGAAAAAACCGAAAATATTAAAAATATTATCAAAAACGCTTCCGCCGAGATAGAAAAGGTCTCTTGTAAAGCGGAAAAATTTAACAGGATAATAGTGGATAAAAAACTTAAAATAACCTCGTTAAAAGGGAAAAAAGAGAGCGAAGCTGCGGCGTTAAAAAGATTATCCGCTTTTTATAAAGAGGGTAAAAACAGGCTTGACAAACTCTCCGAACAGACCGCGGAAAAAAAGGATGGGCTGGTTTTAATAAAAAAACAGATTGACGGCGGAAAAAAGGATATTCTTATTTTATATGACGAATTAAAGCGGACCGAAGATATTATTAAAAATTTCGAGGCCGATTATCAACGGATAGATTTGGTTTTAAAAGAGAAAAGAAAAGAGGGAACCGCAGTTAGATCGGAATTGGAAAAAATATATGGAAAAATAAGAGCGATCGAGCCGGAACAATCCCGACAAAAAGCGACATGCGAAAATATTAACGAAAGAATAAAAGAGCGTTATCATAAAAATTTGGAGGAGTTTGAAGAAACGGCATTTAATAATTCTTTTAATTATGCCGTAACAAATGAAGCGGAACTTATTAAATATAAAAAAGAATTAATCAAACTTAAAGATAAAATAGCATCAGGTTTTAACGAGGTGAATTTACGCGCAATAGAAGAATATGAGGAGTTTAAAACAAGGAACGATTTTTTAACGGCTCAAAAAGAGGATATTAATAAGGCAATAGAGGATTTATATAAGGTAGTAAAAAAAATCGACGGTATTACGCGGGAAAAATTTATCAAAACCTTTAATTTGATAAATGAAAATCTCGGCATCCTGTTTCCTAAGCTTTTTGAAGGCGGAGACGCCAAGCTTATATTAACGGAACCGGATAATATCTTTGAAACCGGAGTTGAAATTATGATTCATCCGCCGGGCAAAAAGCTTACGAGGCTTACCCTTCTTTCCGGAGGAGAAAAAGCTTTATGCGCAATAGCCTTTATTTTTTCTATTTTTCTTATTAAACCGGCATCGTTTTGTCTGTTAGACGAAATAGACGCTCCTCTTGACGAGGCAAATATTTTTAGGTTTAATCGACTGCTTAAAATGATAGGGGAAAAAACTCAGATTATTATGGTTACTCATAATAAAAGAAGCATGGAATTTACGGATACGCTTTTCGGGGTTACAACCGGCAATAAGGGGATTTCCAAAATAGTATCGGTAAAGGTTAATTCGAACGTTTTTTAATCGGAAAAATCGCTTAATTGGTAAGAAGCTATTTCAGTCAATACTAAAAAAGCTAATAAAAAGTATAAAAATGGCAGTATCCGAGCTTGTTTGCTCCGCTTTTTACTTGTCATTTCGACGAGCAAAGCAAGGAGAAATCCCTTAATAAAAAGCGATAAATAATAGAACTTGCAAAAACTGTTTACGCTTAAAATGCAGGTTGTTATGCATCGACTATTTCAACTCTTATTTCACAAAAAATTTTCAACGCCGTAAACCGAAAAAAAAGAAAGTTATTCGACAAATTTTAAACGGAGCAAAATTTTTTTTAACTCGGCAAAGTAAATTTTCTAAAAACCTCGTCCAATTTTCCTTTTTCTATAAAAATGGAATTTATTAACGCTCAAGGTCTAATAGTATTTATACCTGTATTAAAGCCGCAATAGTTCATTCCTCTTCCACAGCGCAATAATAAAATAAAAAATCTAAAACCAACGTTGACTTTGGTTAGCGAGTGTTTACTTTTAAAAAATTATTTGGTTATTTATTTTAAAACAAACTCGCAGCAAGGAGCGTCAAAAATGAGTAAATCGGAATGGTTACAAAAAGTATTAGAATCATCAAAACAAAAACATATTGAATCGGAGATGAAACTTCATCTTGATAAAAAAGATGCCGTAAAAAATGCTTTACAAGGAAAATTCGGGGATAAAATGGTAACAAATCCCATTAACTCCGGTTCATACGCAAAAAAAACTCATATTAATCAAAAATTTGATCTGGATTTTTGCATTCCATTTAAATATAATAGTTTCGACATGTTAAAGGAAATGTCGGACAAAGTTTATAAATTTTTAAAGGCAGAATATCAAGATACTGATCTATCACATGTTCGGCAACAGCGTAATTCCATAGGCATGTCTTTCCGGTCTTATGATCAGAAACAAAAAAAATATATTGAGCTTGATATAGATGTAGTTCCGGGTAGAGAATTACAACATAACGACTATACTAAAACTTATAATATGAATTTATATGTGAATGCTGATTCGACTTCTATTAAAACAAATATTAAAAAACATATCGAGTTAATAAGCGGAAAAAATAAAGAACGTCAAATAATTCGTCTATTAAAAGTCTTAAAACTTTCGCGACGTATGGATATTAAATCTTTCTTACTTGAATTAATAACAATTCGGGCTTTTCAGCAAAATAGTTTGACAACTGGCTTGTGGGAACAATTAAAAATGACAATGGAGTTTATAAGGGATAATATTCAAACAATAGCGTTGAAAGATCCGGCGAATTCTAATAACAATGTTGCAGATTCCCTTACTTATAGCCAAAAGCTAAATATACAAGGACAGTTTAGTAATATATTAAAAAACATTTATGTTGATAAAGAAGATATAAAAACTTATTTTCCTAAAAGCATAGTTGCAACGGGCGTTTTGTTCACAAGCGACAGCGGAGCAAGCCGACTTAGAACAAATAGTTTCGGTTAAAATTTGAATCTCATAAAAACTATTAGTGATATTTTAAAAACGGAATCGTATATTATTAATAGCTCTGTTCATAAAGCGAACAATCGTTTGAAGGGAGAATTTACTGTAAAACTCCCCGAAATGGAGGAAGCTATTAAGTTCCAACTTATAGTTCCTCCGAATTATCCTTTGGATAAATGCGTCTTTACTCCCGACGGTATTAAATATTATTCGCATCAATATATTAGCCATGCAATATGTCTTCCTAAAATCAAAGATGATAATCCTGAAAAAAAATTTAAAGAAGAACTAAAAAATATAATAGTCTGGATAAGAAAATACTATTTAACTAATTCAAAAGATGAACGGTATGAATATCTTCTTTTTGAAAGAAAATGCTCGTCGATTATTTATTTTACAGATATAGAAAAAACTTTTGACATAAACGAACACGGATTTTTTCGCTATTCATATTTCCCATCTACGATTAATACATTAGAGGGGCAAATACGACATCAACAGCCTTTAATGCTTTTACAATGCTTCATAGACGCTACAAGAAAAAATAAAATTTTTCCTAAAATTTCATATTCTAAACACTACCAAAAAAACGGCATAAAATGGGGTATATGGTTTTATCTCGGAAAAGAGCCCGTTATAAAGAGAAGACAGGTCATTACTAATTTTAATCAGTTAAAAGAAATGCTAACAGAGAGCAATCTAATTTTTTTAAATAAGTTTTTTAGTAATAAGTTAAGTGAAAAAAAGAATATATGGGTAATGATAGGCTATCCTATACCTACAATTTCTAATACTACGGAAAACCATTGGGAGCTTTTAAAAATTTCAAGATGCTATTTTCAGCCGAGAATAAAAAATATTAATAAAAAAACAAAGATTGAAAACTTTCCGCTACAATGGGGTAATAGTATGAACATGTCTTATGACCGTTTTTTCGGAAGGGGCAAATTGAGTTCCAAGCTTATTGATAAAAATATTATAATTATCGGTATAGGAGCTATAGGCAGCTTGCTTGCCGAGATACTTGTTCGCGTGGGCGCAAAAAAATTAACGCTTATAGATCCAGATATTATTCAGCATGGCAATATATGCCGTTCTTTATATAATTTTTCGGATGTTATATTGCGTAAAGTTTCAGCGTTGTCTGCTCATCTTTATAAAATATCCCCTTTTGTCGAAATAACAACAGAATTGAGCATGCCTAAATTAATGCCTCAACAAAATGGTTTTGAAGAAAAAAGAAAATATCTTTTACAATTTGATTGGATTTTTGATTGTTCGGCGGAAAGCGAACTTGCTTACATGTTCGATAACATGCAACTACCTACAAAAGTTATTAATTTTTCAATATCAAATCAGGCAAAAGAATTTGTAGGGGTTGTAGGAGGTAAAGGATGTTATATCGTAGATACAAAAAGTAAAATTTTTAAAAAATTACATTCCGAACCGGCTCATTTCTATGAGGGAACCGGTTGTTTTAGTTCCACTTTTGAAGCCTCTTATGTAGATATCCATTTGCTTTTAAATTATGCTATGAAAAATATAAACTATAGGTTAGAAAATGATAAAATTTTTGCAACATTTATTATTTCCGCTCAAAAAACAAAAAATGGCGAAACTATCAAACTCAATTGGAAAGAATATTAATTTTTTTCAACCAGAATTAAAGCTAAAAATTACTATTTCATTACAATTATTGGATAAAATTAAGCTTAAAGTAATTAGACACTTTCCGAATGAATTCGGCGGAATTTTTGTAGGATATTATGACGCATTTTGTAAAACAGCTTATATTACTGATATCGCAACTCAGAAATATTTTTTTAATACAAAAATTTCGTTTCAACGATTTACAAAAGATATTAATAAAAAATTAAATTCGCTTTATCAGCAAACCGGCGGTAAAATAATTTATCTTGGAGAATGGCACTCGCATCCGAACGGAATTTGTAGTTTTAGCCAAACGGACTTTATAGCTATGCAAAAAATAGTAAAGAATAAAAATGTAAAAATTGACTTACCTTTACTTTTAATTTACGGCGGAACAAAAAAAGAATTGCATTATAAATTCTATGTATTTTGTAAAGACAGGTTATATCAATTTATACGGAATTAACATTTTTTATATTTATAACTAGTTGTAATCATACAGGTTAAAATATCATTTAAAAGTCTCCCTCTAAAATTGACTATAATAGAATTCCTTTTTAAATTAATCTTTGCTAAATCATCTTGCTCTATAGAACCTTCTTCTCGCGGAGCGTATATAATTAATGCGTCCGAATCTTTTTTGATTTTTAAAATTTCATCTATCTCACTTTTAAAATCTAACCAATGCACCAAAAGTAATGTTGTTTTTTCGGCTTTTTGTATGGAATCTTTATTAATTTTTATAATATTTTTTTCTTTAAACATTTTTGAATCAACAAGAATATCTTTTAAGCTATCATACTTATTATCGGCAAAAATGGCTATTTTTCTTTTTGATAACCCTATGCCGAGTCTATACCACACAGGGAAAACGCCTTTAATTATAAGATAAGTTATATAAAAAAAGCTAAATATCATTAATAGAACTGATAAACCACCAATAGTAGAAAAAAAAGGATGATGAAAAAAAAATATTACGTGTTGCATGAAAGTCTCCTAATTAGTCAATGCTGAAAAACCTGCATTTTAAACTTAAACTGTTTTGTCGATGCCTGAAGTTAAAGTTTAAGAAAAGATCTAAAAAATTAACCTGTTATTTTACGGCTTTGTTATTACTTCCTTGCTTTTTATTAAGGGATTTCTCCTCGCTACGCTCGTCGAAATGACAGGCAAAGATCAAATTTGTCCAAATGACAGAGTAAAAAAATGTTCGTCAGGAATAAGAAGTTTGTCATTTCGACGAATGAAACGAGGAGAAATCCCTTAATTAGCGCCTTCTGATCTTATCCTTTATTCCTTTGTATAAATCTTTTTGCGATTAATTTTTTTTTAACTCGGCAAAGTAAACTTTCTAAAAACCTCGTCCAATTTCCCCTTTTCTATAAAAATGGAATTTATTTTATATTCATTGTCTCGTAAAACCGAAGTTATTTTATCCGAATAAATCGCCTTGTTTTTTTTAGGAAAAGCTATAAGCTTTAGCGCGTTCTCTTTTTGTTCGGCAATTTCAACCGAAGCTACATTTTCAATATCCGCAATTAACCGTAAAGGTTTATTCGGCTCGGACGCCTCAATTTCAAGAGTAACCGCTTTGTGCATACGGGAATATTTTTTTAGATTTTCCGGAGTGTCAGCCGCTACTATTTTACCGTTTGCAATTATTATTACTCTGGAACATACGGCGTCGGCTTCTTCCAGAATATGTGTGGAGAGAATTATAGCTTTGGCGCTTCCCATGTCCTTTAACATACGCCGAACCTCCTCTTTTTGATTCGGATCAAGCCCGTCCGTAGGCTCGTCCAATATAAGATAGTCAGGGTCATGAATGATGCTTTGGGCAAGACAAACTCTTTGCTTAAAACCTTTTGAAAGCCATGCGATTTTTTTTTGTTTTACTTCGGCTAAAAAGCATTGTGCTAAAGTTTCTTCTATTCGTTTTTTTTTATTTTTCAAACCTCTTACGGAGGCGCAAAATTCAAGATAATCAAAAACCGTCATATCAGGATATATGGGGGCGTTTTCCGGCAAATAACCGAATTTTGCCATAGCCGCCGTCGTATTTTCGGAGATATTGAATTTATCTATAAATACTGTTCCGCTTGTAGGTTTAATAAAACCTGTGATAATTCTCATTGTAGTGGATTTGCCGGCGCCGTTAGGTCCTAAAAAACCTAGTATTTCTCCTTTGGAAACATTAAACGATATATTGTCAATCGCTTTTTTATCTCCGAAATATTTGGTAAGATTTGTTGCCTTTATCATCTTGTTTATAATATCTTTCCTGTTCGCTGTATATACAACCGCAATATTTTTGCCTATATAGATTTAATTTTTTGGATTCTTGCATTCCTTCGTTCCATCCGCATCTGAAATCTTCATAATAAAAAGGGACGCCTATCTCTTTTCCTACGGCTTTTCCTATAGATTTAATTCTCTCATGTTTTTGAAACTTACTGTAAAGCAGGCTTGTGGTAAAACAATTGAATTTGCCTTTTTTGGCTATTTTAGCCGAGGACTTTAATCTTTCATAATAACATATGGAACATCTTTCCTCTTCTCTGAAAACAATTTTTTGTATAAAATCTTTCAGGTTATATTCTTTATTTATTATTAAGCGCAATCCCGTATAATCGGCATATTTTATTACGGCGTCTCTACGCTTAATATATTCGGTAAAAGGATGAATATTATTTCCATAAAAATAACATGCTATAAAATCAAATTTTTTTTTTAGTATTTTTAAAGGATAAACGGAACAAGGCGCGCAGCAAACATGAAGCAAACATTTTTTATTCATATTTTGTTATCTTACGCATATCGCATACATGCTTGAATAAGCGTAGTCTTCCACCTTAAAACAAGTGAATACATTATCGCAAAAAGGAGTTGCTTTTGTAACTATCACAGAATCGAAATAGAATCTGTGGTCCCATATGTCCCCATAGCCGGTCCATTCGGGAGGCACTCTACATCCGTAAGCGGG
>JAFDMD010000009.1 GCA_019306185.1 Deltaproteobacteria bacterium
TTTATTAAATTCCTCTTTTGCCATAAGGCTATATTTAAATATTTCAAATTGTGTCCAACAGTCTAATATATTGCCGAATAGTTTTAAGCCTGTTGTTTCTATTTTATTATAAAACTCAAGTTTAATATTGTTAAAAACCTTTTTTGCCCCTTTGCCTTCAAAAAGTTCCGCCATATTTGCGGCGATTTTATTTACTTTTACAAATTCCTCCTTTATCATAGGGGTTCGCAATTTTACTATTTTGCTAAATACCCGTTTGCCGGTTTTTTTTTCGATATTATAAATATCTTTAAAAAAATTTGTCGTTGTCGTTGTCATTTTAACGCCGTTTTTTTCCTTCAATTTAAATCTCCTTTGTTTGTTGTAAATTAAAATTGTTTTTGCCTTTTAATAAAGGGATTTCTCCTTGCTTCGCTCGTCGAAATGACAGGCAAAAAACGCTTGCCGAAATAACGCGGCAAAAATTATTTTCTACCTTGTCAAGTAAAGCGAAAAATCCTTTTTATTTGCAAACGGCATTAAATTATAAATATGCGGTTGTGTCAAGGAAAGGGGCAAGGAAACGGTTTTTTATTTTTGGGGTATTATTTAATTCAGGGATTTCTCCCTTTACTTGATAAGACAATAGGAAAATGATTAAGGGATTTCTCCCTTCGGTTCGAAATGACAGGCTTTTTATTTTACGTTTGTAATTTCGAACGAGTGAAACGAGGAGAAATCCCTTTATTAAAAGCGATAAATAATAGTAATTAGATAATCCGTTGCGAGATGCCCAAAAGTAATCTTCCGAGAATGTCGGCTCCGGTAATAATTTTTTTTTTCTTTCCCCAAAGAAGGATAATATCTTTATCTATTACGTCATAATCTTTATCGTAAGAATCTATTTTGAATTTTTTTATAACCTCTCCGAGTTTTATCGAAGCATCGGTTACTATTATAGGATGATGAGAAAATTTTGCGGGTTCTATATACTCTTTATATAAAAGAACGTTTCTTAGAAAGCGGTTTGAATTAAGAACAGTTTTAGGGGTGTTATTTTGGTCGGTAATTATTATCCATTTTTTTCCGGATTGATCCATTTTTTTTAAAAAGGGGTCGTCCGGGCTTTTTTTGTATTTGGGGAAGATCGGTTTTTCCTTATTAAATGGCAACGAGATTATGCTGTTTTTATCTATTATTTCCCCTTCCTGCTCTACGAAAAGATCGTCTATGGAGAGAAAATTAATAGCTCCTGTTCCTTCAACATAATCGATATCGCAAGTATGCTCTATATGCTTTTCTATCAATCTTTTTAAATTCTTTTCTTTAAAGTACTCAACGCTTTCTTTTCCGAGCAGTTTATCCAAAATAATTGCGGAAGGTTTTGCCACGGGATAGAGAATTATCTGATAAAGTTTTAATATAGGCAAAAATAATGCCGCCATTTTAACGGCGTTTCTTGAAAAATATGACTGAGGAACTATTTCGCCTAAATAAGTAATTAAAAAAGTGGAGAAGATAAAGGCTACAACGCCGGACATTACCGAATTTGAAAAAAGAGCCAATAAAACGTTTATACCTACATTGCCGAAAAGAATAGTAGTTAATAGAAAGTTGGAATCTTTTCTTGCTTCCAAAATTTTTTTTGCGGTTTTGTTATGAGAGGCTTCGATCTCAAGCTTAAGCCTGTTGATGCTGAAAAAGGCAAGGTTGAGCCCCGAAAACATAGCGGATTGAGATATACATAAAATAATTCCGATCCAAATAAAAAAATCGGCGTTAAAATGAGGCATTTTTATAATTTGATTATTGGGTATTAAAGGCTTGAAAATTATAAGAATGCCGGAATAAAAGCTTATAATACGGCTATTTTTATTCCGGCATTGTTGTTTGATTAAGAACTTTTATAAATATATGTTCTTAATTTTTTGTTAATATCGTCTTTGATTATAAGATTTGTTGTTTGTGTTTGATCTGGCAGGGTTAGGTTTGGATTCGTTAACTCTTATATCGCGTCCTTTTACTGATTTGCCGTTTAAAGCGTTAACTGCCGCTTCGGCTTCCGAGTTTTCGAGCATCTCTACAAAACCGTAACCTTTGGATCTGCCGGTGAACCTGTCCATTATTATCTTGCAGCTTTCAACTGCGCCGAATTCCATAAATTCTTCTTTTAATTCTTCCTCTTTAATTTCATAAGACAGGTTGCCTACGTAAATGTTCATAAAAAATCCTTTCAATTAATACAAACGCCATTATTGCTTAAAACTCCGAATACTCAATTAACAGCGTAAAAATATTAAGAATTCGGAATATCATAATTTTTTAAAAATTACGATATAAAATCAATTGAATTGTAATTAATCCTTATTTTAGCAAATTGCAAACATTATTTTTATAATAGGTAAAAAAATTAATTTTTCCGTTTATCTTGCAATCATAGCTCTTATCATATCCCCCGCATTTTCGGCATGATCTGCTATCGAACCTATAATTTCGATAAGTCGAATAACATGGAATAATGAGGTTGAGTCTATATCCATGGCAAAAAGCTTTCTTTTTAAACTATCTTCCCGTTTATCGGCATTTCCTTCTTTTATATGAATGCCTCTTATTATATTCTTTACAATATTTCTTTGTGCGTCCGAAAAGTTTTCAAAATATTTTTTTGTTTCCAAAACCATTTTCGGCAATTCTTCTATAGTTTCGATTACGGCTTCCACTAATGTAACCAAATCTTTTTTAATATCTTCCGGAATATTATTTTTGCTTCTGTAGGATATCCATTCCAACGATTCCTCTATCGCGTCTATTGTATTATCCTGTTCTTTTAAAAATAGAAAAATCTGGAATTTATCTACGGGCATCATAGCGCCTTTGGGGAGGTGTCCTCTTATTCCTCTTTTAATTTTATCCGCCTCTTTTTCCAGATTAATAATTTCTTCTTTTAAAATTTCAAACCGTTCGTATTCAAGCGTAACGTAACATTCTATTGCATTTTTAAATATCAATATACACTCTTTAACCTTTTCGGTATGTTTTACCAGTCCTTCAAAAGGGGATGTTAAAAATATGGATAATAAAGCGTTTTTCATTTTTTACTCCTTTATATAAAAAACTTTAGTATTTTGAATATGATGATGCAGGTAATAGCGGCGGCGGGAACGGTTAATACCCAATATAATATAATTTTTAGAATCAGATAGAAATTTACGGCTTCTATTCCTCGCGCAAGCCCTACGCCCAAAACTCCGCCTACTGCCGCGTGAGTGGTAGATACCGGAAGCCCCAGTTTAGAAGCTATTAAAACCGTAGTTGCGGCGGCAAAGTCAACCGAAAATCCCCGCGTATTATTTAACTGGGTGATTTTTGTCGATAAGGTTTTTATCACTCTTCTTCCCGCCATAGCAATTCCGGCGGCTATTCCTACGCCTCCGAATAAAAGAAGAAATATCGGAACCGGAATTTGCGAACCTATTCCGCCGGTTTTAACAATAAAATATATAACGGCAAGAGGACCTATGGCGTTTGCAACGTCGTTTGCTCCCTGAGCCAAAGAAACATAACAGGAGGTTCCTATTTGAATTTTTTTAAAAACAGATTCCGGCCCGTCCGTCCCTTTTTTAACAAACCGTTTTATAAGCTTTCCCAATATAATTCCTAATAATACGGATAAACACAAAGAGATTAACAAGGCGTTAACTATATTTAAATCAAAACGTTTGCCCAAAGGGGTTTTATGTATAAAAGACATAACAACTATAAATATTGTAATGCCTATAAAAAACGGGGATAGTTTGAGCGCCATATCGAATCTGTTTTTTTTGATTAGAATAGAGGCTACAATAAGTTTAAACATACAAAAGGATATTATCATGGCAAATATCGGCGATATTATCCAGCTTGCCACAACCGCTCCGAGTTTAGCCCACTGTATTACCGAAAACCCGTCCGCCACTATGCCGAAACCTATCATAGCGCCTACAATGGAATGAGTGGTGGATACCGGCAAAGACTTTATGGTTGCAAAACTTACCCATAAAGCGGCGGCAAGAAGAGCCGATAGAGCTCCTAACATAGCAATATGCGGATCGCTTAAAACTTCGGTGGATATAATTCCTTTTCTTATTGTATTGGTTACATGGGTTCCTAAAAATATTGCTCCTACTATATTTAATATTCCGGCTATAAAAACGGCTTGGCGCAGGGTAATGGCTTTGGCTCCTACGGCTGAAGCCATAGAGTTTGCCACGTCATTTGCGCCGATATTCCAAGCCATATAAAAGCCGAAAATATATCCTAATATAAGAACAATGTAGTGATTTTCCATTATATTATTCCTTTTTTCAAATGAAAAGGTTTATTTATTCGGATACAACTTATCGGCGTTATATAGAACTATGGTTGATAGTCAAGGTATTAAAATATTTATTCGGATAAATATATTTGCTTTTATTTAATTTAGAATTAGGATATTAGATACAAGTTAAAAGGAAATAATAAAGAAGGTTATCGCTTTTTTCGAGAGACGGAAAAATTATTAGAACGCATACTCATAAAAAAGAATAATTAATTTTTTTAACGCCGTAAACGGTCAACATAGAAACTTATCCGCCAAAATCCAAATAGAGGGAATAATGATAAAAGTAGAGCGCCTTATAAAAAAAGGGGTTAAAATAGCGGCTCCTCACTCCGTAGAAATAGGAGACGAGGTAAATATCGATAACATATCCGGCGACGGAGTAACCTTATATGCAGGAGTAAAAATTTTTGGGGCTTCAACCGTTATTTTAAAAAATTGCTCCATAGGCTACGAGGCGCCGGCTACCATAGACAACTGTCAAATAGGAGTTAATGTAAAGCTTGCGGGGGGATACTTTAACAATGCGGTTTTTTTAAAAAAAGCAAGCGCTGGTTCCGGCGCTCATGTAAGAGAGGCGACAATATTAGAAGAGGAAGCAAGCATAGCTCATACCGTAGGTCTTAAACATACCATACTTTTTCCTTACGTAACATTAGGCAGCCTTATTAATTTTTGCGACTGCTTTATGGCCGGAGGCGCAAGCAGAAAAAATCATAGCGAAGTAGGAAGCTCTTTTATACATTTTAATTACACTCCGGCTCAGGATAAGGCGACTCCTTCGATGTTCGGAGATGTTGCCGCGGGAGTAATGCTTAATAAAAGTCCTATATTTTTAGGAGGGCAGGGCGGCGTAATAGGTCCATGCCGATTGGCTTTCGGAACGGTTACTCCTGCCGGAACAATATGCAGAAAAGATGAATTGGAAGAAAACAGGCTTGTTATAAATGCAAGAGCGGAAAAATCGGTTTCAATACCTTACAATAAAAGAATACTCGGAGACGTTAAAAGAGTTATTGCAAATAATGTTAATTATTTGGCAAACTTAACGGCTCTTTATATATGGTATAAAAATATAAGGGCAAACTTTATATCCGAAGAATTTACAAAGCAAATATTATTAGGACTGCTGCAAAAAACCGACAAGGCGCTATCCGAACGAATTAAAAGACTTAAAGACTTTTTGAATAATGCAAACTCTTTTTATGATATTACGGAAATAGAAGATATAATATCCGAAAAAAAGAATACCGGCGATAAAATAAAAGATTACGAGCCGTTTTTAAAAATAATAGAAGAAAAAATTGCAACTTACGGAAAAGATTATATCAAGGTAATAAAAAGTTTAAACGAAGAGGAACGCCAAGCCGGGATTTTATGGCTTAATAAAATAGTTAAAGATATAGCGTAGAGACGCTGCGAACAACGTCTCTACCATATTGCAAACTACAATTAATCTCGACTTACGCCGAAAATTCTAAGAAACATAATAAAAAGGTTAATGAAATCCAAATATAATTTTAAGGCTCCCAAAATAGCCCCTTTTCGTATAACCCCCGCTTCCAACCCTGCAGGCTGGTTAATAGCCATTTTTTTAAGCTCCTGAGTGTCGTAAGCGGTAAGCCCTACAAAAACCAAAACTCCGATATAGCTTATTATCATGCTCATTCCGGAACTTTTTAAAAAAATATTTACTACCGAAGCAATTAAAATCCCGAACAAGCCCATCATTGCAAAGCCGCCTAACGAAGTAAGGTCCCGTTTTGTAACCATTCCGTAAATGCTGCATCCGGCAAAAGTTCCGGCGCATATAAAAAATACCGAAGCTATGGAAGAATGCGTATAAGCAAGAAAAATATAAGAAAGGGTTATACCGTTTAAAACCGCGTAAAGCATAAAATAAGAGGTTGCTTTTGAGGCGGTTATTTTATCTATTTTTCTTGAAATTTTTACCACAAGAACCAGCTCGCAAATAACAATTCCAAAAAAAACAAGCATATTGCCGAATACAAACTGCATTATAGTTGCATTATTAGAAACATAATATGCTATAAGCCCTGTAAGTCCAAGCCCTATAGCCATCCAGTTATAAACCGATTTAATAAATTCATTAATTCGGACTTTATCTTGAACCGCATCGGCTGTAATAAAGTTGTTTGTCATACCATTTATCTCCTTTAAATTATTTTTTAATTTTTTTATCAATATAGCGTTTAATTTATATATAAAAATATAGAGGATGCGAACAACCTCTTTACGCCTCTGCTCCTTTGTTATACTTACGCTGTTCGGATAAAAGACGCTGTAAAATTAATAAATAAACTTTAGTTGCCTTTTAATCCAATATGCCTATACTTAATATTATAATGATAATATTAAGAATTTCAACTTAAAAAAAGTATAGAATATTTTTTATAATTATAGCCGAATTTTTATAATTTGATTGAGAAAAATTATCATCGGCGTTTGGCTATAAAGTTAAATCAATTTGCGGCGCCAATCAAAGCTATCGATTTGCCGTTTGCCATATCTATACTCATACGTTTTAATTCGGAAAATCGGCAAGACAAGAGGTTATAAAAGGGTATGGTTTTATTACTTGTAATATCGTATATTTTTTTATAGAGATATTAAGTTTATTTGTTTGAGTTTCGGAGGAATAAAATTTTTTATTCAAGCCTTAAAACAGAATAAAAAAGATATTTTAATATTAGAATAAATAAGGATAAAACGGTTTTTACATCTTTTTATAAAGGAGCGCTATGAACGATATACTTTTTGACTCGATTAGAATTAATCAACTTGAAATAAAAAACAGAATTTACATGCCCGCTATGCATCTTAATATGGCGGAAAATTTTTTTATTACGGATAGATTAATTGATTTTTATAGCAAAAGAGCCGAAGGAGGAACCGGCGCTATATGCGTAGGGTTTGCTACGGTTAATAATTTAGCCGGTTACCCTAAAAACATAGGAGCTCATAAAGACGAATTTATACCCGGATTAAAAAAATTGGCGGACGCTATAAAAAACGGAGGGGCAAAATCGGTTGTTCAGCTTAACCATTCCGGACGATACAACATGTCTTTTTTAACAGGAGGAAAAAAACCTGTAGCGCCTTCCGCTATAGCTTCAAGCCTTACAAAAGAGGTTCCGCAAGAGCTTACAATAGAAGAAATAAAAAAGATAATAAAAGATTTCGGAGACGCCGCCTTAAGAGTAAAAAAAGCCGGTTTTGACGCGGTGGAAATTTTAAGCGGCACAGGATACTTAATAAGCGAGTTCATGTCCGGTTTAACCAATAAAAGAGATGACGAATACGGCGGAAGCTTTGAGAACAGAAGCCGTTTTGGAATGGAAGTTATACAAGAGGCGAGAAAACAGGTAGGAGAGAACTTTCCTATAATCATTAGGATGAACGGGAATGATTTTATGCCGAAAGGACAAGGAAGAGAAGAGTTATTAAAATATGCAAAAAAAATATCCGCAAAAGGATATGCGGACGCGCTTTGCATCAACGTAGGATGGCACGAAGCAAGAGTTCCCCAGATAATAGCGTCCGTTCCCGCCGGAGTTTTTTCCTATTTATCCGCCGGAGTTAAAAAAGCCGTCGATATACCCGTAATAGCAAGCCATAGAATAAATACCCCCCAAATAGCTCGCAATCTTTTAAACGAAGGCGAAGCAGACATGGCGGCAATAGGCAGAAGCTTAATTGCGGACCCTGATTTTGCGGTTAAAGCAAAAACAGGCAGGGAAAAAGAGATAACCCATTGCATAGGCTGCGCTCAGGGATGTTTTGATAATATATTTAAAATGGCGGCGGTAGAATGTTTATGCAATCCTTTGGCGGGATACGAAAAAACCAGACTGATAAGTAAAGCGAAAAATAAAAAAAACATACTGATAATAGGCGGCGGAGTAGCCGGAATGACGGCGGCTCTTACAGCGCATAAAAGAGGACATAAAGTTGTTTTATACGAAAAAAACCGTTTGGGAGGGCAAATATTTATTGCAGCCGCTCCAAACGGTAGAGAAGAGTTTGAAAGGCTTGCCGAAGATCTGATTTTTAAAGTAAATTCAAGCAGTATTAAGGTTATTATTAAACCTGTAGATGAAAAAATTATCGAAGCAGGTAATTTTGACGAAATAGTAATAGCTACGGGAGCGGCTCCTGCAATACCGAGAATCGAGGGGATAAACCTTAAAAATGTTGTTTCCTCATGGGACGTTTTACAAAACAAGGCTTATACCGGCAAAAAAACAGTAATAATCGGAGGCGGAGCCGTAGGCGTTGAAACCGCTTTATTCTTATCCGAAAAAGGTTGTTTATCCGGCGAAGCTTTAAAATTCTTATTTATAAACAAAGCCGAATCTTATGATGACTTATACAAATTAGCTACGCGCGGAACAAAAAAAATTACCGTAGTAGAAATGATAAACAAAGTAGGAAAAGATATAGGCAAATCCACAAGATGGGCTATGCTGCAAGACCTTTCCATAAAAGGAATAAAAGTTGTTACGCAAGCAAAAGCTCTTAAAATAACAGAAGATTATCTGCTTGTCGAATATAACGGCAAAGAAGAAAAAATCTTTTGCGATACCATAGTTATAGCCGCCGGCTCGGTTTCTTATAATCCGTTGGAAGCCATAATTAAAGAAAAAAGCGTTCCTTATCATATAATCGGAGACGCTCAAAAAGCAGGTTTGGCTTATGACGCAATCCATAACGGGTTTGAAATAGGGAGAAAAATTTAAGGCGGTTGAAGACATGAAACAGAACAGAAAAATATCGGTTATAGGGCTTGGATATGTAGGATTGCCCGTAGCCGTAGCTTTCGGCAGGCATAATTTAACAATAGGATACGATATAAACTCAAAAAGAATTAAAGAGTTAAAAACAGGTTTTGACGCTACCGGCGAAATGACGCCGGAGCAGCTTAAAAATTCCAACATACTATTTACGGATAACTTATATGATTTAAAAACTGCCGATTTTTATATAATAGCCGTTCCCACGCCTATAGACCAAGCAAAAAAGCCGGATATGTCGCCTCTGTTTAAAGCATCCGAAAGCGTAGGAAAAATATTAAAAAAAGGGGATATTGTAGTATATGAATCCACCGTTTATCCCGGAGCTACAGAAGAAGACTGCGTTCCTATTTTAGAAAAACATTCAAACCTTAAAAACGGCTTGAACTTTACCGTCGGTTATAGCCCAGAACGAATCAATCCGGGAGATAAAAAACATACTTTCGATAAAATAAAAAAAATAGTATCCGGTCAAGACAGCAAAACCCTTGAAATAATAGCCGAAGCATATCAAAGCGTAGTAACCGCCGGAGTATATCGAGCGTCAAACATAAAAATAGCCGAAGCCGCAAAAATAATAGAAAATACCCAGCGGGATATAAATATAGCATTAATGAACGAATTTGCTTTAATATTTGATAAAATAGGCATAAATACCAAGCAAGTATTGGAAGCTTCAAAAACAAAATGGAATTTTTTGCCCTTTAAACCAGGGCTTGTAGGCGGACACTGCATAGGAGTTGATCCTTATTATTTAACCCATAAAGCGGAAAAACTCGGCTATACTCCCCAAGTAATACTTTCCGGCAGAAGATTAAACGACGAAATGGGCAAGTTTATAGCAAAACAGGCAATAAAAAAAATAATCGCCGCCGGAAACAACATATTAAAAAGCTCCGTTACGGTTTTGGGAGTAACCTTTAAAGAAAACTGCCCGGATATACGAAACTCCAAAGTAATAGATATAATAGAAGAGTTAAAAGAATTCGGCATAAAGGTAACCCCCCATGATCCTTATGCCGACCATTCGGAATGCAAAAAAGAATACGGCGTTAATCTATCCGATTTCAACAAATTAACTCCGGCATCCTGCGTTATTATAGCAGTAGAACATGACCAATATAAAAAATTGCCGATAAAAACCTTATTTTCTCTTGTGAAAAAAAATGGCGTTATAATAGACGTAAAAGGGATATTTGATTCCGATAAAATTGTAAAAGCAGGCTATACATATTGGAGTTTGTAAATGAGTTATAAATTAAACAAAGAGGAAGAAAAGCTACTTTTACATATTGAAAAATCTTTTTATATGACGCCCATAATAAAAGATTTAAAAACAAAGAAAGCAAAACATAATGCAATTTATAGATTTAAAAACCCAATATAAACAGCTTAAGGAAAAAATAGATAAAAATATAAAAAAAGTATTAAATCACAGCCAATTTATAATGGGTCCGGAGGTAAAAATACTTGAAGAAAAACTTGCCGAATATATAGGAGTAAAACACTGCATTACAGTATCAAGCGGAACAGACGCCTTGCTTGCCTCGCTTATGGCGCTTGGTATCAAGACAGGGGATCAGGTAATTACAACCCCTTTTAGCTTTATAGCGACATCAGAAAGCATAATCTTAACCGGAGCAAAACCGGTTTTTGCAGATATAAATCCGCAAACCTACAATATAGAGCCAAGCCTTATAGAAAAGGCGATAACTTCCGAAACAAAAGCGATAATGCCGGTATCATTATACGGGCAATGCGCGGATATGGAAGCTATAAACAAAATAGCGGCGCAATACAACATTCCCGTAATAGAAGACGCGGCTCAAAGCTTTGGAGCCGAATATAAAAATAAAAAATCATGCGGATTATCCCTTATAGGCTGCACAAGCTTTTTTCCTTCAAAACCATTCGGATGCTACGGAGACGGCGGCGCATGCTTTACAAATAACGACGAAATTGCAAAAAGAATAAAAGAAATAAAAGATCACGGACAAAACAGACGTTATAATCATATACGAATAGGAATAAACGGAAGGCTCGATACATTACAAGCCGCAATACTTCTTGCAAAATTAGAAACATTTCCAACGGAAGCAAAGGCAAGAGAGCAAATAGGCGAAAGATATACTCGGCTTTTAAAAAATTCAAAAGCGGTTTGCCCCCATATTTTGCCGGACAATAAAAGCGTATATGCTCAATATACAATAAATGTTGAAAATAGAGAGGATTTTGCCAAAAAATTAAAACAAAAAAATATTCCTACCGCAATTCATTATCCCATAACGCTTAACAGGCAGCCCGCCATAGCTCAAACAGATAAAAAATATCCTATTGCCGAATCCGCCGCAAAACGGGTAATAAGCTTGCCGATGCATCCGTTCTTAAGCGATGCGGAGCAGAATATAATAGTAAAAGAGGTTATTAAGTCTATTGATTAACGAGTTAAAAGGATAAAAAGATGAGCGAAATAATAACGGCGATTAATGCAAAACCGTTTACGCTTATTAAAATACAGGTTAGCATCGACTAATTAAAAAAATAGCTTTATAATGGACAAGCAACTTAAAACAAAAATAAAAAAAATAATAAACGATCAACTCGGAAACAAAGTTAAAATATTCCTTTTCGGTTCAAGGGCAGATAAAACTCATACTAAACAATCCGATTATGATATAGGAATAATATCGGATACGCCGATTTCTTTTGATACAATGGAGCGTATCCAAGAAAATATTGATAAACTTCCAATATTGCAGCAAATTGATATAATAGATTTTAAAAGAGTAAGCGCAGATTTTTACAATAAAGTATTATCAACCGAAACGGAAATAATATTATAAAATGGATATAGAGCAAAAACTTCAAAACCGTTTAAACGGTTTTGATAAAGCTTGCAAACAGCTTGAAAAAGCATTGGCAATGCCAAGCGACGAATTCATTCGAGATTCCGCAATACAACGTTTTGAATTTACATTTGAATTATTTTGGAAAATCCTTAAAACATATTGCAACATATTAGGATATAAAACGGATTCGCCCAGAGGGAGCATAAAACAGATTTTTAAAGCGGGAACAATCGAAGACGACCCGATCTATCTTGCTATGCTGCAAGTTAGAAACTTAACAACGCATAATACTTACGAAGAAAAGCTTGCGGAAGAAATATATGGAAAACTGCCTGCTTATTCAAAGGCAATGCAAACGGCAATTATAAACATTCGTAAAGATTTTACGAGTTAAGCGTTCGAGCCAAAGCCGCTAAAAAGCAAAAAAGGTTAAAAATCAGAAAAGATTATCCGATTATATTTTTTAATGATTTAAGCGCCATAGCAAAAAAAAATCATACGATTTTTTTAACATATCCGATCAATCATAGATAAATTAACGGAGACATAAAAAATAATGTTTAACGACAAAACAATACTAATAACCGGAGGCACGGGATCCTTCGGAAAAAAATGCGCGCAAACCATTCTAAACAGCTACAAGCCTAAAAAACTAATCATATTTAGCCGAGACGAGCTAAAACAGTTTGAAATGGCTCAAACATTTTCTCAGAAAAAATATCCCTGCATCAGATATTTTATAGGAGACGTTAGAGATAAAGACCGCCTTTGCCGAGCATTTTATAAAGTGGATTACGTAATACATGCCGCGGCTTTAAAACAGGTTCCGGCAGCGGAATACAACCCGTTTGAAGCCGTAAAAACAAACATAATAGGCGCTCAAAACATAATAAACGTAGCCATAGATCAAAAAGTAAAAAGGGTTATAGCGCTAAGCACCGATAAAGCGGTCAACCCCATAAATCTATACGGAGCTACAAAACTATGCTCCGACAAACTATTTGTAAGCGCAAATGTTTATGTAGGGGAAAAACATACAATATTTTCCGTAGTCCGATACGGAAACGTAGTGGGAAGCAGAGGCAGCGTTATACCCTTTTTTATAAAGAAAAAAGCGTCCGGAACCCTTCCGATTACAGATCCGCGTATGACCCGTTTTTGGATTACGTTAGATCGGGGAGTAGATTTTGTTCTTAAAAACTTCGAACGAATGGTAGGCGGCGAAATATTCGTTCCCAAAATACCAAGCATGAACATAATGGATCTTGCAAAAGCAATATCTCCGGAAGCAAAAATCGAAATAATAGGCATAAGACCCGGAGAAAAACTTGACGAAGTAATGATTTCAAAAGATGATTCCAGACATACCTTGGAATTTGAAGACTACTACGTAATAATGCCGGTTTTTCATTTTTTTGAAAAAAGATTCAACAGCAAAAAAAATAACTGCAAACAGGTTCCGGAAGGATTCGAATACAACTCCGGCGCGAACAAACAAACGCTTACTATAGAGCGCCTGCAAAAGATAATAAAACAGATATGATACCTTACGGAAAACAGGATATAAGCAAACAGGATATAGAAAAAGTTTTAAAAGTTTTATCGTCCGACATGCTTACGCAAGGTCCGATTATCCCGAAATTTGAACAGGCCTTGGCAAAATATTGCAAAGCAAAATATGCGGTTGCGGTTTCAAGCGGAACCGCCGCTCTTCATCTTGCCTACATTGCCTCGGAAATCGGCGACAACGATATAATATGGACAACCCCGAATACATTTGCCGCCACTGCAAACGCCGCGCTTTATTGCGGCGCAAAACCGGATTTTATAGATATAAACCCTAACACCTACAACATTTCCGTAGAAAAATTAGAAGAAAAACTTATACAAGCAAAAAAAGATAACAAACTACCCAAAGCGATTATTCCGGTTCATTTTGCCGGGCAGGCGGCGGAATTAAAAAAAATAGACGCGTTATCCCGCAAATACGGCTTTGCCGTAATAGAAGACGCCGCCCATGCAATAGGAACAAAATATAAAGACGGCAAATATATAGGAGACTGTAAATATTCGAATATCGCCGCATTCTCTTTTCACCCGGTTAAAACAATAACTACCGGAGAAGGAGGCGCAGCGGTTACAAACAATAAAAAAACATATAAAAAACTTCTAATGCTTCGCTCGCACGGAATAATAAAAACCGATAAAATGATCGAAAAATACGGGCAATGGCATTATCAAATGCAAGCGCTCGGGTTTAATTATAGAATAACCGATATACAAGCGGCGCTCGGTATATCCCAGCTAAACAGATTAAACCGTTTTATAACAAAAAGAAGAAAAATCATCCGTCAATACAACGAAGCGTTTAAAAACATACAACATCTTACAATCCCTTACGAAAAAGAAAAAGGAAACTCCGCTTTTCATCTTTACGTTCTACAAATCAATTTTAAAAAAATAAAAAAAAGCCGAAAACAGATCATGAAAAAACTAGCCGCCCAAAACATAGGTACGCAAGTTCATTACATACCTGTTTACAGACATCCTTATTATAAAAAGCTATTCGGATACGATTATAAAAAATATCCGGCTACTGAAAACTACTATAAAAAAGCTTTAAGCATACCTTTATATCCGAAAATGACAGATTTGCAGATAGAGTATGTAATTGAGAAAATAATTGAAATATTCAAATAAGTTTACTTTAAATTTACAACCTGCTTCTTCCGAAAAGACGGATAAAAATAAGGAATGAAATAAAAAGGAAATATTTGCTCAAACAAGCAGACTATTTAGTCGGCGCTTAAAAAGTATAACACATGTTGTAAATATTATAAATTTTAAAAAAAATAAGGTGATATATTTGCAAGGAATTAATATTAGTTTTAATATTTTTTTGCAAATATTAAGATAAAATCCTAAAAGGTTTTTAATCGCAAAAAGATTTGCACAAAGGAACAAAGGATAAGATCAGAAGGCGCTAATTAAGGGATTTCTCGCTTTACTATAACAAGATAGGTCTTTAAATTAAGAGATTGCTTCCTTCGGTCGAAATGACAGTCCAAGATTACTTTCTGTTATTTTAACATAAGTGATTTTTGCTTGTCATTTCGACGAGCAAAGCGAGGAGAAATCCCTTAATAAAAAGCGAGAAAGTAATAACAGGTTGATTTTTTATATCTTTTATTAAACTTTAACTTTAGGCATTGGCAAAACCGTTTACGCTTAAAATGCAGGTTTTTCAGCGCCGATTAATTATATAATATGAAAATAAAAAATAAAACAATTATGTTTCTTGCTACCGGCGGTTTTATAGGATATCTTCCGTTTGCGCCAGGAACTTTCGGGACGCTTCATGGTATTTGGCTCGCCTTTTTTCTTTATAAGACGTCTATTATTTTTTCCGGATGCTTTGTAACGGCGTTTATAATATTTTCGGTTTTTATATCGGATAAAGCCGAAAAGATAAAAGGGGGCAAGGATCCTTCCATTGTGGTTATAGACGAAATAGCCGGAATGCTTGTAACTATGATAGGAATTGAGTTTAATTTTATCAACGTAGCCGCCGGTTTTATTCTTTTTAGGATATTAGATATACTCAAGCCGTTTCCTATTTATATTGCGGATAAAAAATTGCCCGGAGGCGTAGGAATAACCGCTGATGACGTTATAGCCGGAATTATGGCGAATTTTTTAATAAGGCTGATATTATTTTAAAAAGAATTGGCGAACGCCCGCTTCGCTTACTTCCTATTTGAGCATATCTCCTCTTTACTGTCTAATTTTTTGGGCGCAGTATAATTTCACCTTGCTCTCGCTCGTCAAAATAACACAAAATAATGAAAGTTTACCGGATAACAAAGCAACTTGTTTTCAACATCGCAAACGGGTAATTCTAAAGTTAGACGAAAAATTTTATTTTAAAAAAAAATGATGAATAAAGGCTCCTATACCCCAAATCCCGAAACTCGCGATTAAAACAATATATAAGGGAGTCTCTTTTTTAAAAAAGAGCAATACCGATATAAAAAACAGTATTGTAGGCAAAAGCCCCCAAAGCGCTCCTCTTGCAAAATTTTGCATAATTGCGGAGTCGCCTTTATTGTCCAGATAAACCCATATTAAAACCAAAGCTCTACCCCTATTAAGCCTGATAGGGAAGGATATTTTTTGCTTATTGCGGAGGCGATTAAAATAATAATTAAGCTAATCGACGCTTTTATTATAAGTTGCATTTTGTTCCGTTTGAATTTTATATTTTTTATTCGGTATTAAATATCCGATAAAAAATTTTCAATCAACTTTTTTTAACAAATCTGCGATTTTTAAACTTTATACTTTTATAAATATCTGTTATTGCAAAATTCCATGTTAAACATTTTAAATAAAATGGGAATAAAAGATTTTTTACCCCTCAAAAAATTTCGTCACAACTCGGAAACCGGCAGTTTGCGCAAGAATGCAATATTGAACGGATATATAATACAAGAGACTTTTTTCCCTTTTATAATAAGCCTTGCATTTTTTTCCTTTATATTTTTAATGACCCGAATTTTAGAGATTACGGACTTAATAGTTAATTATAAAATAGCCGTTTCTATGGTTTTACTTCTGCTTTTTTATTCAATTCCTTATTTTTTGGTATTTGTAATTCCCATATCGGTTATGACGAGCATAATCTTAACCTTTTTAAAGATGTCTAAAAATAATGAAATAATAGCTCTTAATTCCTGCGGAATAAGCATTTACAGGCTTATAATGCCGGTAGCGGTTTTTTCGGTTCTCGGAGCCTTATTTACATATTACGCAATTGCTTATGCAATGCCATGGGGGCGAGTATCTTTTAAAAATACGGTTTACGAAATTGCGGCGTCTAATATTAGCGTAGCGCTTACGGAAAGAACCTTTAACGACAGTTTTAACGACGTAATGTTATATGTTAATAAAATAGATAAAAAATCGGGTGAATTAAGCGATATTTTTATAGAGGATAAAAGAACTAAAAATATAATAAGCTCCGTAATAGCTCCGAAAGGGGAATTGCTTATAGAAAAGAATAAAAAAGTTTTTCATATAAAACTGTACGACGGGGTTATCAATTATACAGATATAAATAATAACACGGCTCATTCAATAAGATTTGCCGATTATGATATAAGGTTAAACGCAAAAAAGATGGGAGCGGATAAGTTAGTAAAGCGTAAAAAAATAAAAGAGATGGGTTTGCGGGAGCTTTTTTTTAATTTAAATAAAAGTAAAGATAAAAAGGATACTTTTTATTATTCGCTTCTTATTGAAATACATAAAAAATTTGCTTTGCCTTTTGCCTGCATAGCTTTGGGGCTTTTGGCTATTCCGCTTGGAATACAGGCAAAAAATATAAAAAAATCATTTGGAGTAGCCGGCGGGCTTCTTGTTTTTATATTATATTATCTTTTATTATCTGCGGGAGTTGTTTTTGGCGAGGCGGGCATATATCCTCCGGCGTTAGGAATGTGGACGCCGAATTTTATAGCCGTTTGCATAGGAGTTTGTCTGCTTATAAAAATTTCCGGAACAGGTTTAATAAAAAAAGATCAAAAGAAGAAAATTGTATAGCCTTTTATTTTGCTTTTTTAAGATATAATAAAGAAGTTTTTCGCTTTGCTTGAAATGACAGGACGGGCGCAAATTTTTCTTTGCAATAAAGGGCTTTTTATTTGTTATGTCGGCGGATTTTTTATTTTTGTTTGTCATTTCGACGAGCGTAGCGAGGAGAAATCCCTTAATTAAAAGCGTTGTAGTTATAAGGATAATTTTTTAGGATAATAATTAAGAGATTTTTCGCTTTGCTTGACAAGACGGAACGGACATTTTTTTTAAGCGTTTGTTTTTATATTTATATATGTTAATTGAAAATTTATGAACATAATATCCAAATATTTATCCGCTAATATATTAAAATTTTGCGGTATAATAATAGTAGCCGTTATCGGAATATATCTTGCGGTGGATTTTTTTGAAAAGATAGATAATTTTTTGGAAAAAGGGGTTGAATTAAATAAGGCGGCGATTTTTTTTATATTTAAAATTCCTTTTATTATTTCAAAAATAACGCCTATAGGAATTCTGTTATCCGTTATAATAGCATTTTCTTTAATGAATAAAAATAATGAGCTTATGGCGTTAAAATCGTGCGGAATAAGTCTTTATTATATTATAAAACCGGTTCTATTTATATCGGCTGTTTTCTGCCTGCTTCTTTTTTTATTTTCCGAATTCATAGCTCCCTGCGCGACCGAAAAATCCAATCTGATATGGTTCGAAGAGGTAAATAAGAATCCTATGATAACCGCTTCTACCGCCGATTCCGATAAAAACATTTGGATTAAAGGGGAAGGAACCATAACCCGTATAAAATATTACGAACCTGTTTCGGAAGAATTCTACGGTTTATCTATAAGCTTTTTTGATAACGATTTTAATCTGATAAGAAAATTAGACGCTAAAAAAGCAAAGTTTAAGGATAAAAAATGGCTCTTATCCGGCATTATGGAGCAGTTTCCAAAAATAGATGATAATCAGATAAAAATATATAAAGAAAAGATTGTCCGGCTTCCTTTTACGCCGAAAGATTTTTTAAGAGTAGCAAAATTACCGGATGAGATGAGCATATTCGAACTTTTTAAGTATATAAAAAAGGTTGAAAAAGAAGGATATGACGCGAGCAAGTATGCAACTGATTTTCATGCAAAAATCGGTTTTCCTTTTGTATGTATAATAATGACTTTAATAGGAATAGGGCTTTGTTTAAAAAGAAGCGGAAAAGATAACACAGCCTCTAACGTTTCGGCGGGAATAGGAATCGCTTTTTTATATTGGATTTTTCAAAGCTTTTGTTTAACGCTTGGTTACGGAGGAATGTTGCATCCTATTATCGCGGTTTGGACGCCTAATTTTGTATTTGCATGCGCGGGAATCGGAATGTTGCTTAATGAGGATTAATTTAAAGGGGTTTTCGGAGAAATCGGAGAGATATACATTTTAAAATCGTTATAACATAATAACTAAAAAGGAAAATGTTATGTTAAAAAAAATAAAAATTATAAATTATCGAACTCATGTTGAAACCGAATTAGAGTTAAAAGATATTACGTTGATTATAGGCTCTAATAATTCCGGCAAAACTAATCTGCTTAAAGGCATTAACTATTTTTCCAGACTTGTAAGCGCTGCGTATCCTGGAAAACGAGAAATACCAAATTTGCATAGAGGACATTACTTCCCTAATAAACATAGGCTTATAGATTCCGATAAACCTATATCTTTTTATTGCGAATGGGAAGAGGAAGGAAAAATAATTGAGTATGAATTATCAATATATGTTATAAAAGATGAAAATATAGGATGTAAGGAAAAAGTAGTAATCCATAAAAATTCCAGCGATAAAAAAGAAATATTACACGGATATGATAAACCGTCGAGCAGACTTCTTTTAAGAAGTAACCTGCAAAATCAAAACTTAACGAATGAAGAAAAGAATATAACGGAGAGGTTTTTCCGTTCCCTTTCATTTATGTATTATTATAATTTTCAGCCGGGCTTTTTAAAAGGGTTGGCTCATTATAATGGCAATAAACAAAAGAACTATTTAGAAGAGTTTGAAAGTTTCAACAAATTTCCGAATACTGCAACGGAGATAGGACAGGAAGGATCAAACTTTATTGAGTTGGTTAAATTTCTTAAAGAAAAGGATCAAATAGGATACGGAAAATTTTTAGGTTATTTAAAAAGGTTTGTTAAATCTTTTAACGGAGTTTTAATAGATAGGGGCGTACTCAGATGGCAGTTTGATATGGGAGAAAATACCTTTCCATATTTCGAAACAATTGACGTTTCGGACGGGCTTGTTAAAGCCGGAGCCGTAGCTTTGCTATGCGCTATGAGAAAACCTGCTTCCGTAATAATGCTTGAAGAGATAGAAAACGGGATTAATCAAAAGAATATATCCAAATTTTTAAGCTGGTTAAAAGTGGTTTCGGGCGGAGGCAAAAATACCCAGTTTATATTAACCACTCACAGCCCAAGCGTTATACGGGAATTTTCCGATTGTATAGACAATGTTTACAATCTTCATCTTAGGGCAAGAAATTACAGAACAATAACTACAAATCTTAACGACGCAATAAAACCGCTTGCAAACATGGGACGGATAAAAGAGGAAGATATTATAATAAGAGACGGAAAAGAGGTGGTTAAAGTTAGCCCTTACGAATTAACCGAACTCTTTTACGACGGAATATTAGGCGAACTGTAAGGCGGTTAAAATGAGAAATATAGCTATAATAAGAGAGGGATTTAGCGATTATTGCGTTATAAAACATTTTATAAATGCTGTTTTACAAGATAATTCCGTGCAATTAACCGATTATGATTTTTTGGATATGGAAAAGCTAACCATAAGCGGTGCGGTTGCAAAATACTTTAGAACCAGCGTCGATAAAAAAGCTATTGTATTAAAAAATAGTATAATAAGCGTGTTATATGCGGCGCTTAAGAAGTTTAAGAGGGAAAAGGATAAAGTTTCCAATAAAGATATTCTATTGATTAATTCGGATGCGGAAAAAATATTAAAGGATAAGAATAATTATTTTAATAAAGAATTTTATATATTAAATGAAATATCGCAGCTTGCTATAGAAGAATTTTATAACAATATGGTTAAACAGGGTTGGACTTATAACAATCTTCCTTTAATCTTGCCTCTGATTTTTTTTCCAAGTTCCGAAATACTGGCAGCCTCTTGCATCTATAATTTTAAAATCGAAAGTAAAAATTTTAGGAAATTACGCGCGAAACCGGAGCTTAAAATAAAGGTATATGGAACGGACAATATACCCAAAGCAATTGAAACCGGAAAGATGGAAAAGGTTTTATCAAAATTTATTACTCCCGATACTGTGAAAGAAGTATATAAAGAGATTCCGGAAGCAAGAAAACTAATACATATATTAAGTTTCTTATAATCATTATATAACCGTTCTTTTTTAAAGCGAAAAGATATGGTAAGTAATCCGCTTAAAAGATTAAAAGGCGGTTTAATATGAATAAAAGTATAAGATGGAGACAACGCTATAATAATTTTGAAAAGGCTTTTATTAGATTAACCAATGCGGTTAATAAAGACGAGTATGACCAATTATCCGAAGCCGGTTTGATTAAAACATTTGAATTTACATTTGAATTGGCTTGGAAAACCTTAAAAGATTATCTTGAAAGCAAAGGAATAATCGCAAAATTCTCAAGAGACGCAATAAAACTTTCTTTTCAAAATTCTATAATAGAGGATGGCGAAGTTTGGATAGATATGCTTGAAAAAAGAGATTTATTATCTCATGTTTACGATGACAAGATAAGCGACAACGCGTTGAATTATATAAAAAATAATTATTTTGAAGCTATAAAACAGGTTTTTGATTTTTTAAAAGGCGAATTGTAAAATATTAGAATAAGGTTTGTTTTTTATGAATATATTTGAAATAACAAAAGATATAAATAATTTATATCTTTTTATAATTTTTGCCATTCCCGGATTTATATCAATAAAAACATATAACACCTTATCTCCTTCCGATAAAAAGAATGCGCCTCAAGTAATCATTGACGCTATCACTTATAGCTGTTTAAATTATGCTTTAATGTCTTGGGCGATATATTTGGATTTATATTTTAATTTATCGGTTAATTATCCGTTATTACATATTTTAACCTTATTAACGGTTGTTTTCATATCGCCTATAATTTTATCTTTTGCTTATTATAAATTAAGAGAATCAAAAACAATTTTAAAAATAGCGCCTCATCCGACTTTAAAATCTTGGGATTATATTTTTGGAAAAAAAGAGGTATATTGGATTATATTAGAACTTCAGGACGGCAAAAGAATTGGCGGGATATATGATAAGAATTCTTTTGCCTCCTCTTTTCCGGCCGAAGAACAGATATACATTGAGGAACTTTGGGAAATAGAAGGCAAAAAATTTATCAAACCTATTGAAAGATCAAAAGGGGTGATGGTAAACGGGAATAATATAAAATTTATAGAGTATTATACTTAAAAAAGAGGTTGGCTTATGAAAAAAAAATCTATTAATAAAGAAGCAAGAAGAGTAATTGACGGTTATCAGCCTATTAAAGGCAAGCTGGATAGAAATAATCCTCCGGGCAGAAGTTCTTCGTCCCAAAATGCAAACTTAAATTCAAATAGTTCTAAAGCAAATTCAGCCGATAAAAAATAGATTGGTTGGGATATAAATAATAAGCGAAAAAAATATGACTGAAAAATTATGGGACGGCAGATTTGCCGAAAAAACAAACGAGTTGGTCGAAAGGTTTACATCCTCTATAGATACGGATAAAACTTTATATTCTTACGATATTCAAGGCAGCATTGCCCATTGTAAAATGCTTGCCAAACAATCCATTATAAGCAACGACGAGGCGGAGCAAATAATAAAAGGGCTTTTGGAAATAAAAGAGGAGATTAAAAGCGGTTCTTTTAAGTATAATGATAAGCTTGAAGATATTCATATGCACATAGAGGCAAGACTTATAGAAAAGATAGGAGAAACAGGGAAAAAGCTTCATACTGCAAGAAGTAGAAACGATCAGGTTGCTTTAGACGTTAGAATGTATCTTAAGGAGAAAACTTTATTTATAATTAACGAAATGATAAGTTTACAAAAGTCTTTGATTAGATTTGCAAAGGAGCATAAGGATATAATAATGCCCGGTTATACTCATATGCAAAGGGCGCAGCCTGTTCTTTTTGCTCATCATATAATGGCTTATTATGAAATGTTTGAAAGAGATATTCAAAGATTTGAAGATTCCTTAAAACGAACCGACGTTATGCCGCTCGGAGCCGCGGCTTTGGCGGGTACAACTTATCCTATAGACAGAGATTATATCGCAAAGTTATTAAATTTTTCTCAAGTATCTTCAAATAGTATAGATACGGTTTCGGACAGAGATTTTATAATAGAATTTTTAAGTTGCGCAAGCATTTGCATGATACATTTAAGCAGAATTTCGGAAGAATTTATTTTATGGTCAGGAACCGAATTTAATTTTATAGAATTGCCGGACGCTTTTACTACCGGAAGCAGCATAATGCCTCAGAAAAAAAATCCGGATATTTGCGAGTTGACAAGGGGAAAAACAGGCGGGGTATTCGGCGCTCTTATTTGCATGCTAACAATTATGAAAGGGCTTCCTCTTGCTTACGACAGAGATATGCAGGAGGATAAAAAACCTCTTTTTAACGCGGTAAATACGCTGGGTTTATGCGTAAAAATTTATGCGGATATGTTGCCTAAAATAAAAGTTAATAAAGATATAATGAAGAAAGCGGCATCCATAGGGTTTTTAAACGCCACCGATTTTGCCGATTATTTGACTTCAAAAGGGATGCCGTTTCGAGACGCTCATAATTGCGCGGGAAAAGCCGTAAGTTACGCCTTAAAAAATACAAAAGAGCTTAACGAGTTGACTCTTAAAGAGCTTCAAGGTTTTTCTTCGCTTATAAACAAGGATATATTTAAAGCTTTGGGGCTGGAAAACATGATCGAAAGAAGAGCTTCGAGCGGTTCTACCTCTTATAAAAATGTTTCTTACGCTATAGAAAAAGCGGAAAAAAAATATTTATTATAGTTTGGTTAATCGGAGGCGAAGCCTATCCTGCCCAAAGAGCGAAATTGTAAGTTGTAAATTGATTTTTTTAAAGGAGAAAAATGAATAAGTATAAATTTAACTTAATAACAATAATAATAAGCCTGTTTTTTTTGGGAGCGTCCATTTTAAATGTAGTCGGATGCGGCAAAAAGGGGGATCCTGTCCCTAAATCTACGGTTACGGAGAAAGAAAAATGTTCCGAATAAACATAGCGCAAAGAGTAAAAGAGCTTCCTCCATATCTGTTTAAAGAAATAGATAAACAGAAAGCCGAAGCAATAAAAGCCGGATCGGACATTATTGATTTGGGAGTAGGCGATCCCGATTTGCCTACTCCCAATTATATAATTGAAGCTTTAAGCAAAGCCGCGGCTGATCCGACAAACCATCAATATCCTTCTTACGCCGGAATGGAAGCCTTTAACAAAGAGGCGGCGTTATGGTTAAAAAAAAGGTTCGACACAGATATTAAATCGAGCGAAGTTATAACCCTTATAGGTTCAAAAGAGGGGATTGCTCATACTCCGCTTGCATTTATTAATCCCGGCGATATAGCCTTGATTCCAGATCCGGGTTATCCGGTATATGAAAATTCGGTTCGATTTGCCGGAGGAATTCCTTTTTATATGCCTCTTAAAAAGGAGAATGGCTTTTTGCCGGATTTTAGCGCAATTCCCGAAAATATCGCTGGAAAAGCAAAGCTGATGTTTTTAAATTATCCTAATAATCCTACTTCCGCTACCGCGGAGATATCCTTTTTTAATGATTTGGTATTATATGCAAAAAAATATAATATTATAGTATGTCATGACGCCGCCTATACGGAGGTTTATTATAACGGTAAAAAACCGACCGGCTTTTTGGAAGCGGAAGGGGCGAAAGAGGTAGGCATAGAGTATCATTCTCTTTCTAAAACGTACAATATGACCGGATGGAGAATAGGGTTTGCCGCCGGAGGTTCCGATATTATAAACGCTTTGGGAAAAATTAAAAGCAATGTTGATTCCGGAGTTTTTCAGGCGATTCAGATTGCGGGAATTGAGGCTTTGAAAGGCGGGGAAAAGTATATAGAGGAGCTAAACCGAATATATGAAAAACGGAAGCGGATAATTCTTGACGCATTAAATTCCGCCGGAATAAAAGCTTATGATCCGAAAGCGACATTTTATATATGGTTTGAAGTCCCCAAGGGTTATAGTTCCGCCGAATTTGTAAGCCTTCTTTTGTCTAAAGCTAATATAGTAACTATTCCGGGCTCAGGCTTCGGAAAAGCGGGCGAAGGCTATGCCAGAATATCTCTTACCGTAAGCGAAGAAAGAATAAAAGAGGCGGCTTTACGGATTAAAAATGCAAAATTCTAAATATAGTAGCGCCTTTATCTCCATAGGCTCGAATATAGGAGATAAAACCGACTTTTGTAAAAAAGGAATAGACGGAATTGATAATTTGCAGGGTTGTCGGATAACCGACATTTCAAAGTTTTATCAAACTTCTCCGGTTGACTATACGGAGCAGGATAGTTTTGCAAACTGCGCGGTTAAAATAAAAACCGAATATAGCCCGGAAGTTCTTTTGGATAATTTGCGGAAAATAGAAAAAAAAGTAGGGACGGTTGAAAAAAAGGTAAGATTTGGTCCGAGAATTCTTGATTTAGATATTATTTTTTACGACGATATTATATTAGATACAGACAGGTTAAAAATACCGCACCCAAGAATGCATACCCGATATTTTGTTTTATTGCCCATAGCGGATATTGATTCGGATTTTATACACCCGGCGTTAAAAATAAGCATTAAAAGCTTGATAGAAAATCTTAAAAAGGATATTCGATATAACCAGCAGAAAGCGCGGATTATAACATGAGGCTACTGCTATTTTTATTATTTGTATATCTTTGTTATATATTATTAAAGTCCCGTAGAAAATCTTCGGGCAATGGCGTAACGCCTTTCAAAGATATAAAAAAGAGAGCCGACGATATAATGGTTTTTGATCCTTGTTGTAAAATATATTATCCGAGAAAAGACTGTATAGAGTTTAAAGATAAAAAGGAAATATTATATTTTTGCCGCAAGGAGTGTAAAAAAAAGTTTTTGGAAGATAGAAAAAAAGGAGATTTTAAATGAAATTTTTTATAGATACCGCAAATATTAATGAGATAAAGGAAGCTCATAGCATGGGGATGGTTGACGGAGTAACCACAAATCCTTCTCTTATCGCAAAGGAAAAAGGAGAATTCAAAGATATTATAAAGCAGATATGCGAAATAACAGCCGGCCCCGTAAGCGCGGAAGTAATAGGATTAGATACGAAAACTATGGTAAAAGAGGCGCAAGACCTTGCGGCTTTGGCTTCTAATATAGTCGTAAAAATACCCATGACGATAAACGGGATAAAAGCGGTAAAGATTTTATCTCAAGAGCAGATTAAAACAAACGTAACCTTGATATTTTCTCCTCTTCAGGCGCTTATGGCTGCAAAATCCGGCGCATCTTACGTTAGTCCTTTTGTAGGCAGATTAGACGATCTTTCGCAAGAGGGGATGACGCTGGCAGAGCAGATTGTCGATATTTACGATAATTATAACTTTGATACCGAAATAATAGTGGCAAGCATAAGAAATCCGATACATGTTCTTGAATCCGCGCTTATGGGAGCCGATATTGCAACAATACCGTTTAATGTTTTATCCAAACTTGCGGCTCATCCTCTTACGGATAAGGGCATAGACGCGTTTTTGGCAGACTGGAAAAAAGCAAACAAGTAAAAGATATACTAATGAGCAAAATATCCGATGTAATAGGTCATCCTAATTTTTTAACTCTTTTTCGCATAGCCGCGGTTCCGGTATTGGTTCTGCTGCTGCTATCCACAAATAAGGTATTAACTTTTTTATCTGCCTTGGTCTTTAGCGCTGCTGCGATAACCGATTATTTTGACGGTTATATCGCAAGACAAAAAGGGCTTGTATCAAGCTTTGGAAAAATTATGGATCCTGTTGCGGATAAGCTTTTAATATCCTCCGCAATTATTATGCTTATATCTCACGGATGGATGCCCGCATGGATAGGGTGTGTTATAATAGGAAGAGAGATTTCTATAACAGGCTTAAGAAATCTTATTATAAAAAAAGGCGGCGATATATCAGCGTCTAAACTCGGAAAGTATAAAACCGGATTTCAGATAGCCGCTATAATACCGCTTTTAATTCATTATCCTTATTTTGGGATTGATATAAATATAATAGGGCAATTCTTTCTATGGGGGGCTTTGATATTTACTATATGGTCGGCTATTGATTACATTATAAAGTTTCAAAAAATAGAGCCGTTTAAATTGTAGCTTTATATATATTGTTACGGCGCGTATATAGTAGATAAAAAATAAAAAACGCTTGATTCAAGCACAACTCCTGAAGCTATTCCGTAAGAATGAGAAAAGCCGGTTTAAAAGTTAATCGTGTTTATAAAAAAAACAATATAAACAAAGCATTAAAGAAAACGAAGCTGCGCCTAACATAATAAATCAAGATTTTAGAGCGGAGGCTCTAAATCGCAAATGGGTAACGGATACAACCCAAATAAGAACTTATGAAGGTTGGCTTTATCTTGCGACAGTTTGCGATTCGTATTCGCGAATGATTGTAGGTTGGTCTATGTAAAATACGCCTACGAATAAGCTGGCTTTAGACGCTCTTTTAATGGCGGTATTGCGTAGAAAGCATAGAATAACAAGTAATTATTCATTCGGATCAAGGAAGCCAATTTACTTCTAATGTTTGGAAAACTTTTTGTAAAAATTATAAGTAGAACCGGCAATTGTCTTGATAATGCCGTTATTGAATCTTTTTATAGTTCTTTAAATTAAAGGGCAAGTTTATAAAACCGGTAATAAAGCTAAATCGGATATCTTTGAATATATTAAAACGAAAATATAGTTATATCGGCTTTCTAAGTCCTAAAAACTTTGAAAAATGATTTGTAATTTAATTTTGTGTTTATGCTTTCGGGGGAAGTCTATCTTCTACTTTTTTTCATTCTACCCCCCTTGTTGTTTGATTCGCTTACTTCCTATTTGAGCATATTTCCTCTTTACTGTCCAATTTTTTGGGCGCAGCATATTTCGAGTATTAAAATTTTCGCAAGCCTTGCAAACAAACTGCTTTGCTATGCAGACGTTTTTTTTATATATTTAATATCTCTATCTTTTAAATAGCTTGTAATAGCTTCAAAAGTTTTGTTGTCGGCTCCAAGATATTCCGGCGGTGAAATCCCTTTTTTTTAATATTATATCCTAATCAATATATTGATTAAATAATTGTAATGTGGTTTTATTATTACCAATAGGCTGCTCATATTTTAGCTCTAAACTGGTATTGCAAATATTTTGTATTTTTTTTTTTTCATCTTTTAATCCATACTTATTAATTCCGAAGCTATAAACAAATAATTTGCTCATCTGCTTATAAAAGTAGTTTCTTCGTTCCATACTATCTTTAAACCAGCGGTTATCAATCTCATTTAAATTATTTACAATTTGTTTTAAGTTATAAATAATATCATTCTTATCCGTACAATTTTTTATAGTAGCAACTGCTATATTAATAATATCGGTTAAAATGATTGCGGTAAAAAAATCATTATAATTATCAATAAAATTTTTCCATCTATTAAATAGGTTTTTCAATATCTCTTTTTGTAACTCTTCGTTAGAAATATTAGTAAAACAGCTATTTAAAGCTTTTTGTGAATCCGCATCATAATGGTTATCAATTTTTATATAATTTAAAAGAGTATCTCTTTGTTTTATATTTAATTTTTCTATTATCCTGCCTAAAGGTTGAAATAATTGCGGGTATCTTAAAGGATATGTTACATAAAATTCTAAAAACTGTTCCCAAATATTTTGATTTTTGGAAAAATCTAAAATTATCTTTTCTATTAATATTTTTTCATTTTCATCCGGCTCTTGTTTTTGAAAATGTAAAGCTTCCCTTATCACTTCAAATTTTAATAATATATTATTTGATTTTGCCGCTATTTTCAACTTCTCTTTTTCGGGCACATTATATAGTAAATATATAAAAGTGATTGTATCTTTTCTTTCGTCTAACAATATTACCAAATTATCTAAATCTATTTCGGATAATACAAACGCCGAAAAATTTATAAAACCGTTAGGGATAATTCCAATACCGCGTTCAAAAGAATTAACAAAATCATATATATCTTTTATATTGATATTTTTTATACCCTGCTTATACCGATCAATAGCTTCCGCTTCCCAATGGAATGGAGAAATATCATGTTTATCAGGAATTAATTTCATACCTTTTAATATATGAATTAAAATTTGCTTTAAATCATTTGTGAATCCTTTTTTAATTAAATAGTTATATAAAATATTTTTATAGTCCAAATATATAATCAGCGGTATAAGCTTTGTTTTATTATTACCTTTTATAGTTATAATTGCGGCAATTAATTTTTGTAATACTATTTTTATATCGGGATTGCATAACGGTTTATTTATTCTTATTTTATACGCCTCTTCAATTTTTCTACAAAGGTTATAGAAAGCCTTATTATTATTATTTAATGTTTCCAAAAAATTATTATCTACAAGTTTGAAATATCTATCAAGATAAGAGGCTTCAACTTTTGGTAAATTATTATTGTCTATTATGTTGGATAAAAGTTTTATATACTTTTCCATACCAAACACTCCTCGCTTTTTAAATCGTCCCATAGCTTATTAAAAGCATTTAAAATATGTTGGCTATTTTTTACCTGTTGTAATATATGATGAGATTTTCCAAGTTGATTTACCGAAGTTCCTAATGCCCATACTTTTGGCTGTTCTTGCGGAAATATTAAAAATCTATCATGAAAATCATACCTGTTATTATCTATTTTGCCTCTTACTTCCAAATTTAATAAAAGATATTTTTTATCATCCTTTTCAAATTCTTCTTGCATATCTTTAATAGTCTGTTTTTTACTTTTATTCTGTTTTAATCCTGTAATGGCTTTTAATTCAATATAACTACGGGGCGAATAATAAAGCGTATTTTTAACATCTATTGCGCTTAAATACGGATCCCAAAGATAAACTCCGTTATCTCCGTATTTTATTATTAACTCTCTAATATTATTTAATGCTTTTTTATCTTCATCTTTTTTACCGAAATATTGAATAAAGGAACGTTCTTTTTCAAGTTGTTTTAAATCCTGCTCGTATTTTCTATCGCTTATCCAACTAATATATTCTTTTTTTTCGGCGTAGTTTAATAAGTTACGATTTATTTGAATTTGTTCTAAAGACGTAACCCCAATTTTAATTATATCATTATTAAGGTAAAAAACTCTATCTTGTGGAGACGACATATAGATATTAACATCGGCTTTTTGAAGTATAGCAAAGTTATCTTTATTATAAACAATTAACCGATTTTTTTTATTAATTATCTGATAAAATAAATGTGTAGTTGGAATTTCTATATCGGCAGCGCCCTCTATATCTTTTATAATAAAATCCGAAATAGATTCGTCAACAATATTATGAATATTATAAGCAATAACTTGAAGTTTCGGTTTTTTTTTTAATTTATTATGAAACATCAAATCCAATTTAAAACCTTCATCATAACGCTTCGGCGTATCCATTGAACTAATTGCAAGTTTAAAGAGATTAATTGGAAATTGGAAAATAATGTTGCCTAACCGATCGGACAAATTACCTATTTTAATAGGTATTATTTCGCCGACTTTCTCGCTAAAATCATTTAAAGTTACCGGATTATCTAATAAAAATTTTGTATTTGTTTTATACTCATCAAAGCCTTCTATTATATATGAGCCATTATTAAAATTATTCTTTAATATATAATTCAGTTGTGAGGCATTAGGTTTTATATCCTCATATGGTTTTATATATTGTTTTTCTAAAAAAGTTAAATTTCCGACCTCTAACTTATCATCATTATCATCTATTTGAAAAAGACTACTCTTTATTAAATTATTAAAAAGGGTTATAGCGGTTTTTATATCAATAACTCTTCGTTGGATTCCCCATTTTATAGTCGAAAACTTATCTAATTTATTTAATCCGTTGGTTAAATACTCTTTTATATTTTCTTGCTTTGTATCCTCAAAAATTATTAACGTAAAAATATTAAAAGGGTTTTTGTTTTTATTATTGAACCCGAAAATTTCTATAACTTCGCATTTGGTATAAAAGCCTATATTTCCGTCTTGCAAAAGCAAATTGAAATCATTGGTTATTATTTTATCATTATTTTTTTGCTCTTCAAAGTTAATTTCCATTATAACCTTCTGTTTTTATATCATAATAAGCTGAGCTAATCTTTTCTGCCTTTATTGTTGGGTTGTTGCGCTCAACCCAACCTAAAACTACGCTTATGGCAAGAATAACAGCCCGTTGACATTTAAAAAAATCAACGCCGTAAACAGACAAAGTAAAGAGTTAGACAGACGTTTTTTTATATTCGATATCTCTATCTTTTAAATAGCTTGTAATAGCTTCAAAAGCTTTGTTGTCGGCTCCAAGATATTCCGGCGGCGAAATTCCTTTTTTTGTATATAAGCCTTCCAATAGCAAATTTGCAACCGCGGCGCATGTATAGCCTGTGGTTCTTGACATAGAAGATATTTTTGTTTTTTTATCGAATTTATCAAAAAGATTATAAATATATGTTTTAAACACGCCGTTTTCGGTTCCTTTTATTATAATTCTCATTATAGTAAATTCTTCTTCGTCATCTTTTAGTTTCCATATAGGAAATATAAGCTTTGAGGTCAAATCTATAGGTTTAATCGGAGTTTCATTAACATTTACAGGCTGTTCATTAAAAAAGCCTGTATCGCATAATATTTTCATAAGCGACGCATGCCCCGGATAACGCAAGGTTTTTTCGGACATTTCGGGAATATGCGACATTGTTTTTATTAAGCTTCTTAAGCCGTCCGTATTAAACGCCTCTAATGTTCCTATTGGTTCAAATTCTATGGTTTCTATTTCGGAAAGAGCCTCTTTTTTTACGATTTTACCTTTTTCTACCATTGTAACTTCTCTGGTATATTCGGCTATAACGTCTATAGGAGAGAAGGGGGCTTTATACTGATAAGGCATTGTTCGGGCAATAGGAAGTCCGCCCACATAAAATTTAAAGCTTTCAACATTCATTAGCCGGTTATGATGTCCCAAAAAAATATTCGGCATTCCCGGAGCTACTCCGCAATCTGTTATTGCGGTTACATTATTCTTTTTTGCAAGCTCGTCTAATAAAAAAGGATCTTCGTTAAAAAAGGATATGTCCGCTATATCTTTTTTTGCCTTAATTACCGTTTCCATAGTTTTAAAACCTATGGTTCCGGGCAGCGCGCCTATAACCAGATCGAAATCAGATATTATTTCGGCAATTGTTTTTAAGTTTGTTAAGTCGGCGCAAATTGTATTAATATTATGCTTTTCTATTTTTTGAAGATTTTCGGCGTTAATATCCGCGGAAGCAACCGAATATTTTTCACTTAAATCAACGGCTATTGCCGCTCCTACCATTCCGGCGCCTAATACTATTATTTTTTTTCTCATAATGATTTTTCATCCTTTTTTATTTTATTTTAATAAAGGGATTTATATTTGCAGCGCTTGTCTAAACGAAATGACAAAAATAAAAATTCTGTTATTTCGAGCAAAGCGAGAAATCCTTTTTACCTGTTTTTTAAATAATCAAAAGATTACAAAAACATAAATAAAACGGCAATAAAAAAAACGCGCGTCCAAGACATTAAAAAATTAGTTTTTAATATCTTGACGCTTGAGAGCGCTATAAAAAAATCGTTTAATTATTAATTTTAGTTTTCAATTCCGAAATTTAAAGTCTTGATAAAAAATAGGGCGGTTATATTTTATAAATTTATAAAAGTTTACATAAGATACCTTATCAGACTTAATACTTATAATTATTTTAATAAAAGTCCGCAAAACATTTAATCGGCTCATAAAGATTTACCTCTTGTTGACTTTAAAATAATAAAATGATAATCGGCAATTAATATTTTATAACCCGCAAAATTAAAAATGAAATGCACATTTTAAAACAACTTATCAACCGCTCCTCAAATAAGCTTTATACGGTATCCGAACTTAATACAGGCATAAAGAAACTTCTCGAAGAAAAATTCCCGTTAATTTGGATATGCGGCGAAATATCCAATTTTAAAATTCCTTCTTCAAATCATTATTATTTTACTTTAAAAGATAATAATTCTCAAATATCGGCGGTAATATTTGCAAATCAGAACAGGCATCTTAAATTTGCGCCGGAAAACGGCATGAAAATAAAAGGCGTAGGCAGAATAAGCTTGTACGAACCAAGAGGCGTATATCAGGTTATATTTGAACATATAGAGCCTTACGGATTGGGAGAATTGCAAGCGGCGTTTGAACAGTTAAAATCAAAGCTTGAAAAAGAAGGATTATTTGATCGATCATTTAAAAAACCGATACCCCTTTTGCCGAAAAAAATAAGCGTTGTCTCTTCCCCTACCGGAGCTGTTATTCATGATATACAAACCGTTATAAAAAGACGTTATCCTAACATCCATATTGAAATAGCGCCGGTAAAAGTGCAGGGAGAAAACTCAGAGCAAGAGATAAGCGAAAGCATAGATTTGTTAAGCAGGCTTAATAATACCGATCTTATAATACTGGCAAGAGGCGGCGGCTCGCTAGAAGACCTCGCCGCTTTTAATACCGAGATTGTTGCAAGATCAATATTTGCCTGTAAAATTCCTATTATATCCGCAATAGGACATCAAACCGATTTTACCATAGCCGATTTTACGGCGGATTTAAGAGCCCCCACCCCTTCCGCCGCCGCGGAAATTGCAGTTTCCGTAAAAACGGAGCTTGAGCATAAAATTTTTTTACTTTATAAAAAAGCCTATTCTCTGATTTTAAACGGTTTGGAAAAAGAAAAAAATAGGTCGGATCGGCTTTATACAAGGATAATTAACCCGAAAAAAAAAATAGATGATTTACGCTTAAAAACAGACGATTTACGTTTAAGAATGTCGATAGTTATCCGAAATAAGCTGCAAATTTATAATGAAAGACTTAAATGGAAAATAAGCGGGCTCAATATAAAAGAATTGGAACAAAGAATATACGAATTTAAATTAAAGCTTTATGCTTTAAATAATAACCTATTGATAAATTTAAATATTAACCATAATAAACAGAGGTTTGAAAAAGCCTTTTTACAAATAAAAAATTTAAACCCGGAACATATATTAAAACTCGGATACGGCATAATAGAAAAACCGGAAGATAATAAACTTATTAAAAGCATAAAAGATATTACAACCGGAGATAATCTTGAAATAAGAGTATCGGACGGCTTTATAGAATGCAGCGTAACCAACTTAAAAAAAGGATGATCTTCGCGGTCTAAATAATAAGCTTCCTATTTTTATCCTGTTATTTAGACCGATTTTATATCTACTTGTTATTTGGATGAACAAAGCAAACCTTTTACAAAAAATGAATGGGGTTAAAAGGAATTTAAAAAATGAGCGCAAAAAAATCGAATTTTGAAACGGCTATAAAAAAGCTTGAGGATATAGTTTCGGAAATGGAAACAGGCGAATTATCTTTGGAGGAATCGGTGAAAAAATTTGAAGAGGGAATAAAATTATCAAAAATTTGTTCCGATAAACTTAATGAAGCCGAAGAAAAAATCAGCCTTCTGGCAAAAGAGCATGAATTGAAGTTAAAGGGATAAAATGGAATTTTCTCTTAAAGATTATTTGCATGAAAAAGCAAGTATCATAAACAATAGCCTTGATTCCATAATGATGAATCTTATAAGCAATAGTTTAATGCGCGAAGCTATGACATATTCTCTTATGGCGGGCGGAAAAAGATTACGCCCTATTTTATGCTTAGCGGGAGCGGAAATAGTAGAAGCGGATTATAAGAAAGCTATTACTACGGCATGCGCTATTGAAATGATCCATACATATTCTTTAATACACGATGATCTTCCGGCTATGGATAACGACGAATTAAGGCGCGGCATGCCTACCTTACATATTAAATATAAAAAAAACAAAGGAGAAGCCATAGCGATTCTTGCGGGAGACGGACTTTTGACTTTGGCTTTTAATATAATGCTTAAAGAAGCTATAACATCCGAAAAGGCGCTTCCTTTAATAAAAGCCGCAAATATTATAGCGGACGCCGCAGGCTATAATAATATGATTGCAGGACAAACAGAGGATATGTTATCCGAAGGTAAAAAAACTAAGATTAAAGAGATTGAAAAAATAGACTCTTTAAAAACCGGCGCTTTAATTAAAGCCTCCCTGTTATCCGGAGCGGTTATAGGAGACGCAAATTTACGGCAGCGCCAAGCGCTTGAAATTTATGCAAATAATATCGGCGTTGCTTTTCAAATTACAGACGATATACTAAATGTAACCGGAGATAAAAAAACTATGGGAAAGGCCGTAGGAACAGATAAAAAAAAATTAAAAAACACGTTTCCCACGCTTATCGGACTTGATAAATCAAAAGAATATGCAAATAATTTAGTAAAAAACGCGTTAGCGTCTCTTGGTATATTTGACGCGAAGCGTTCGCAACCATTAAAAGAATTAGCGGTTTATATTTTAGAGCGTAATAGATAGAAATAATGTTTTTGCCCGCTTGCGGCAGCGCTTTATCAAACGCTTTTTGTGCGCTCCTCCTCGTTATAAGCGCAGCTAAGTCAAGCTTAAAGATTATGATAATACCGCAAGCAACGTTTCTACCATATTATTTTTAAAGCTAATTATAAACGAAAAAAAACTAATTTAATGCCAAGCTTTTTTAAAGGATAAATTTTGAGCATAACTCAAAAAAACAAGCAAACGTTTAAAAAGGAATAAATATTAAAAAAATGAATATTTTAGATCAAATAAATTATCCTAATGATTTAAAGAAATTCAGAATATCCGATCTTGAAGCGCTCGCAAAAAATATGCGGGAATATATAGTAAAAGTAATATCTAAAAACGGCGGGCATCTTGCTTCAAGTCTCGGGGTTATAGAGCTGTCAATAGCTCTTCATTATGTTTTTGATACTCCTTCCGACAAAATTATATGGGACGTAGGGCATCAGTCTTATGCTCATAAAATCCTTACCGGTAGAAAAAAAGAGTTTGAAAATATACGTAAATTCGGAGGAATATCAGGTTTTACCCGCATTAGCGAAAGCGCTTACGATTCCTTTACTACAGGCCATAGCAGCACCTCGATATCAGCCGGACTTGGCATTATATCCGCAAAACGTCTTAAACATGATAATTCCAAAGTTATATCGGTGATAGGCGATGGTTCTATGACCGCTGGAATCGCTTTTGAAGGAATGAATCAGGCGGGAGATTTAAATAAAGACCTTATAGTAATATTAAACGACAACGAAATGTCAATTTCTCCTAACGTAGGCGCCCTATCCTCTTTGTTAAGTCGAACCTTTTCCGCTAAATACATGCAAAATCTCAAAAGAAATTTCGGCGATTTTTTAAAATCTCTACCTAAAATAGGAGACAATGCATATCAGTTTGCCAAAAAAGCGGAAAATTCTTTTAAAACCTTTGTAACTCCGGGAATGCTTTTCGAAGCTTTTAATTTTGATTATTTCGGGCCTATAGACGGGCATAACCTTAATCGTCTTATAACAATTTTAAATAATATAAAAATAAATCGGGAGCCTGTTCTCCTCCACATAATAACAAAAAAGGGCAAAGGCTATACGCCTGCGGAAAAAAATCCGGTATATTTTCATGGCGTAGGAAGTTTTGACCCTAAAACCGGAAAAACCTTTAAAAAAAAGAACGCTCCGCCTTCATATACCGAAGTATTCGGTTCTACAATGATTAAAATTGCGGAAAAAAATAATAAAATTATAGCTATTACAGCGGCAATGCCGGAAGGTACAGGGTTAACCGAATTTGCCAAGCTTTTTCCAAAACGCTTTTTTGACGTAGGAATTGCGGAACAACACGGAGTAACCTTTGCAGCGGCAATGGCTACCGAAGGATTTAAGCCGGTTATAGCAATATATTCTACATTTTTACAAAGAGCTTACGATCAAATATTGCACGACGTATGTATCGAATCGCTTCCGGTAATATTTGCCATAGATAGAGGCGGAATAGTAGGAGAAGACGGTCCTACTCATCACGGACTTTTTGATCTTTCTTATTTAAGAAGTCTGCCTAATATGGTTCTTATGACTCCGAGAGATGAAGTAGAGCTCGCAAACATGATAGAAGCCGCGACCTTATATAAAGGTCCTATAGCCGTGCGCTATCCGCGAGGCGCCGGAATAGGCGCGCCCGTTAAAAAAGAGGAAATACCTATAGGAAAAGCGGAGATGTTATTGTCCGGCAAAGATATAACCCTATTGGCTGCAGGGCAGTCCGTATCGGAAGCCGTTAGCGCCGCAGGAGAATTAAAAAAAATCAATATTTCGGCGTCCGTAATAAACGCCAGATTTATAAAGCCTTTGGATACCGAATTAATTATATCCGAAGTCAAAAAAAATCCAAATATAATAACCATAGAAGACAATATCCTTGCCGGAGGCTTTGGAAGTGCCGTAATCGAGGCTCTTACGGATCAAAACATTAATTTTAAAATTAAAAGATTAGGCGTAAAAGATCAATTTGTAGAACACGGTTCCCAAAAAGAACTAAGAGCAAAACATGGGATAGATTCCGCCGCTATAATAAAAGCCGCAAAAGAATTATCAAAGCCCGTCGTATAACTTTAGGGTCTGTTGACATTTTCGGAATAACAGTTTGAAATACCATCGCAATCTCGTAAATTGTTTTTTTTTACATATAAAAGTAATAACGAGATTGCGATGGTTCGACTAATG
>JAFDMD010000072.1 GCA_019306185.1 Deltaproteobacteria bacterium
GCGCTTGTAAAATTAAAGAGGATATTATTAAAGTTACGGTTAATGATCTTAAAGCGATAATCCCTAATATTAAAAATGAAAAAGAGTTAACATCTTGGTTTGCGGCAAATCGCATTCCTAAAAGAAAATTTAATAAATTTAAAAAACACGGAGAAAAAGGAAAAGGAAATTTTCCGAACGCCAGCCCTTTGTTATGCTCTGCAAAACAGGCTCAACAACTGCTTCACAAGGCGGCGGGGGAGCGTATCGAAGAACTTTTTAATTATGATGCAGAGTTTGATAAGGTAATTGTTTTTAAATCCGAAAATCGGGACGCTGTATATCACGGTTTTCATATGGATAAAAATTCCGAAGAAATCCCAAATAAAATCAAGAAACTTCTTAAAATGAAAAAATTAAAATGAAAAAAAATATATACCTTCTAATATTAATACCGCTTTTTTGCAGCATAGCTTACGCAAAAACGGTTATAGACCAAACAGGCAGGAAATTAAGAATACCGGATAATCCGCAAAAAGTAATATCTCTCGCCCCCAATATAACCGAAATAATATTTGCAATAAAACAAGAAAAACGGCTTATAGCCGCTACGCAATATAGCGATTATCCGCTTAAAGCCGCAAAACTGCCTACAATAGGCTCTTATGTAAGGCTTGATATAGAAAAAATCGTAAGTTTAAAGCCGGACCTTTGCATAGGAATAAAAGAGGGCAATCCTAAAAACAGCATAAATAGACTCGCCGAGTTTAACATTCCGGTATATGCGGCAAATCCTAAAGACTTAGATACGGTTATTTCCTCTATAATTGAAATAGGCTATTTGCTTAACGCGGAAAAAACCGCCTCCATTTTGGCGGAACAGATGAGAAACAGAATTAATAAAATTAAAAAAGCCGCTTTAAAAAATCAAAACAAGCCTGTTATATTTTTTCAGATAGATACAAACGGATTTTTTTCAGCGGGAGCGGACACCTTTATACACAAGCTTATAACCGCGGCAGGCGGAAAAAATGCCGCGGAAAAAACAAAGGGGTATCCTAAATTTAATAAGGAGCGGATATTAAAACTATCGCCTGATATAATAATTATAGCCTCTATGAAAAAAAAGAAATCTTTTAAAGAGGCGGAAGCAAAATGGAAACAGTTTAAAAGCATTCCGGCAGTTGCGGCAAATAGAATATTTTCTGTAAATGCGGATATTTTTAACCGTCCTTCGCCGAGAATAATAAAAGGGTTAGAACAACTGTTTGAAATAGTAGAAGACTATAAAAAAACCGACATAAAACTTCCATAGATAAGATAGAAAAAAGGATGACAAAAAATAAAAATATAGCCGGAAAAATCGCAATTACATCGGCGGTTTTTTCATTAATACTTCTATCCTGTATAATATTCGGCATAATAATAGGAAGCGCGGATATAAGCATAAAAAAAGTTTTAACCTGCCTGTTTAAAAGTCAATACGATATAACCGATACGGATATTGCAATAATACTTCAAATAAGGCTGCCCCGAGTTATAACCGCGGCGCTTTCCGGAGCGGTTTTATCTCTCGGCGGGCTTGTATTTCAGGCTATGCTGCGCAATCCGCTTGCGGAGCCTTATATACTTGGAATTTCCGGCGGGTCGGCAATAGGCGCTATAGCCGGAATAGCTCTTGGTTTTGCCTATTTTCCCGGAGTAGGTTTAACGGCTTTTGCCGGAAGCATGGCGTCTGTTGGCGCTTTAATAATAATCAACTCCAAAGATACCTCCTTTAAAAAAGATTCTCTTATTTTATCCGGCGTAATATTAAACTCCTTTTTTTCCGCTATAATAATGTTTTTAATATCCGTTTCAAACAGCGCGGAATTAAGAGGCATACTCTTTTGGCTAATGGGAGATTTTTCGATAATAGGCATGAAGGAGGTAAAAATACTTGCGGCGTTAACATTTCCCGCTTTTATCTTCTTTTTTTTTATATCTTCCAAAATGAACTTGCTTGCATTGGGAAGCGATATGGCAAAAAGTATGGGAGTTAACATAAAAGCGGTCATTTTAAGTATGCTAATAGTCTCCTCGTTTATGGTAAGCATATCCGTAGCATGTTCCGGCTTGCTCGGATTTGTGGGGCTTGTAATTCCCCACCTGCTAAGACTGATAATAGGGGCAGACCATAGAATACTTGTTCCGGCTTCTATATTGGGCGGAGGCGCATACATGGTTTTATGCGATGTTTTGGCGAGAACTGTTCCAAGCGCCGGCGGCGAAATACCGGTAGGAGTGATAACCGCCTTAATAGGCGCGCCTTTATTTATAGTTTTTTTAAAACGAAATTCCGGCGTATAACTTCGTAGTTTGTCCGTTTTCTGCGTTATGCTTCAAGTTTTAATACTCGGCTTATTTCAATAAGCCTGCGTTTAAAATTTTCGCAAGCCTTGAAAACGAACAAACTACTTTGTTATATGCAGAGATTTTGATCATTCTTTTTGCGTGTAAATTGTGTAAGCTTGCGTATTTCTTCTATTTAGTTAATACTGAAAAAGCATATTATATATTGAAATTATTATAAATTTTAAGAAAAACAAGGTAATATATTTGCAAGGAATTAATATTGATTTTAATATTTTTTTGTAAATTTTGAGAGAAAACCCCGATTTTTAAAAAAATTTTTAATCCCCAAAAGTAATGATTAAAAAAGGCAATAGTAGAGTTTATTTTTGCCGTCGAGGAAATCCGAGACGACAAGCAAAAAGCGAAGCAAACAAACTCCGCTATTGCCGACAGGTTGAGCGCTTACGTCTTATTAGCTTTTTAAGCATCAACTAATTAAGAAATTTCTTGCATCGCTTGCAATGACAACGGGGAAATAATTAAGGGATTTCTCCTCGCTTTGCTCGTTCGAAATGACAAACAAAAACAACTCTCGGCGAAGAGACGGAAAAAAATCACTTTCTATTATTTCGGTAAATTTTATTTTTACCTGTCATTTTGAGCGCGGCGAGAAATCCCTTAATTTAAAGACCCATCTTGTCTATCAAAGCGAAAAACCCCGTAATTATTTTTTTTTTGCGTTTATAATATATGGATAAAGAACCTTTATCGGTTTTATGGAATTATCTCTCTTTTACCGGTTTTATGATCGATGGTATAAAAAAGAGTAGCCTCCTTTTTTATTTTTTCGCCAAGTTCTTTTATTTTTGTTCGGTCAATATCATAAACATGTATATAAACTTTGCGAAAACCTTTTAAAACCTTTTCGTAAGAGGTTAGTATTCCGGCTATTCTACCTTTATATTCTCTTATTATGTCTGCAATCTCTTTTATGCTTCCGGGGCGATCTGCAATTTGAAAAGAATATGATACGCCCCTGTTTTTTATTCCGGAAATAGATATTAATACTTTGAATACGTCCGATTGGGTAATAATGCCAATAAGTTTTTTATTATGATCCACTGCCGGAAGTCCCGATATTTTTTTCTCCAACAGTATTTCGGCGGCTTCTTGAATTGTATAATCCAAAGGTATTACAATAAGGTCTTTTGTCATAATATCTTTAATTTTAACCCGAGACATAAGATATAAAAGTTCATGCATATCCAATCCGGTAGCGTTCGAAGGGGAAGCTTTAAGCAGATCTTTATCCGTAACAATTCCTACAAGAGCGCCTTTTTTAACAATAGGAAGCCTGCGTATATTATTTTCTTTTAATAAATTTATGGCATCCTGCATAGAGTCGTTTATATCGCCGGCAATAATTTCCCTGTTCATCCAATATTTTACCAACATAATAGTTTTCTCCTCTTAAATGATTTCGATAAAAAGTTTAAATCTGATTTTTACCGATATATAAATCAATTATCCTGTTATAAAATATTTTTTCTACTATTCTCTGTTTTTTATAGCAATGATTTATTGTTTGTAGCGTTAAACATTTTTATAGCGCTTTATCCTTTAATCGAGTAAATTTTATTAAAAAATATCGAATTTCTTTTTGCAAAACAATAAAAATAGAGGTAAAAGGAAAACTTCGGATAAATATAAACTAATAAAAAAGCGGGCAATAGGTAAAACAGATTTAAAAAGACCACAGCCCTTTTTAAAATTTCTAATACGAGATATAAATATCATGCAAAAAAAACTGTTTCTCGGCATAGACGCAGGCTCATCAAGAACAAAAGCGGTTCTTATAAACAAAGATAAAAAAATAGTCGGGCATAATGTTCAAAAAACCGGAATGGATTTTTCAAAAGCTGCAAATTTATGTTTAACCGAGGCTTTAAGCAATGGAAAGGCAAGCCTTGCCGATATTGAATCGGCAGTTTTTACAGGTTATGGAAGAAATAATATTTTTATCGAGATTCCCAAAGCCGTAAAAACAGAGATAAGTTGTCATGCAAAAGGTTGTTACGCCTATTTTCCTTATGAAATTACCGTAATAGATATTGGCGGGCAGGATAATAAGCTTATTAAGATAAATCAAAACTCGAAAATCGAAAGCTTTAAGATGAATCGCAAATGCGCCGCGGGAACAGGGGCTTTTTTGGAAGAAATGGCGTTGCGGCTTGATATTCCGGCAAGTCGCCTTAATGAACTTGCCGAAAAATCGAAAAACATGGTAAAGCTCGGAAGTTTTTGTACGGTTTTTTCGGCTACGGAGGTGTTGGAAAATATTCAAAAAGGGGTTAAAATTTTTGATATTGCAAAAGGAATTTTTCATTCCGTTATCAAAAGAGTATTTGAAATGGACGCTCTTACAAAAAACGTAGTTATAACCGGAGGAGTGGCGGCTCATAATCCTTTTATTATTAAAATGGCGGCGGAAGCCGCGCCGGACAAAAAAATTTTAACTCCGGCTTTGCCTCAATTTACAGGGGCTTTAGGAGCCGCTTTATACGCTGCAAATTCCATTGCGTAAGCTTACTTGTTTGCCCGCTGTAAAGCGTTGTAAACAAACGGCTTTGTTCTCGCTGAATTTAATTTGAATATAAAAAAGTATTATAACCAAAAAGTTATTATAAAACGGAGACAGGTTAAAAAGCGTATAAAACGCTTAAAACAATAACCGGTTAATTAAAAATGGATAAACTAAAAAAATATTCCGAAATTAAACTTGCCGTGGTAATACCCTGTTTTAATACCGCAAAACATATTAAAAAGGTTATTGAAACCATATCTGATAAGGCAAAGCATATCATCGTCATCGACGATAAATGTCCTCAAATGTCCGGCAAAATAGCGGAGGATTTAAATAATAATAGAGTGATAGTAATATATCATAAAAAAAATCGGGGCGTAGGCGGCGCCGTAATATCCGGCTATAAAAAAGCGATGGAATTAAACTGCGATATTATAGTGAAAATGGACGGAGACGGGCAAATGGATCCCGAATATTTGGAGAAGCTGATTAAGCCTATTATAGAAAAAAAAGCTGATTATGCCAAAGGCAATCGCTTCTACGACTTTAAGGCGTTACAAGCAATGCCTAAAATAAGATTAATAGGCAACGGCATACTTTCTTTTTTTACAAAAGCCGCTTCGGGATATTGGAATGTTACGGACGTTGTAAACGGTTATACTGCTATAAGCGGAAACGCTTTAAAAAATATTAACCTGTCAAAGTTAAACGAAGGTTATTTTTTTGAAATAAACATGCTAATACAAATCGGAATAGCCGGCTATGTAGCGCATGACATACCCATACCGGCGGTTTATCGGGACGAAACAAGCAACATGAGAATTATGCAAATACTTGCGGCGTTTCCTTTTTTGTTATTTATCGGATTATGCAAACGAATATTTTACAGATATTTTATTTATGATTTTAACATGGCTTCCATATATATACTGCTCGGTCTGCCTATGACCGTATGGGGCGTAGCCTTCGGGCTATACAGATGGAGCGTCGGAATAGCGACGGGAGTTCCAAACAATGCGGGAACAATTTTTCTCGCTGTTTTGCCTTTAATATTAGGGGTTCAATTTTTGCTGCAGGCAATTAATATAGATATTGCAAACATACCTTTTAGAGACCGTAAAAATCAATAAAACAGGGAGTATTAAATGTATAAAACCGTCATAATTATGATCTGCGTGTCGGCGCTGCTCGCCGCCGCCAATCTGCTATTAAAAACGGCGGTTATCCATTTTAAAACGGGCGTTCAACTATCCTCCGCTCTTCAATTTATATCCGATTACAAATTTTGGACAAGCATCTTATTTACGGGTATGGCTATGATATTATGGCTATATGTCTTAAGCTACGAGCAAATATCAACCGTTTATCCGCTTATTAGCATAAGCTATGTTTTTATGACATTCGCCTCTTATTACCTTTATGACGAAAAAATAACTTCAAACAAAATAATAGGCATGGGGTTAATATGTTTCGGAATCTATTTTTTATTTAAAGAAACAATGAAGTTATGACAAATAAAAGAAAAACTTCCTTCCTTTTATTATCTCGAAAATTTGCGGAAAGCTTTAAATTGCGGCATATTATAATTATAGGTTTGACGTTTAGAATTGCCGCTTTAATAGCTATGCCGAATAACCAGTTTCCGGATTCTTATACATACATAAAAGCGGGCGAACAATTATTTTCAAACGGCGTTATACAAAAACATAATGTTATGCCTCTGTATCCTATATTATGCGGTATATTAAATAATTTTTTATTTATAAAAATAGCGGATATAATCTTTTCCGTATTAACAATTTATGTAATATATCAACTGGCGCTCATAATATTTAAAAATAAAGCCTCTGCATTGTTAAGCGCATTTATAGCGGCGATTTATCCTTTTTTTAATTTTTACGCTACTGCGGCTTTAACCGAAACAAGTTATACCCTTTTATTATTAACCGCTTTTTATATGTTATACAGACAAAAATTTATAATCGGCGCGCTTCTTTTAATCTTATCTATTTTAGAAAGGCCTACATTAGATTTAGCGGCGCCGCTTATAATGTTTATCTTTGCATATTTTGTTCATAAGCGTCCATTATCCTTCTCGATTAAAATCGTATTCTATTATATTCTTATATACCTTTTATTCTTTTGTCCATGGTGGCTACATCAATACTATAAATATGACAGATTTGTCCGAATAAATCTGGGGGACGGAATAGTTTGGCACAGCGGAAACAATCCGATGAATCAAAGCGGCGGCGGGGTAGCTTCGAATAACGGAAAACCGGCGGACGTCGATCTTTCGCGCTTTGTTAAAATAAAAGACCCTTACAAACAAAATCAAGCTATGAAAAAAGAAGCTTTTAACTTTATAAAAAAGAATCCGGATCGCTTTATAAAGCTGGCCGGCTTAAAATTTTGCAGATTTTGGCGCTTATACCCTTACTCTCCCGAATATGAAAAACCGCTTTATATAATTATATCCGTAGTTAGCTATGGCTCCGTTTTATTATTTTTTCTACTATCTATGGGCTGCTTAATTTTTATAAAAGAAAACAGAGGATTTTTAAAAAAATTGCTCCCCGTTTTTTTTTTAATAACCTATTTTACTCTTGTTCATATGGTATTAATATCCTCTTTAAGATACAGATTTCCAATAGAGCCCTTTTTAATAATAATCGCCTCTTACGGCTTTATTTCTTTATTTAATAAAATTATAATATATAATGATAAAGAAAGAATTCGGACCAGTTAAAAAAACAATTAATCGCAAAAAAATGACAAAATTTTGTCGGATAACAAAGCGTAAATTATGCGATAAAATTTAAAAAAGGGCAACTTATGAAAACCGCTTATATTTTTTCCGGACAGGGCTCCCAAAAAAAAGGTATGGGCAAAAATCTTTTTGACGAATTTAAACATCTAACCGAAAAAGCGAATAACATACTTAATTACAACATAAAAAAGCTATGTATCGAAGACTCGCAAAACCTGCTCGATCAAACCGATTACACCCAACCCGCTTTATATATTGTAAATTCGTTTGCATGGCTTAAAAAAAAAGAGTCGGCGGAAAAACCGCATTATTTCGCGGGGCATAGCCTCGGCGAATACAACGCCTTATTTGCGGCTAAAGCCTTTGATTTTGAAACCGGATTAAAACTGGTTCAAAAACGCGCAAAATTAATGTCTCTTGCAAAAAAAGGCGGTATGGCGGCGGTTATAGGCTTAAGCGAATCTAAAATAGTCGAAATTTTGCGGGAAAACAATTTTTCGGAAATAAGCGTAGCAAACTACAATTCTTACGAACAGACCGTTATATCCGGAATAAAAAACCAAATAGAAAAAGCGGAAACGCTTTTTAAAAAAGCCGGCGCAAAAATGTATATAATACTTCCGGTAAGCGGAGCGTTTCATTCCGAGCAAATGACAGGCGCAAAAGAGAAATTTGTTGAATTTATAAAGCAATTTCAATTCAATCCGCCGCAAACTCCGGTAATATCAAACGTTACGGCGCAAGAATATGAAGATAACAACATAAAAGATCTGTTATGCTTACAGATAACCTCTCCGGTAAAATGGAGACATACCGTAGAATACCTTATAAAAAAAGGGGAAATGCAGTTTGAAGAGATAGGCGACGGCAAAATTTTAACTAATTTTGTCAAAAGAATCAAAAAATCGCTTGGCGCAAAATAAAAAATCTTTATCTTCTCTTTCCCTATATTATATAAATAAATTTTAAATAATATAATCAAAAATAGGAGCAAGTCGGTTATGAAATATAAAAAAGGACGTTTTATTTTTTTTACGCTCCTTCTTGTTCAGCTACTCCTCTCTTTTAAACCCGGATATTGCCTTACCATAAAAGAGGAAGAGGACATGGGGAAAGAGTTTTTAAAATATATCAAAAAAACGTAACATTCATAGAAAACCCTTTAATATTAAATTATATAAAACAGGTCGGAGATAAAATAACTTCCCAAATAGATTCCAAACCTTTTGATTTTAACTTTTATATTATAAAAGATGCCGGCTACAATGCATTTGCCGCTCCCGGCGGGCATATCTTTTTAAACAGCGGACTTTTCGAAGCTATGGATGCCGAAGAAGAGCTTGCGGGAATATTGGCTCACGAGATAGCGCACGTTACATGCAGACATATATCTCAAAGACTTATGAAACAAACAAAAATACAGCTTGCCACATTAGCGGGTATCGCGGCGGGCATACTTCTCGGCAGCTCCGGCAGTTCGGAAGCCGCTGCGGCGGTAATGCAAGGAGCGGCGGCAGCCGGAGCTTCGGCGACACTTGCATACAGTAGAGAAGATGAAAAACAGGCGGATCAAATAGGAATCCAATATCTTGAAAAAAGCGGCTATACAGGCGCGGGGCTTATAAGCGTTTTAAAAAAAATTAGGGAACGACTTTGGTTTACTCCGGACGAAGTTCCCACATACCTTATGACCCATCCGGGCGTTGACGAAAGAATAGTGTATATAAGCTCCTCGATAAAAGATATAAAACCGACTTCGGACATAAAAAATAATGATTTTGAAATGGCTAATATAGGAATTAAAGCTATATACGGCGATAAAACCCAAGCCGAAAAAGAGATACGCTTACAGCTTCAAAAAAATCATAATTCTCCGGCGGCAAATTACGGATATGCCGTAGTATTGGAAAAAGAAGGTAAAAAAGATAAAGCCGAAGCCTATTTAAAAAAAGCTTTGGCGCAAAAGCCTTTTGACCCTTACATATTAAAAAAATACGGAATCCTACTTTTTGACAAAGGAAATTATAAGGAAGCGGATAAAATAATAGAAAACGTTAATTCAATAATGCCGGAAGACCCGGACGGCTTATTTTATATGGGCAGGCTAAAGCTTATATTAAACAACGCCGAACGAGGAGTGGCAATATTGCAAAAATTAACCGGCAAATACCCCGAATATAAACAGGCTCATTACTATCTTGCAAAAGGTTATAGCCAAATAGGCAATATAGCGGATTCTCATTATAATCTCGGCATTCATTATAAAAATAAAAAAAATAAAAAAAATGCCGAGTTTCATTTGCAAAAAGCTTTGGAAGCGGAAAAAGACCCGGAAAAAAGAAAAGATATAGAAAAAATAATAGAGGAGATTAATCCGCCTTCAATAATATTTAGAAAGCCTTAATATACCGCAATTACTGATTGCAAAAAAAGAATAATTATAAAACGGAACCCGATTATTAAAAGAATTTTAATCATAAGAAATAATAATGATTAAATTCAGACAAAAGATTAAAGGATAAAGGCATAAGTCAATAATAAAGGGATTTATCGCCGCGCTCGACAAGATAGGTCTTTAAATTCAGGGATTTCCCCCTTCGGTCGAAATGACAAGCTTTTTATTCCGAACGAACATTTTTTCACCCTGTTATTTGGACAAACGTTATTTTTGCTTGTCATTTCGACGAGCGTAGCGAGGAGAAATCCCTGAATAAAAAGCAAGCAAGGAAGTAAGAACAAAGCCATAAAATAACAGGTTGATTTTTTATATCTTTTATTAAACCTTAACTTCAGGCATCGGCAAAATAGTTTATGCCTAAAATGCAATTTTTTCAGCGCCGACTAATTAACCGAACGGCTCATTTTTTATGCTTTTTATTATCGACTAATTATAAAACAACATGGAAACGTTTAACATAAAAGGGCTTAAAATCACTCTTAACAAGCAGGGCAGCCCTTATTATTTAAAAGCAAGCTATCCTATTTGCTTCGGAAAATTTACCGAAATCGAAACCGAAAATTATATCTTCCGTTTTAACCTTAATAATAGAATTAAGTCCATACAAGGAAAAAAAGAGGCTGTCGGAGAACAGTTTAAATTAAACTGCGCCGCAGACTGGATATACTATTGCGCTGCCGGATATAAAGGGGTTTATTCCTTTTTAGGAGAATATTATTTGCCCTGCTTAGGATATGCCAAAAATCCCCTGTTTGACATCTACCGCTACGATACAAAACTTTTTAAAAAATTTTTCCGCGCTTTTTTAAAATTGGTTGAACGCTTGGAATATATTGTTGCCCAAGTCAATACGTTAAACGGAATAAATCAAATATTAAAAGCTATTATAACAGTCAATAATTCTATAGCCATTAAAAAAAAAACCGAAGAATTTTATAATATAACGTCGGGAGGCGTTACGGTTCTGCCGCCGGACTGCCGCCATGTAGATTATGACGTTATCCCTCTTAATATATCTTACGGATGTCTTTATAATTGCGGTTTCTGCTCCGTTAAAAAAGGAATACAATTTAAAAACCGAAGCATAACAAACATATTATACGATATAAAAAGACTCAAAAGTTTTTATGCCGAAGATATTGCCAATTATAACTCCTTATTTCTCGGAGAACATGACGCTCTTAATGCAAAAAGCAAAATAATTATAGAGACCGCAAAAGCCGCTTATAATCAATTCGGATTTCAACATTCCCATATAAAAAATCCTATGCTTTTTCTTTTTGGAAGCGCAGATTCCCTTATTAACGCTAAAAATGAATTATTTAACGCCTTAAACTCTCTTCCTTTTTATACTTATATTAATATAGGAATGGAATCCGCAGACAATAAGACTTTTAAGCTTCTTCAAAAACCTCTTGTTTATAGAAAAATAAAAGCGGCTTTTGAAAAAATGCTTTTTATAAATGCAAAATATACCAATATCGAGATAACCGCAAACTTTGTTATGGGAGATACGCTTTCGGACGAGCATTATCAATCGATAATAGACCTTTCAAAAACTACGGGAAAATTTTTTCACGGCAAAGGCGCGTTTTATATATCTCCTCTTGAAAAAAGCGGAACTCCGTCTTCTTATGTGCAAAAAAAATTTTTATGGCTTAAAAATTCCTGCGCCATGCCAACATATATATATCTTATTCAACCTCTTTAAATCGGCGGGATAGCAAAGGGATTTGTCCGTTTGCGGCGTTATACTCAAATTTTAATCCTCTACTTATATATAATAAGCCTGCGGTTAAAATCTTCGTATGCCTTGCCAACCAACAAATTCCTTTGCTATCCTATCAATTATACGGCAGATAATCTTTACCAATAAACTCATACGGACAAATTACTATAGGCGACGTTGAAAAAGGATATTATGTGTTGTAATTACTATAAATTATAAGAAAAAATAAGGTAATATATTTGCAAAGAATTAATATTGATTTTAATAATTTTTTGCAAATATTAAGATAAAATTTCCATTATTAAAAAATAGCAAAAAGATTTGTACAAAGGAACAAAGGATAAGAACAGAGGGTAGTAATAAAGGGATTTCTCCCTTCGGTCGAAATGACAGTCCAAGATTATTTTCTGTTTTTTTTACATAAGTTATTTTTGCTTGTCATTTCGACGAGCAAGGCGAGGAGAAATCCCTTAATAAAAAGCAATAAAAAATGAGCCGTTCGGATAATTATCCGATAATTCAATTTGGCAGTGTCCGAGTTTGTTTGCTGCGCTTTTTGCTTGCCGTCTCGAATTTTCGGCTTTGTTTCAACTTGCGCTTAAGGTAAGCCGTTAATATTCCGTAGGGACAGAACAATGTTCTGTCCCTACTTTGGTCGATGTCGAAATCTGCATTTTAAGCGTAAACGGTTTTGCCGTTGCCTGTTATTTTCCGCTTTTATTAAACTTTAACTTCAGATATTGGCAAAACAATTTACGCTTAAAATGCAGATTTTTCAGCATCGACTATATTAGGGTCTGTTGACAATTCATAAAGGTAGCCAAAGGAAAGCGCGAGCCAAAGCGAGCATAGCCTCGAAATTACGTTTCAATTTATCATATCTTGTCGCTATAGCTCGGA
>JAFDMD010000073.1 GCA_019306185.1 Deltaproteobacteria bacterium
ATAAAGGCGGAAGTCAATAATTAAAGGGTTTTTCGCCGCTCTTGACAAGATAGGTCTTTAAATTCAAAGATTTCTCCCTTCGGTTCGAAATGACAAACTTCTTATTCCAGACGAACATTTTTTTACCTGTCGTTTGGACGAACGTTATTTTTACCTGTCATTTCGACGAGTGAAACAAGGAAAAATCCCTGAATAAAAAGCAAGGAAGTAATAACAAAGCCGGAAAATAACAGGTTGATTTTTTAAATCTTCTATTAAACTTTAACTTCAAGCATCGGCAAAACCGTTTACGCTTAAAATGCAGGAGGGACAGAACAATATTCTGTCCCTACGGAATATTAACGGCTTACCGTCCCTATAAATTTTTATCCAACGCCGAAATCAAGTAAAATAAAAATCTGTTTTTTAAGAAACCAAAGCATGCGGAAGCGCCTCGTCCATATGCTCTACGCTTATTATTTCAACTTCCGATAGTATTGCCTTTGATATTTCCTTTAAATCTTTCTCGTTTTCTTGCGGTATTATAATTTTTTTTATTCCGCCTCTATGAGCGGCTATTATTTTCTCTTTTAACCCGCCTATAGGAAGAATTCTTCCGCGCAAGGTTAATTCGCCGGTCATTGCTATATCATTATAAACCGGTTTTTTTGTAACCGCAGATATTATCGCAATGCACATTGTAATTCCGGCGGATGGTCCGTCTTTTGGAATCGCCCCTTCCGGAACATGTATGTGCATGTCAAACTTTTCATAAAAATCTTCGGCTATCTTTAATTTATCGTATCTGGAACGAACGTAAGTTACGGCGGCGCTTGCAGATTCTTTCATTACGTCGCCAAGCTTTCCGGTTGTGGTAACTTTTCCTTTTCCTTTTATTATAAGCGCTTCTACCGTAAGAAGTTCGCCGCCTGCTTGCGTCCATGCCAAGCCGTTTACGATTCCTATTTGGTTTTTATTCTCTATTTGATTCTGTTTATATTTATAAATTCCAAGATATTTTTTAACGGAAGTTTTTATTATATTAAAATTTTTTTCTTTTTTCTTTTTTACTATCTGCTTTGCAATTTTTCTACATATCGAAGCTATTTCCCGCTCTAAATTTCTTACTCCGGCTTCTTTTGTGTATCTGTTTATTATGGTTGTTATAGCGTCTTTGGAAAAACTTATTTTTCTGCCTTCCAATCCGTTTAGTTTTATCTGTTTGGGTATTAGAAAAACCTTTGCTATATTAAATTTCTCCTCTTCGGTATATCCGTGCAGTTTTATAACCTCCATTCTATCTTGAAGCGGCAAGGGTATTTCGTGTAAAACATTTGCGGTGGTTATAAATAATATGTCCGAAAGATCATAATCAAGATCAAGATAATGATCGTTAAATGTATTGTTCTGTTCCGGGTCTAATACTTCCAAAAGAGCGGAAGACGGGTCGCCTCTAAAATCCATGCTCATTTTATCAACTTCGTCAAGGCAAAAAACAGGATTATTTACCCCTGATTTTTTAAGGGATTGTATTATTTTGCCCGGCATTGCCCCTATGTATGTTCGCCGATGCCCTCGTATTTCGGCTTCGTCTCTTACTCCGCCGAGAGAAAGTCGGGCGAATTTTCTGCCGGTAGCTCTTGCAACCGATTTTGCCAGCGAAGTTTTGCCTACTCCCGGAGGTCCTACAAAGCATAATATAGGTCCCCTAACTTTTTTTATTAAAAGCTGAACCGCAAGGTATTCTAATATTCTTTCTTTTGGTTTTTTTAACCCGTAATGATCTTCGTCTAATATTTGTCCCGCTTCGGTTATATTTTCTAAAACCTTGCTTTTTTTATACCAAGGCAAGCTTATCATCCAGTCTATATAGTTTCTTATAACTGAGGCTTCCGGCGACATTGAAGACATTTTTTTTAATTTCGAAAATTCATGTTTTGCTTTTTTTTTGGCTTCTGCGGACATCTTTTTTTTATTTATCTGCGCGCCAAGCTCTTTTAATTCGTCTCCGGCGTCGCTCTCTTGTCCCATCTCTTTTTGTAAGGCTTTTATCTGTTCGTTAAGATAATAATGTCTTTGAGCCTTATCCATTTTACCTTTTACAGTCTCTTTGATCTTATTTTCCATTTTAAATATCTCTATTTCCATGTCTATAAGAGATAGTAAAAGGTTTAAGCGTTTGCTTAAAGTTCTTTCTTCAAGCAGTTTTAACTTGTCTGCGGCTTTAAATGTAAAATGAGAAGAAATTGTGTCCGCCATTTGAGAATAATCGGTAAGAGAAGCTACGTTATTTATCAATTCTTTTGGTATGGAAGGATTGATTTTTACATATTTTTCAAAACTTTTTAATATCGAACGTCTTAAAGCTTCGGCTTCCGCAGTCTCTATATCGGAATCGGTTATAGGGACGACCTCCGCGGATACAAATTTATCGTTATTTATCAAGCGAACTATTTCGGCTCTTGTCTTGCCTTCTACCAAAACCTTTATATTTCCGTCCGGAAGTTTTAATATTTGTAAAACGCTGCCTATTGTTCCTATTTGATTTATATTTTGTTTAATGTCCGACGCTTTTTCCTTTTTATCAATAGCGTTTGGAACGTTGAGCGCGTTTATGGTTTCGATGGCAAGAAATATTTTTTTATCCTTTGCCATAGCCTCTATAAGTCCGTTTATAGATTTTGCTTTGCCTATAAACAGAGGTATTACCATATACGGAAACACCACTATGTCTCTTAAAGGTAAAACCGGCAGTATAACCATTGTCTCGTTAGAATCATTAGAATCGTTTTGCGTAAAAAATTTCATTTTTCTTCTTTTGTATTTCTCTTCCTGTTCCGACGATAGTTTATCGGGTTAACAAAAAGCTATAATTAAAATTATCTTTATTATTTTATCTTTATTATTTTATAAGAAAAGGCGGGAATTATTAAGCCTTTTCTTATCCTTCTACTTTGTTTTTCGCTTTATCGCTTTTTCGCTTTTCTTTTTAAATAATAGTATCGGCTCCTGTCCTTCTAAAATAACCTCCTCGCCTATGACGCATTCTTTTACATTTTTTAACGAGGGAAGTTCAAACATTGTATCAAATAAAGCCTTTTCCATTATACTTCTTAATCCTCTTGCTCCGGATTTTCTATTAAAAGCCTCGGCGGCTATTGCGTCAAGAGCCGCGTCCGTAAAGCTTAACTTTACCTTCTCCATTTCAAAAAACTTTTTATACTGCTTTACCAAAGCGTTTTTAGGCTCGGTTAATATTCTTATTAAAGAGTTTTTGGCAAGTTCGCAAAGAGACGCCGTTATAGGAAGTCTTCCTATAAATTCCGGTATTAAACCGTATTTTATAAGGTCTTCCGGTTGAACCATATTAAGGAGCTCGTCCTTATTTTTGTCTTTATTGCCGGATATGTCCGCCTGAAACCCTATTGTTTTTTCTTTTATTCTTTTTTGAATGATTTTTTCAAGCCCGCCGAATGTTCCGCCGCATATAAAAAGTATATCCGATGTATCGACTTTTAAAAAATCCTGCTGGGGATGTTTTCTCCCGCCTTTAGGAGGTATTGACGCCGTAGCGCCCTCTATTATTTTAAGAAGAGCCTGTTGAACTCCTTCGCCGGATACGTCGCGGGTAATAGAAGGATTATCGCCGCTTTTCATTGCGATTTTATCTATTTCGTCTATATATATTATTCCCCTCGTTACTTTGTCTATGTCATACTCGGCATTTTGAACTAAAGAAACTATTATGTTTTCTACGTCTTCGCCTACATAACCGGCTTCCGTAAGGGTGGTTGCGTCCGCTATTGTAAAAGGGACGTCCAAAAATTTGGCAAGTGTTTGGGCAAGTAAAGTTTTTCCGCTGCCTGTAGGACCTATAAGCAAAACGTTGCTTTTTTGTATTTCGGTCCCTTTATCCTTCTCGTTTGTATTGAGTTTAATGCGTTTATAATGATTATATAAGGCAACCGATAGTATTTTTTTTGCTTTGTCCTGTTCTATTATATATTCGTCTAACTTCTCTTTGATTTCCCGAGGGGTTAAAAGGTTTTTAAAATTCTTGGAAACCTCCTGTTTACGCTCCTCGTTTATTATTTTAAGGCTGTTTTCTACGCATTGATCGCATATATAAACCTCCGAATGATTTCCCGCAATCAGTTTTTCGGCGTCGTCCAAACTCTTTTTACAAAACGAACAATAAATCATTTTATCTTTTTTTTTAGGCATTCTTTCCTCTGTGTAAATTGTGATTTATAACCTTGTATTCCGTCCGGTTGTAGCGTCGGATAAAGTTTTTCTCTTACTTTAATATATACAAACAGATTTTTTATAAATCGAAATCGATCATTATTTTGCGCCCTATTATCCGCTTCCGATTTCAATATTCGCAAGGGAAAAAACGGAGTAGAACAACTTGAACTTCGCCTTCGTTTTATAGATATTTTTTGTTCCGCTTAAAGATTATTCTATTTTTTGGGGCTCGATATTTGACTTCTATTTGTTATAACTTCATCTATTATGCCGTATTCTTTGCCCTGCTCGCTTGTCATAAAAAAATCTCTATCCGTATCCGTCTCTATTTTTTTAATCGGCTGCCCCGTATGAAAAGATAATATTTTATCTAACGCATTTTTCATACGCAGTATCTCTTTTGCCTGTATTGCTATATCGGAAGCCTGACCTTGAGAGCCTCCCATAGGTTGATGTATTAATATTCTTGAATTGGGAAGAGCGTATCTTTTATTTTTTGCTCCGGCGGTAAGTAATACAGCCGCCATGCTTGCGGCTTGACCTACGCATAAGGTCGATATTTTCGGCTTGATGTATTGCATTGTATCATATATCGCAAGCCCTGCGGTAACCGAACCGCCCGGAGAGTTGATATAAAAGCTTATCTCCTTTTCGGCGTCTTCGGACTCCAAATATAAAAACTGGGCTATGATAAGATTTGATATATTATCATCCACGGCGGCTCCTAAAAACACTATTCTATCTTTAAGTAATCTGGAATATATGTCGTAAGCTCGTTCCCCGCGCCCTGTCTCTTCTACAACCATTGGTATCAGAGTCATTGTTTTCTCCTATTTGTTCGGCTTCTATTTTTTAAGAAGTAGGTTCGCCTACATTAGATTCCTCTTTTTCAGGCGTTATTTCTTCAATTTCCGATTTCGATATTATAAGATCGATTATCTGTTTTTCAAGAAGAGCGTTTTCTAAATATTTAAGATTATCTTTATTGCTTTCGTAATATTTTTTTACCTCTTCTACCGGCATGCCTATTGATTGAGCGTTTTCCTTATAAGCCTCTTCAATCGCATTGTCGGTAAGTTCTAATTTTTCCTGTTTTATAAGATGTTTTAATATAAGGTATCGTTTTGCCTGCATCTTTGCAAGAACTCTATATTTCTCGGCAAATTCTTCCTCTTTTAATCCGAGACTTTCCAAGCTTGTATTGTAATGTTGGAATGTTTTTAAAGCGTCCGCAACTATAATCTTTTGTTCATGTTTTATTAAAACTTCCGGAACTTCAAACTCGGTTTTTTCTATAATAGATTGAAAAATCTGCTCTATTAACTCTTGATGAGCTCTTTTTTCATACCCTTGTTTAAGATTTTCGGTTATCCTGTTTGTTAATGTTTCAAGAGTGGAATCCTCTCCGTATTTTTTTGCAAACTTATCGTCTAATTCGGGAAGTATCTGTTTTCTTATCTCTTTTAAAGTTACTTTAAAGTCAAAGGTATTGCCGGCAAGTTTTTTATTCATGTCGTTTTCGGGTATGGCAACCGATATATTCTTTTCTTCTCCGATATTCATTCCGATTATATTTTGACTGAATTCCGGAAATATTTTAGCGTCGCCTATTTTCACTTTGAAATTTTCGACGTCGCCGATCTCGTCGAATTTTTTGCCGTCCTTATAAGCTTTGTAATCTATCGATATATAATCTTCGTTTTGAGCCGGTCTTTCTTTTACCGGTTCATACTCTGCGGCGCTTTGTTTAAGCGCTTCAAGCTGAGCGGTTATCTCCTCTTCCGATACCGTATATAAATTCTTTTTAATCTTTAAGCCGGAAAAATCTATATCTTCGATTTTCGGCTCTATTTCAACTGCAACTTCATAATTATAAGGTTTCTCCTCCTCTATTTCTCCGGGCGTTATAGAAGGCTCTCCAAGTATTGTAAAACCTGTTTCCTCTAATGCTTTTTGAAATGTGTTTCCGGTAAGCGCGGTAACCGCTTCGCCTTTTACATTTTTTTCATAAAGTTTTTTAATTAACGCTTTAGGCGCTTTTCCTTTACGAAACCCTTTTATTTTAGCTTCGCTTTTAAAAGCTTTGTAAGCCTTGGTTAGTTCTTTGCTTACCTCTTCTTGAGGTATTTCTACCGAAAGAATCTTTTTAACGGAACTTATATCTTTTACTGTAACCTGCATAATCTTTCCTCTGTTTAAATTTCGACGTATAATTTGCTATTTTAACCGCTTGTCGCATTAAAAAAAAAATTTTGTCTTGCAAACAAAAACAAACCGCTTTGTTACGCTTTAAAATTCAATCTTTATTTATTGCAATTAAATTTATTTAATAACAAGCGGCTACTCTGTTTATCTTCTTATAATGCTTATATAAATATTTAAAAGTGCGAGAGGGGAGACTTGAACTCCCACTCTAACAAAAGAACCGGATCCTAAGTCCGGCGCGTCTACCAATTCCGCCACTCTCGCATATTGATGATAAAATTTTTACGCAATATTCTTTACAAAATATAATAATAAAAACTTACAAATTGAAATAAAAAGAATTAAACTTTATATTAAAAGGTGTCAAGAAATTTTAAGCTTCCATATACTCGTTACGGTTATAAATAGTCGATGCCGCAAAACCTGCATTTTAAGCGTAAACGGTTTGTTATTTATCGGTTTGTTATTTATTTATCGCTTTTTATTAAGGGATTTCTCCCCTTCGGATCGAAATGACAGGAAAAAATTCTTGCTTGTCATTTCGACAAGTAAAGCAAAAAAAATTCCTTAATTAGCACCTTTTGATCTTATCTTTTGTACAAATTTTTTTACGATTTAATGAGTATTTAGCGCGATAAAATTTCGACGGATAACAAAGTGGTTTGTTTGTTTGCAAGGCGAGTTTTTTTTTTAACCGGAGGAATACAAGTGGTATTTCGAGGATTAAAAAAAAAATTCAACGCCGCAAACGGGCAAACTACGAAGTTATCCGCCGAAATTCAACGCCGCAAACGGACAAAACCTACAAAGTTATCCGCCGAAATTTTAGTTTAGATTGAAAAACTTTACTAACCCCCCGCTTTCCGCAAGTATTTCGTATTGCGTAATAAGATACTCTTTTTGCGCCTTTAAAAGCTCTATTTTCGTTTTGAGCGCTCTGCCTTCCGAATTCATTACATCTACGAAATTATCCTTTTCTTGATAACTTCTTATAAGTTTTACTTGCGCCTCTTCTAAGTCGGCAAGAGATTTTTTCTTTTTTGAAGCGCCAAGCAACTTTATAAAAAAAAGATCCGCTTTACTTTCAATCATACTTATTAGGCTCTCTTTTTGATAACGCGCCTTATTTTTCAATTCTTTCGCCTTATTTTTAAGCGCCTTATCCCCGCCCCCGTTAAATAGGTTATAATTCAAGGTTATCAACGCCAATTCGTTATCTTCGGTTGTTTCGCTTCCGTCCGCATTTTTAAACCATGTTTTTGAAAGTTCCAAATTTATATTCGGCATAAAAGAGGATTGCGCCGCTTTTACATTTTGAATAGCCGCCTTTTCATAAGCTTTGCAAGCAAGAAGTTCCGGATTGTTTGCAAGAAGCAGGTTGTAAATGCCCCGTTTTGATTTAGGACATGCGGCGGGTTCTTCCGGTTCTTTAAATAAGGAGACTTTCGGCGGCTCCACTCCTACGACGCTCTTAAATTCCGCGTCGGCTTTATTGCACTCGAGCAAAAGCGTAGCCTCCTTTTCTACAACGACATTATACAACTCCTGAATTTCGCGAAAATAAACCCTTTCGATTTTACCCGCTTTATACAAGTTTAACGCTCTGCCTATAAGTTCTCTGTATTTTAAAAATAACATGGTTGTCGCCGTATAAAATTTATTGGCAAAAACAATGGATATATAAGATTTCGTCGCTTCTAACGCGATATGCTCTTTAATTCTCATAAGTTCGTATTCATACGCTTTTACATTATTATTTTGAGCCGCTATATTATATTTTGCGTTATATCCGTCAAATAAAGGCTGGATTAATTTTATTTGAAAGCCGTTTCTTATATCGGTTGTCTTTCTTTGGGAATTGTAAGAAAGCCCCGCATTATTTCTGGAATTAAGATTATCCGCCCACTGATACCCCGTATCCGAATAAATATCCACCGTAGGCAAACGTTTTGATTTTGCGGCGTCCGTCTGAAATCTCGCCGCTTTTAAAGCCGCCCGAACGGCTTTTATTCGGGGAGATGTCATAGCAATTTCAACCGCAACTTTTAAAGGTATTATTTCTTTTTTGCAATCGCCGGGGCAAGGGCGCTTGTTATTTTGCCCGCCCGCTTCAAAAGCGGAATCTTTATCATTGGGTTTTTCACCTCCGCAAGAAGGTTGCTTAAGGAACATTTCATGTTGTAATTTGTCCGGCGATTCCGGATGCTTGGTTAAAATTTTATAAGCCGGTTCCTCTTCGGCGTATAACGCCCCGCAAAATAATAAAGAGGTTAATATTGAATATAAAATCAATAATCCTGTTTTTTTAATAATATTTTTATGTTTCATAAGTTTATCTGTTTATTTTTTTTTAAAATAATTAGTTAATGATAGAAAACCTGCATTTTAAGCGTAAAACGTTTTGCCAATATCTGTTATTTATCGCTTTGTTATTAAGAGATTTTTCCTCGCTTTGCTCGTTCGACATTACAAGCAAAAATAACTTATGTTAAATTTCCTCCGTCATTTCGACCGAAGGGAGAAATCCCTTTATTAGCGCCTTCCGATCTTATCCTTTGTTCCTTTGCGCAATTTTTTTTGCGATTAAAAAATGTTTCTTCGTAAAGCGTTTAATATTTTTTCCGAATTATTAATATAAGATAATTTTAACTTCAAGAAATTATTTTAAAATGCAAAGCGCTTTTTTTTATAAAATCTCTTTTTTATTTTCAACGGAAACAATTATTTCCTCTTTTAGAGAAGCGCTTTTTTTTAAGATTATGTCAAGATAATCCGCTCCTATTCTTCTTTGCGCATCTTTTATGTTTTGTATAAGTTTTTTATACTTGTCTTTATCATTTTGCAAAATAAAATTTCTTAATTTGTATTCGGATAAGGTTTTATAATGTTTTATATCTTTTAATAAAGTATTTACAAATGAGGCAAGTTCCGGCGTTAATTCTTCCGGCTTGTTTTTAAGCAGCGATTTTAAGCTGTTTAAAGCTTTGGCGTCCAAAGAATTATCCGAAGAGCCGGAGCGATATTTTGGCTTGTAAGTTTTTATATTTTCGTAAGCTTCCCAAAATTTTTCGGAAAGTTCAACCCGTTTTGTTTTATAATCGGCTTTTGCAAAAGTAAAGAAGTCGTCAAAAGGAATTTCTTTTATATTATATTTTCCGTTTTTATGTTCGGCTTTAACGGTAAACAAAGCAAGCCCTTTTTTTCGTAAAACAATAATGTTATCCGTTTTAAAATTTTTTGCGGTTTTTATTCTTGCGGGAAGCTTTTTTATTTTTTCTATTACTTCCGGGCGCTCGGTTTTTATTTTTTGGTATTCGTTTCTAATAATTGTAAGCAGGCTTAATTCCTTTTTATCATCCGGTTTTGAATTTAGTTTTTTAAACATTTTGCTTGCCGTAAGAATTTCATCGGCTTCAAATATTTTAGCGTCTTCGCCTAAAGCGTTATGAATTAAAAACATTTTTTCCGAAGCTATTTCTTTACTTTTTACAAAATCCGCTCCCTGTTCCGTAGGAAAAAAATTATATATATATAGTTTTTTAAATACCTTGGCTCCTATGCGGTTTATTCTGCCTAAACGCTGTATTACTCGCGTGGGGTTCCAAGGAATATCGTAATTTATTACAAGCCCTGCTCTGTTTAAATTAAAGCCTTCCGACAATTTGTCGGTTGTTATTAAAATGTCGTAATCATCTTTTGGGGCGCTGTGTCTTGCGTTAAAATTTGCGTCTAAATCTTTCATAAATTTTTTAGAAATAGCGCCCCCCGCGCATATAAGGGCTCTGTTATTTAATTTTTGCGTAAAATAATCTTGTAAATGTAAAACCGTATCCGCATATTCGGTATATATTATTATTTTTCGTTTCGGGTTTTCCTTTTTATTTAAAACTTGTTGTACGGCTTCAAAAACATTTTTTCGTTTTGGATCCGAATTTACAAGGTTTAATTTTTTTATATTTTCTTTAATTTTTTCAAATAGGGCAATATCATTATCAATATCTTGTAAAAACTCTATTTTACGTCTAAAATTTTCTATTGTATAAACTCTTGTATGTTTCGGAGATTTTTTTGTTTCTCCTTTTTTTTTAAATTCCTCTAAAGCCTCTTTAATTGCCTGCGCGGTAAACTCTTCCGCGTTTTCGTCGTCATTATAAATTACGTTTATAGCTTTTCTGTCTAAAATATATACGCCTGATTTCTTTATAAAGGCTTTTACTATTTTATGTGTTTTTAAAAAACGTTCTATGCTTTTTTCAAAGGCTCCAAAGGAGCTTTCAAATCTTTTTACAAGTAGTCTGCGCATAAAATCAAATAGGTTTTTCTGTTGAACGTAAGCTCTATTTTCTTCTCTGTCCTTTTGAGCTTTTGTCGCGGTTTCATACTCAAAGGGGCGATATATTGCTCCTTTAAACTCTCCGTTTTCTCCGAAATAATCGTAAATTATTGTATCGTAAAATTCGGACTGTTCTTTTTTAAGTCGGTAAAAAAGCTCTTTTGGATCTTGCGGTTCGGATAGCTCTTTGATCTCTTTTTTATATTGAAAATCGGTTGTAAGGTCTATTCTGTTTCTTCTTATAACAATCGGCGTAATTTTACGTTTTATTTCGTTTGCCATAAACCGCAAACGCTCTTTTACAAGCTTTGTATTTACGGGCGGTTTTAATTTAAAAAGTCGTTCGTAATGCTGTTCGGCATTTTTCCGTTTTACGACGTTTTGGGATTTATAATTTTTTAGTATGTAAGAAATAATTTTAAATTTGTAGCTGTCCGCGTCAAAACTTGCGCGGATATCCTGTTCTAATGTTATGCCGGAGCGCCCTGGTATAATAAATAGTTTTAATAGGGAGTATATGTCGGAAGGAGAATTGTTAAAGGGGGTTGCGGTTAAAAGTATTACTTTTCTGTTTTTTGTTATATCTTCCAACGCGGAATAGCTTGCAGTATCTCGATTTCTAAATCTGTGGGCTTCGTCCAATATTATTACTTCGTAATCAAAGCTGTTGTTTTGTATTGATTCCGCCAAATCCTCTATTTTGCCTACGCTTTTTATATCCCAATCGTCAAGTTTAAACGCTTTTTTATACTGATGCCATCCGGTATTACTTTCTTGGTCTCCCATAATCAACGGCGGGCATATGATTAAGCCTCTTTTGCCAAGCTGTTTTGCTATTAAGCATGCTATAACGGATTTTCCAAGCCCTACAACGTCTGCAATAATTACTCCGTTATACTGGTCTATTATGTTTAAAGCCTGATTAACCGCGTCTAATTGGTATGAATATTTTTTAAATTCCGTTTTTTTAAGTAGTCTTTCCAAAAAAGGATCGATTTTTTTGGTTTGATGAAGTTGAATAAATGTTTGCAATATGTAAGCGTAAGCTTCGTAAGGAGTAACCCTTGCAGTTTGGGTTTTGTTTTCTAAAAAATCGATTATTATTTTTTTTTGGGTTTTATCTTCGGTAATAGGTATAGCCTGTTCCCATAAATTATCAAAATATTCTTCGGCTTTATTAAAGCCGTAATCGGATATTTCTATGTTAAACTCCTCTTGCTCGCTTATTCCGGCTTTTGTAAGGTTGCTGCTGCCGGTAATGAACGCTCCTTTTTTATCAAGGGAATTTTGAAATTTATGATTGTATTTAAACAGGTAGAGTTTGGAATGATTTGGATTGAGCGTTTTTTTTATTATTAGTCTGTTGTCGGATAGCATGTTTATAAAAAAATCTATCCGATCGTAAAACTTTTTATTATCTATTGTAGCATTGTTAAGCCCGGCGTCGAGAGATTTAATAAAATTGTTAAAATGCTCATTTGCGCTTAAGGTTTCGTCATTATTTTCCATCTCTATTATTCGGCTTAAGTAACGGGAAACCTCTAAACCTACAAGTATTTTAAGCCGCGCGTTTTTATTTTTTGTTAAGCCTTCGTATAATTTATCCCAGCCGGAAAAATAAAAAAAGCCTGTTAAAAACTTAAGTTCTTCGCTTATATCGGTTAATTTTTGGAGTCTTTGATTTAATGTCTTTGTTTTTTCGGTATTTGTTATAAACATGTTTCCCGCTATTTACTATTCCATGATATATTCTTTACAAATCGGTTTCTTTAAATAGTCGATTCATAAAAACCTGTATTTTAAGCTTAAACGTTTTGCCAATATCTATTATTTATCGCTTTTTATCAAGGGATTTCTCCTCGCTTTGCTCGTTCGACATTACAACGTAAAATAAAGGCTTATTGACATTACAAACGTAAAAAAAATTTGTTGACAAGACAAGGCAAAATAAAAATCCTGCCTTTTAATTAAGGAATTTCCACGAACGCTATTTTTGCCTGTCATTTCGACCGAAGGGAGAAATCCCTGAATCATTGCCGCCGTCTTTACAAGCAAAAATAAAAAGCTTATCATTTAATTAAGGGATTTCTCCTCG
>JAFDMD010000074.1 GCA_019306185.1 Deltaproteobacteria bacterium
GAGCAGGCGGAGGATATATTTAAAAAAATAGGAACGCAGAGCGAGTTGAAAATAGCGCGAAATAATATAAAAATAGCGCGGCGTCTTAAAAAAAAATAAATCATAAAATTTTGCCGAATAACAAAGTAGTTTGTTTGTTTGCAAGGCTTGCGAGAATTTTAACCGCAGGCTTATTATTAATAAGCCTGCGCTGAAAAAGTTAATAAAAGGTATAAAAAGTTATGACTTTTTAATTTTTTCATTTAAATTCAATTCGGCTGCGGCGGAAGTTTGTTTGCTTCGCTTTTTACTTGCGTTCTCGGATTTTCGGCTTGGTTTTACTAACAAAGCAAGAACTCAACTTGCGCTTTGCGCAAGTTTCAAACAGCTTGCTTTGTCTTAACGTAAAACCATCCGAAAATTGTTTCCTCGACCGCAAGAGCCGCTACGCAAAAAAACTTCCGCCGTAGCCTTATTCCTCTTAATATTTGCAAGAAAATGTTAAATATAATATTAATTCCTTGCAAATATAGCGTCTTATTTTGTTTGAAATTTTAAATAATTACAATATATAATATGCTTTTTCAGTATCGACTAATAAGTCGAGGATTAAAATTTAAGCATAACGCCACAAACGGACAAAATAAAAAGTTATCCGCCGAAATAAATATAAAAGGAAAAAACCAACAAATGCCTGCCCCGTTTAAACATCTTTTTACACCCATAAACATAGGCGGAATGAAAATAAAAAACAGAATTATTATGCCTGCTATGAGCGTAAACTTTGGAGTCGATCAAAACGGCTACGCAACCTCCCGCTTAACCGAATATTTTTGCGCAAGAGCAAAAGCCGGAACAGGCATGATTATAGTAGGAGGCGGAGCTGTCGATGAAATAGGAAAGGAGCTTCCGGATCTTCCGGCGTTATGGAAAGACGGGGCGATTCCGCATTTGGAAAGGATGACCCAAAAGGTTAAATCTTTCGGCGCAAAATTCGGCATACAACTTATGCATGGAGGCAGACAAACCTGCCAAGATTTTAAAGTGGCGCCATCTGCAATACCGGCTCCGGCTTTGGTAAAAGGAACCCCGAAACAACTTAATAAAAAAGAGATAACCCAAATAATAAACGGATTTGGAGACGCTGCGGCAAGATGCCAAAAAGCGGGCTTTGATTTTATAGAAATACATGCGGCGCACGGGTACCTTATAAATCAATTTATGTCCTTAAACTCAAATAAAAGAGAGGACGAATACGGCGGAAGCTTTGAAAATAGAATAAAATTTTTTATTGAAATAATTAAAAATATAAAATTAAAAACAGACGAAAAGCTTCCTATAGGAATTAAAATTAACGGCAAAGATTATATAAAGGACGGATGGGAGATAGAAGACGCGGTAAAACTTGCTCCGATACTCGAAAGGCAAGGGGCGGCGTATATTAACGTATCCGGCGGAGTTTACGGCTCCAAACAACTGACAATACCATCTATGTATGTAAAATTCGGCTGTTTTGCACAACTTGCCGCACAAGTAAAAAAAGCGGTTTCCATACCGGTTGTAGCAGTAGGCAGAATAAAAAGCCCCGAACTTGCCGATAATATAATAGAAAAAAAATTTGCGGACGCTGTAGCAATGGGAAGAGCGCATATAGCGGATCCGCAACTTGCGGAAAAGGCTTATAAAGGAAAAATAAAGGATATAAGACCCTGTATAGGCTGCTGCTTTGGATGCATACATCAGGTTTTTAACCTTAACGAAGCTATATGCGTAGTAAATCCGAACATGGGCAGAGAATATCTTTTAAACGAGAAGATAAAACAGACGGAAAAACCGAAAAAAATTTTAATAATAGGGGCTGGACCCGCAGGACTTGCAGCGGCGCGAACAGCGGCGTTAAAAGGGGATAAACCTATAATTATAGAGGAAAAAGGGAATGTCGGCGGAATGGCAAAAGCGGCGTCCGCGGCTCCGGGTAGAAAAGAGGTTGCGGATATAATAGATTATTTTGAAAATCAACTTGAAAAGTTAAAGGTGAAAATACTGCTTAATACTCCGTTAAATCAAAAAATAATAGACAAGATAAAACCGGATAAAGCGGTAATTGCATCCGGCAGTTTGGCGGATATACCTTTAATAAAGGGGATATCAAAAACAGATATGCAGATTTGCGCGGTTTATGATATACTATTAAAAAAGTCCGTATGCGGATATAATGTTATTATAATAGGAGGGGATAGAGCGGGGCTTACAACAGCCGATTATCTTGCGGAAAAAGGGAAAAAGGTTGTAGTATTGCATAAGGATAAACATTTTGCGCAAGATATGTCCGCAAACGACAGATACTATTTAAGAGAACGCTTAAAAAAAGGGGACATAACCCTTTATAAAGAGGCGACTTTAAAAGAAATTTTAAAAGACGGAGTAATTTTTAAATATAAGGGGGGGGGGGAATCGACTTGCCGGATTTGATACTCTTGCTTTGTCCGACGCAATGCAACCGATAAAAAAACCGGCGGAAATATTTAAAAAAAATAAAATTGAATTTGAAATAATAGGGGACGCAAAAACGCCCCGCGATATAATGCTATCTATAACCGAAGGGGAAGAAAGCAGTTAATAGTAAAAAATTTGTACAAAGGAACACAAAGGATAAGGTTAGAAGGCAATAATTAAGGAATTTCTATCCGCGATAGAAATGACGACGGGGCGCTAATTAAGGGATTTCTCCCTTCGGTTCGAAATGACAAAGCAAATTTTTTGTCTGTTATTTTAACACAAGTTGTTTTTGCTTGTTATTTCGACGAGCGAAGCGAGGAGAAATCCCTTAATAAAAAGCGTAAAAAACGAGCGGTTCGGTTAATTATCCGATAATTCAATTTGGCAGTATCCGAGTTTGTTTGCCCGCTTTTTCAGCGCCGACTAATCAAATTATAAACAAAGGAGAAGTTATGAAAAAAAGAATTAAAAACAGAATACTCGCTTTAATTATACTTGCTATTTTGCCTATTTACGGATGCGCCGGAGTTATAATAGGAGGCGCCGCAGCCGGAACCGGAGTTTATACATATGTTAAAGGGGAGGTTAAAAGAAACTACTATAAAAAATTCGATCAATGCGTTGCAGCCTCCAATCATGTTTTAAAAGGATTAAACGTAAGAATGTTCGAGCCAATTCGGGAAACCGCAAGAATTATATTAAAAGCGGAAAGAACAAATAAATCGGTAATAACGGTTGCCATAACAAAACAGAAACTTAATTTAACCGAAATATCGGTGCGTTCCGGCGTAGTAGGCATGTGGGATAAACAACTTTCGGAGCTAATACATGACAGTATTGCGGAAAAACTTCAATAAAAGCCTTGGGCTTGTCGCAAAAAAAACAATCGCCTCCTATAATATGTTAAAACCGGCAGATAAAGTATTGGTAGGCGTATCCGGCGGCGCAGATTCCATAGCTTTGCTTCATTTTTTGCATGCCGCGGCTTCCGAATATAAAATATTTATAGCCGCGGCGCATTTAAATCATCTTATAAGAGGCAAACAGGCTTTTGAGGATGAAGAATTTGTAAAAAAAACAGCCTCTGTTTTAAAAGTCCCGTTTTTCTCCGCAAAAGAGGATGTAAACGCTTATAAAAAAAAAACAAAAAAATCTTTGGAAGATGCCGCAAGAGATATAAGGTATAAATTTTTTGAAAAAACAGCTTTAAAAAACGGATATAATAAAATAGCTCTTGCTCATAACGCGGATGATAACGCGGAATTAGCGCTAATGCGCATAATAAGAGGCGCCGGAATATCAGGGCTTTGCGGAATACCGGCAGTTAGAGAAGGCAAATATATAAGACCTTTTATAAAAATAGAAAAAAAAGCCATATACCGCTATATAAAAGCCAAAAACCTTAAGCATGTTGAAGATAAATCAAATTGCGACACAAAATTTTTAAGGAATAGAATAAGACAAAACCTACTTCCTTTATTAAAAAAAGAGTATAATCCGAATATAGCGCAAACCCTTAATAATATATCCTCAATCGCAAAAAAAGAGGAGGAATGGATTTTACGGATTTTGCCTCCTATATTTGAAAAAGTCATATATAAAAAAGATGAAGATCGAATAACGCTTTTATTAGATGAGCTTAACAAAATAGCTGAAGGCGGTAAAAGACGAATTGTAAGAGAGGCTTTAAACTATATTAAAACAGACCTTAAAAACGTATCTTTCGCGCATATCGCTTCCATAGTAAAACTTACAAAAAACCGCTCAAATTACGCCTCCGCAGATATAAGCGACAATATATTGGTTGTAAAAAATAAAAATTTTCTTATATTTACCAAAAAACAGAATTATAAAAAGCCGGAAAGCGTTTGTTACGAATACAAATTAAAAAAGCCGGGAACTGTTTTAATAAAAGAGGCGCGACAAAAAATAAGGTTTAGCGAAATTGCAAAAAAGAGTCTGCCGAAAAATTTTTTAAAAGAAAAGGATAAGTCGGAAGAATATTTTGACGCGGATAAAATAGTATTTCCTCTTACAATAAGAAATTTTAGAAACGGAGATAAATTTATACCCCTTGGAATGACAGGGGGGCAAAAGTTGAAAATTTTTTTTATTAATAATAAAATTTCGGCAAATAAAAGAAATATCTGCCCTATAGTATTAAGCAAAGATAAAATAATATGGATAGCGGGTTTAAGAGCCTCGAATATCTGTAAAATAACCGAAAAAACAAAAAAGGTTATAAAAGGGGAGGTTTTTCTTGCTTAAAATTTAGTTTTAATGTTTATCGAATTAAAAAAAATCGGCAAGAATAACAAATCAAGGAGATTGTGGTGAATCAATTTAGTAAAAATTTGGCGTTATGGATTGTTATCGTAGTTATGACTCTTGTATTCTATAACCTTTTACAGCGCCCCCAGTCCGTAGAATCCAAGATAAATTATACCCAGTTTCTTAATATGGTAGATAAAGAGACGGTAAAAGAGGTTACTATAAAGGAGAACGAACTTACCGTTACGGATATAAACGGAGGGCGTTATCAACTATTTTATCCTAATGATCCGGAACTAATAAAAACAATGAGAACAAAAGGGGTTTCCATAACCGTTAAGCCGCCGGAGACATCCCCATGGTATCTTACATTGCTTGCCTCTTGGTTTCCTATGATATTTTTAATAGGAATTTGGTTATTTTTTATGCGTCAAATGCAAGGAGGAGGCGGAAAAGCCCTTTCTTTTGGGAAAAGCAAGGCAAAACTTTTATCCAACAGAAAAAGCAAAGTTACCTTTGACGACGTAGCGGGAATAGACGAAGCAAAAGAGGAGCTTGCCGAAGTTGTCGATTTTTTAAAAGATCCTAAAAAATTTACGAAATTAGGAGGTAGAATACCAAAAGGGGTTCTGCTTGTAGGACCTCCGGGAACCGGTAAAACTCTTCTTTCAAAAGCAATAGCAGGGGAAGCGCAAGTTCCGTTTTTTACCATAAGCGGCTCCGACTTTGTAGAAATGTTTGTAGGAGTCGGCGCGTCGAGAGTAAGAGATCTTTTTATACAAGGCAAAAAAAATGCGCCTTGCATAATATTTATAGATGAAATAGACGCCGTAGGAAGACATAGAGGAGCGGGACTCGGCGGCGGACATGACGAAAGAGAACAGACCTTAAACCAACTGCTTGTAGAAATGGACGGCTTTGAATCAAACGAAGGAGTAATACTGATATCTGCGACAAACAGGCCGGACGTTTTGGATCCGGCGCTTTTGCGACCGGGCAGATTCGACAGACAAATTATAGTAGCCTTGCCGGACATTGCGGGAAGGGAAAAGATATTAAATGTCCATATGAAAAAAAGTCCTCTAGATAAAGATGTGGACGCTTCTGTTATAGCGAGAGGCACTCCTGGATTTTCCGGCGCGGACCTTGAAAACCTTGTAAACGAAGCCGCATTATTCGCGGCAAAACATGGCAAGGACAAAGTTGAAATGATAGATTTTGAGAATGCAAAAGATAAGGTTTATATGGGGTTAGAAAGAAAATCGAAAGTAATAAAAGAGGAAGATAAAAAAATAACCGCATATCATGAAGGCGGACATGCGCTTGTGGCTAAATTTTTGCCGGAAACTGACCAACTCAATAAAATAACCATTATCCCAAGAGGAAGCGCCGCCGGAGTTACATGGTTTTTGCCGGAGGAAAGAGATTTTAAATTTAAAGATCAATTGGAAAACGAACTAAGCGTAATATTCGGCGGAAGAGCAGCCGAAGAGGTAATATTTGACAGAATTAGCACCGGAGCTTCAAACGACATAAAACAGGCTACGGAGATAGCGCAGCAAATGGTTCGGGTATGGGGAATGAGCGAGTTAGGGCCTCTTTCTTACTCAAAACAGAACGAGCAGGTATTTTTAGGCAGAGAAATAGCTCATCAAAGAGATTATTCGGACAATACCGCAGATAGAATAGACGAGGCAATCACCAAATTCATAAAAACTAATTATGAAAAAGCAAAAGCAATAATAGAAGAAAATATAGACATACTACATAGAGTCGCCGAGATGTTGCTTGATAAAGAGACCGTATCCGGCAAAGAATTTGACGATTTAATAATAGAGATGAGACCGGGCGTAAAAGTCCCGGGCGTTTCCTACGAGTAAAATGGGTTAGTTTGTTTAATTTAGGCGGCAGGTAACGGTTTTTAATCGCAAAAAGATTTGTACAAAGGAACAAAGGATAAGATTAGAAGGCGCTAATTAAGGGATTTCTCCTCGTTTCACTCGTCGAAATGACAAACAAAAACAACTCGCGGCGAAGAAATAACGGGGAAATAATTAAGGGTTTTTTTGCTTCGCTCGCAATGACAAACTTATTATTCCAGACGAACATTTTTTTACCCTGTCATTTCGACGAGCAAAGCGAGGAGAAATCCCTTAATAAAAAACGAGGGAGTGATAACAAAGCGATAAATCACAGGTGTTGGCAAAACCGTTTGCGCTTAAAACGCAAGTTTTTCGGCATCGGTTAAAACAACCTAACCCTCTTTTATAGTAACAATAAAAAAAAGCGATTTGCTATTCAAACCATAATTCAAACAAAAAAATTTTTATCCGCCTTGCAAACAAAAACAGTTCATAAAATAATTATCGGAGATAGCAGGCAAATGCCGGAGCTTGCGGATAACTCCGTTGATTTAATAATTACCTCGCCGCCATATTGGCAGTTAAAAGATTACGGTATTAAAGAGCAGATCGGATACAACGATACTTATGAAGAATACGTCAACAATTTAAATCTTGTTTGGAGCCAATGCCATAGAGTTTTAAGCGCCGGAAGCCGATTGTGCGTTAATATAGGAGACCAGTTTGCAAGAGCGGTTTATTACGGACGATATAAAGTTATTCCGATTAGAACCGAAATAATAAAATTTTGCGAAGCAATGGGGTTTGATTATATGGGCGCAATTATCTGGCAAAAAAAAACCACCTCAAATACTACGGGCGGAGCTTCGGTAATGGGAAGTTATCCTTTTCCGAAAAACGGCATTATTTCGATCGATTATGAATTCATTTTAATCTTTAAAAAACTTGGAACCCCAAAAAAACCGGCAAAAGAAATAAAAGAGCTATCTAAAATTGAAAAAGAGGAATGGAAAGAGTATTTTCAAGGACATTGGAATTTCGGCGGAGTTAAGCAGGACAAACATATTGCAATGTTTCCGGAAGAACTGCCCAAAAGACTAATAAAGATGTTTTCTTTTGTAGGCGACACAATACTTGACCCGTTCCTTGGAAGCGGAACAACTTCGCTTGCGGCAAGAAACCTGAACAGAAACTCCGTAGGATATGAAATAAATCCTGATTTTGCCGGCTTAATCAAGAAAAAATTAAAAGGCAAACAGGGCGATATTTTCGGCTCGTCTTATGAATTTATTCGGCAAAAAGAAAAAAAAATAAACTACGCAAAAAAAATTAATAATTTTCCGTATATATTTAAGGATTTTCATAAATTCGACAAAAAAATAGACCATAGAAAATTACGGTTCGGCTCAAAAATCGAGAATAACGATTCAAATCAAAGAGAAAAATATTATTCCGTAAAAGAAATTATCAGCCCCGAATTAATCAAATTAAATAATGATATTGTCGTTAGGCTAATCGGGGTTAAAGAGGCAAAAGAGGCAAGTAGAGAAGCAATAGAGTTTTTAAAGATAAAAACAAAATCGCAAAAAGTTTTTTTTAAATATGACGAAAACAAATATGATAAAAACAGGAAACCGTTGGTTTATTTATACTTAAAAAACAGAACCTTTTTAAATGCTCATTTAATTAAACACGGTCTTGCGAGTGTTGATTTATCCTATAATTTTAAAAATAAAGAGAAATTTATAAATTATTTTAAAAAAGCGCGGTTATGAAAAAAGAAATAAAAAAATATGCTAAACCATTCGGTAAAAAAGAGAAAATATTAAATTATTCAAGCAATACCTACCAACTTACAAGACCGAATAAAGTAGGGGCGGTAATGGCGTTAATCAGAGATTGTCAGCCGAAGGTATTGGAAGAATGGGAAAACTTTTATTTTGAAAAAGCATATGCAAAGAAAAAAGATAAAATAAAAATTACAAAAGAAACATTAGAGGAACTCGGAGAAAGATTATATGCAAAAATTACGGAAGTAGTTATACCGGAATGGACTGCGGCTTTTAAAGATTTAAGCTTACAAGACTGTAAAGATTATATTTACGAAGTTACGATTGTTAGAACCTATGACGGTTTTTTATTAGAAAAGTCGGTAATAAATGACGGACTATCGAAATTATTTCCGGAAATAGAATTTGAGGAAAGCGATTTCGAGTTAGACCATGCAGGAGATATTGATTATATAGGAAAAGTCGGAAATAAAGCTTTTGGCATTCAAATAAAGCCTATTACCGCAAATGCAAACTTCGGAAATTATAAAATTACGGAAAGAATGCAAGCAAGTTTTCAAACTTTTGAAGATAAATACGGCGGAAGAGTATTTGTAATATTTTCCGTTAGAAGCGGCAATAAAAAGATTATTCAAAACCAAGAGGTTCTCGATGAAATAAAGGCGGAGATCAAAAGGCTTAAAAAATGAAGCAAACAACCTTAAATTGCGGCAAATATAAAATTAGTTTCGGTTCCGAAACAAAAATAATGGGCATATTAAACGTAACTCCGGATTCCTTTTCGGACGGCGGAAAATTTTTTGCAATAGATAAGGCAATTCAACACGCAAAAAAAATGGAGAAAGACGGAGCGGACATAATAGATATAGGCGGCGAATCCACAAGACCTTTTGCAGAACCGGTAACCGAAGAGGAAGAGATAAACAGGACTGCGCCTGTTATAAAAAAACTTGCGGATCAGATAAAGATTCCAATTTCGATAGATACTACAAAATCGAATGTAGCAAAAGAGGCGATAAAAGCCGGCGCTTGCATAATAAACGATATAAGCGGCTTAAAATTCGATCCGCTCCTTGCAAAAGTTGCGGCGGATTGTAACGCCGTGTTGATATTTATGCACATGAAAAAAAATCCTCAAGTAATGCAGGTAGAGCCAAAGTATAATGATTTAATTAAAGAGATAAAACAATTTTTATCGGATTCGGTTAAACTTGCGCAATCTTATAACGTCTCTAAAAATAAAATTATAATAGACCCGGGCATAGGCTTTGGAAAAACATTTTCACATAACCTTATAATCTTAAAAAAATTAAAAGAGTTTAAAACGCTCGACTTGCCTGTACTTATAGGAACATCTCGAAAAGCCTTTATAAGAAATCTGCTTACAAAAAATAATAGGGAACCGCTTCCGGATTCCGAAATTGTAGAAACAGGCGCAAACGCTACCATAGCGGCGGCGGCTCTTAACGGCGCTGATATTGTTCGAGTTCATAACGTAGCGTCCGCAAAAAATACTCTAAAAATAATAGACGCAATAAAAAACGCAAATGAAAATCCGAATATAATATAAACGGAGGAAGCAGACTTTGAAGAAGAATATCCTTTTTTTTATATTAATAATATCAACCCTTTTTTTATTTAACGCGTGCGAAAACCAAGCCGCGGTTATAAACGCGCCTATCAAAATTAAAAATCTGCCGAAAGGGCTTGTTATTGCCGAAATCAATCCAAAACAGATAGAAATAACGGTAACCGGCTATAAATCGGCTTTAAATAACTTGCCTCTTTTTAAAATTTTATACGAAATAGATCTTTCAGACGCAAAGGAAGGAGAAGTTTTGTTGCAGACTACAGAAGACGCGATAGAACTTCCGCCAAACGTCTTTGTAAAGACAATGATTCCGCCGGAAATTTTGATTAAACTATCAAAAAATAATAGTTGACCTTTGTCAACCATAGATGATAACTATGAAAAAACAATCAGCTAGAACAAAACCTTATTACAGTAAAGCCGTTATAAATAAATTGGTAAAAAATAATAAGGCGTATATAACCGATGCCGCTAAGAAAACGGCTTTTAAAAGTTTCGGTTGGAATTTTGAACTTATAAAAAAAGCAATAGCCTCGTTACCTTATAAATACTGGTATAAATCCGAAAAACGATTTGATAATCCCGAAATTTGGGTTGATTATTACAGAGCATATGGACTAATGGGCGAAAACGTATATACCCATTTTTACGTCGAAGAGGAAGCCTTAATAATTGATAGCTTTAAGGAGATATAAAAGATGAAATGTTATGATTGCAAAAGTAACTATACAAAAAAGAAGGGGGAAATATCTTTAAGCAACAATATAATAGGAAATTTTGAAGTTCATAATGTTACATATTATAAATGCCCCGATTGTAATAAACTTTTGTTTCATAGTGATACCGCCGTAAAAATTGAAAAAAAGGAGCGGGAAATCAAACTTAAACTTTTAAATCAATTACCCGTTCAAGATTTTATTTCCGCATCTCAAACCGCTTATTTGTTAAATATAACAAAACAAGCGCTTCATAAAAATGTAAGAATAAAAAACGGTTTTATATATTCTATAGAATTAGACGGAAAAAAACTGTATAATAAAAAATCGGCGTTATTATTTAAGGAAAAAAGAGACGGAAGATTTTTATTAAACAAAACTTTAACAGAGCAAACAAAATATATTATTTTTGCACCAGATTGCCTTAATAATTTTACTCGATACAACAATAAAAAAATATTGAATACAATGATATGGAATAAAACAAATACGGATAGTGAAAAATTATATAAATATATATAAAAGGGATTAATATGGCTGCCAAAAAAATTAAAGAAGCAAACGAGGAGCAACCTGTCGAATTGCATTGTAATGCCGATATAAGCCCCGTATGGATTGACGACGTTAATATAGGGATAAGAGATGATGATATATATTTTTTAAGATTAATTTCAGAATTGCCCGAAGGAGCTTGCGAGCAATATAAAATGATGACAAATAAATCGAATCTTAAAAAAATTATAAACTCTTTATGTTCGGCATTAAAATATTATCCGGTTCCGGACGATAAAAAAAATAACGACGAAGCATAGCCCAAGTCAAGCTTTATTGCTGTTGGAAGCTTTTCGATATTAGCGGAAAACCGGCAAACTATGAAGTTATAAATAATAAAAATTCGTCGGATAACAAAGCGAGAAGTTATACGGCGAATTTTGAAGCGTCCGCAATAACCTTTTTTGCCAACGTTTGTATAATATGAATACGAAAATCTTTTGCAGCCCGCCAAGAATCTCTGGGGCTTAAATCTTCCATAACAAGTTCGGCTATCTTTTCCGTAAGTTTTTCGGATAAAACCTTTCCCTTTGCAAAATCCTCGGCGGTTTTGCATCTTTTAGGTTTGGGTGCCGCGACAGTAAAGGCTATTTTTAAATTTTCGATTTTATCGTTATTCATCTTTAATGCGGCGGCGCAGCCGATTGTGGCGATATCCATAGCTTTGCGCATAGCATACTTATAATAAGACGCCCCGAATTGCAGATAATTTTTCTTTTTTATCTTTATTGTTTTTAATATTTCGGTTTGCTTTATCTCGGTTTTTCCGGGTCCTATATAAAAATCGTTTATTGAAATTTCTCGAATTCCCGTCGCTCCTTCCAATTCAAGAATAGCGTCTAATACAAGCAGGCTTGCGGCGCTGTCCGCGCTCGGCGCTCCGTTGCAAAGATTGCCGCCTATAGTCGCCGTATTCCTTATCTGAGGTCCTCCTACGCTGCTTGAAGCCGTTGATAATACCGGAACATCCTTTAATATAATCTTATTTGTCGCCAAATTTGCAAATTCCATTCCGGATCCTATTTTAATAGTTCCGTCCGAATCCTTTTCTATAAATTTTAGCTCCGTTAAATTATGAATATCCACAAGATTTGCAAACTCTTCTTTGCCGTGCCTTAGCTTGATTAAAACGTCCGTTCCGCCCGCAATAAGTTTTGCGTTCGGATTTTTTGCCAATAAGCTTATAGCCTCTTTAACGGAGGAGGCTATTTTATATTTTTTTATGTCGAACATAGTCGGTAACTTTCTTATTTTTATATTTTATTTAAGTTATAAAGCTGTGTAAAACGGAGTTAATTAAAAATCTCGAAAAAGACTACATT